>NZ_JBNDIT010000008.1:0-211161 GCF_050434545.1 Comamonas sp. 4034 | reverse complement strand
CAGTTTGTGGTGCGGTACTTGCGCCGACCCCAGTTCGTCTCACTCATCATCCGAGCCTACTACCGCTGCGGCCCGGATTTGTGCAACAAAGCCCTATAGCGGTGGAGCTACAGTGGCGACAGTTGGCCCTATCAGTACTGGAGCACTCAATTCGTCATTTAACGGCACCTCAGATACGAACCTGTTGGCACCGGGCGCAATCCTGGGCGGTGCAGGCGCAATGACCATTACCTTGCCCGTGACTGTGAATGCGGGTGTGAGCTCTGGCACAGTGATCTCCAACCAGGCAAACGCCAGTGGCTCTGGGGTGACAGGTAATGTTCCCACTGATAACGTGGACAACTCCAACCCAGCATGTCCGGCTGCTGCTCCTGCGCCATGCCTGCCCATTGGAGTGAGCGTACCTTCTGGTAGTGTGCAGCAGCCTCAGACTTCGACGGTTGATCCAGTATTGGTGGGAGTAGGTACCCCTGCGACCAACCCAGGTACAACAGCCTCTATGACAGGTGTAAAGTCGGTGCGCAATGCCACTAGCGGAGGCAACAGTGTGCTGCCTGGTGAGCAATTGGTCTATACGATCAGCTATGCGAATGTAGAGGATACAGATATCACCAACTTCCAGATCACGGAAACTCTTCCGAGCTATGTCAGCTACAACGGTGGGGCGACAGTGGCGACCTTTGGATCAGGTATTAGCACTGGCATGCTCAATTCGGCATTCAACGGCACCTCAGATATCAATCTGTTGACATCAGGAGCGGTTTTGGGTGGTAAGGGTGTAATGACCATTACCTTGCCAGTCACGGTGAATGCTGGCGTGAGTTCCGGAACTGTGATCTCTAACCAGGCCAATGGCAGTGGCTCTGGTGTGACAGGATCGGTTCCTACTGACAACGTGGATAACTCCAATCCGACATGTCCAACGGCAACTCCCGCGCCATGCCTACCCGCCGGGGTGACTGTGCCTGCTGGCAGTGTTCTGCAGACCCAGGCTGCAACTATTGACCCAGTGCACGTGAGTGTCGGCAGTAAGCCGGTCGCTGCCACTCCGGTTCCGGCAAATAGCACTGTATTGTTGCTGCTCTTGTCGTTGCTTGTGCCATTTGGCGCACGTAGTCTTGGGGCACTGAAGCTGGAGAAACCTTAAAGCAGTAGACATTGTTTGAGCAGCTAGATGGCTCGAACTTGACTTCTTGAATAGCGCCCGATGTCATATCGGGCGTTTTCTTTTTTGCATACCGGTTGCACTTGAAGTACGTTGTTGTGCAAACGATTTAGATACATCTAGACTACGGCCTGCTAATACATCGCAAACCACACAGGCAACACACTCCCTTTGAGGAGCTGGTATGGCAGTGGCCTGTGTTTGTGATGCCGCCGCTGAGCAGGATCAACTCAAGTTCGTCTTCTTACTCGTGCTTCAGCAGTGCATTGACCAAATCGAGTTGGCGATTGTGGGGCTGTGACTCCAACTGCAGGCTGGTCTCGATGCGCGATAGATGCGCGCGCATGCTCTCGACGGCGGCCTCAACATCGCCGCTGCGGCACAGTTTTAAAAGCTCTTCATGTTCGTCTGAAGAGCATTGGGGGTCGTTGGAGGTATGGTAGAGCATGGCGATCAGCGAGCTGCGCGCCACTAATTCGCGCACCAAGTCAGACAGCGTGCGATTACCCGTGGCCTCGGCCAATACCACATGGAAATCGCCCAGCAGCCGCTCCCGCACCGTGCTTGTGGCTGAGCGGACATGGAGGGCCTGGCGCTCGAATTTGATCTGCTCTGCAAGCAACTGGTAGTCGCGTGGCTTGGCACGCGCCATGAACAGACGCACCACCTCAGCTTCCAGAAGTTGGCGCACGCTAAAGACCTCGCGGGCCTCTTCCACGCTAGGCTGGCTGACGAAACATCCTTTGTCGGGAATATTCTCGATCAGTTTGTCCTTGGCCAGCATCACCAGTGCGGCGCGCACCTTGGTGCGACTGACGGCATATACCCGGCCAAGAGCCTCTTCGCGCAGCCAAGTGCCCGGCGGCAGGCGCCGCTCAATGATGGCTGTGGCGATATCCTTGGCGATGGACTCGATCGATTGTCGGTCGGTATCGCCAAGGCTGCTGGCATTGTCAGCACTGGGTCCGGAGGAGGCGGAAGCGAGGGGCATTTTGCGTGGGCGGGGCATGCACCATTGTGGCTCAGATGCCCATTGACCATCTTCGGGCGCTGGCTACTCTTGCAAGGCAAAGGGCTGCAGCATCCCCTCCATGGGTTTGGCAGGTGGGCGGTTCAGCTCGCCGCGCTTGCTGGTCGCTAGCCTGAGCGTGATCAGTGACTCCAGCAACTGTGTACCGGCTGTCACGCCGTCCACTACAGGTACACCCAGCGTTCGGGAGATGTGCTCGCACAAGTCGGTCATACCGGCGCAGCCGAGTACGAGCACATCGCTGCCGTCTTCGGCCAACGCTCGGCGGCATTCCTCCACGATGCGCTCGCGTGCGCCTGAGCCAGGTTCTTCCAACTCCAGTACCGACAGTTCGCAGGCTCGCACATTGGCACAGAAACGTTCCATGCCATAGGCTTCGGCAAGATGTTTGGCCTGCCCGATGGTGCGGCCCAGAGTAGTGACAACGCTGAAGCGGCGCCCGATGAAGCTGGCCATGTGCATCGCGGCCTCGGCAATGCCCACAACCGGGCCCCGTGCCAACTCGCGCGCGGCCAGCAGCCCTGGGTCGCCAAAGCAGGCGATCAGGTAGCCATCGAAGCCGTCGCGCTCGCCTGAGGCGATCTCCGCGAGCAGGCCAGGCACTGCAAGCGCCTCGTCGTAATGGCTCTCGATGGAGACTGGCCCCATGGCCGGGCTGACAGTCACCACCTCGGTGCCGGGCCTCGCCACAGCGCGGGCGCAGGCCCCCATCTTCTCGGTCATGCTCCAGGTGGTGTTGGGATTGATGATCTTGATGCGCATGCTGGCCTCCTTGGACCGTAGACAGGTTCTATTTGCGGCAGAGGATGGGATAGATGACGAGGCCCAGCCCCATGCCGATGAACCAGGAGTAATTGGCGGCGCCATGCAGTGCGGGCACCACAACGCACAGGATGGGGATGGTGGCTGCAGGCACCATGGTCCAGATGGCGGCCTTGTTGTAGCCGTTGCTGTACCAGTATCTGCCCTGAGGGCTCAGGGTGTAGAGGTCATCGACCACCACATGGCCCTTGCGCACCAGGTAGAAATCGGCAATCAGGATGCCAAACAGCGGGCCGATGAACGAGCCCAGAATGTCCAGCGTGTAGTGAATCACCTCGGGGTTGTTATACAGGTTCCATGGGGTGATGAAGATCGACCCCACGGCGGCGATCATGCCGCCCGTGCGCCAACTGATGTGCTGGGGAGCTACATTGGAAAAGTCGAACGCGGGCGACACGAAGTTGGCTACGATATTGATGCCGATGGTGGCGATCATGAAGGTGAGTGCGCCCAACACAACGGCAGTGGTGCTGTCGATCCGGCTGACGGTGTGTACTGGATCGGTGATAAGTTCGCCAAACACGGGAACGGTGGCGGCAGAGGTAATGACCGTAAGCACTGAGAAGAACACGAAATTGACCGGCAGGCCCCAGAAGTTGCCTTTCTTCACAGCACTGAAATCCTTGGCGTAGCGCGAGAAATCGCCGAAGTTCAGCATAGGGCCACTGAAGTAGCTCACCACCAGTGCGATGGCAGATAGCATTACAGGCAGTGCGTCCCACCCCTTGTATCGCACGCCGCCCAGATTCAGGTCGATATTCTCCCAGCCAGCCTTCCAGACCAGCCAGCCGCACAGCACCATCATCACCACGTACACACCGGGGCCGGCCCAGTCGATGAACTTGCGGATGGCTTCCATGCCGTGCCAGAACACGAGGGCTTGCAGCACCCACATAACCATGAACGACACCCAGCCCAGCGTGGACAAGCCCGCAAAGCCGTGCAACTCTACCAGGGAGTAGGGGCCGAGCTTTGGAAAGAAATGCAGCGCCAAAACCATGAAGGCGGCGGATGCCAGATAGGTCTGGATGCCGTACCAGGCCACGGCGATCAGGCCGCGGATGATAGCGGGAATATTGGCCCCTTTCACTCCGAATGACGCGCGGCATATCACCGGATAGGGCGTGCCGGTTACCTGGCTGGGTTTGGCCACCAGGTTGCAGAAGTACTGCACGATGACGATGCCCACCAGCAGGGCCACCATCACCTGCCAGCTCGTCAGTCCCAACGAGAACAGGCTACCGGCGGTGATGTAGCCGCCTACGCTATGAACATCCGCCATCCAGAAAGCAAAGAAGTTGTATTGCCCCCAGGTTTGCTTTTTGAGCGGGGCAAGGTCCTCATTGGTCAGAGCCGGGTCGTAACCGGGCTTAATCAGCGCATTGGAGTCGGCGTGGACGCCGTGCGCCTGGGGCAGCGCGTTGACGGGCATCTCTATGGTGCTCATGGGTCTCTCCTGTGATGGTTCGAAGGACCAAACCGACCGCCATGCACCCTACACATAAAACCAAGTCAGCAGTCGAAATGGATACGTTATTTGTATACAAAAATAGGATTCAATCAATAGGGAAAACATTCTTTTGGCGCAGGGGTATTCCCTGAATCTAGGATCAGCTGACGGTTTTCATGAGGGGTGGCAAGAACGACTGTCCCTGCGCTGGGCGTTGTTGCACAGATTGACCAGAGGCCGAGCCCACTCCAGCCTGCCAGCCTGGGCGACGGCAAGCTCGTGGCCACTTTCACGACACTCGATGGCATTGATCTGACGGCCGCCGCACCGGACGGTACGCTGTTCTTCCGCGGCTCAGCAGGCGGCAAGCCGTTTCAGGTCAGTCCCAAGGGGGAGTCCTGTGTGTTGGCGAGTGGCTGGCCCAAGACCGGCGGCGTGGCCTACGACGAGTACAGTCGCCGGCTGTTCGCAGTGGTGGTGGTGTCCGATGCGATTGGCCCGGCGAGCGTGCGGCTTGTGCCGGTGAAGTGCGCAGGATATGTGTGGCGGCTTGCCTGCTCTGGTGCTAGCAGCATGGCTCGGGCCAGAAAGACTGGCCGGCAGCCTGAAGGCAATCCCGGCTGCCATCACTCCGCAGGCAGTAATGCCCGCAGGTGCTCCAAAAACGCCTTCACGCCTTGCGGCAACTGGCGTCCGGTCAGCGTCTGCAATTCGATGGAGCGGGCATTCATGCCGCGCTCGCGGATGGCCGCCGTATGCAACTGGCCCCGGCGCACGTACTCGCGCACGGTGACCTCGCCGCCCAGCGTGAGTCCGCCGCCATGCAGCACAAATCGCACCAGGGCATCGAACTGGCTGCTCTCCAGCGCCGGTTCAAACTCCAGCCCACGCTGACCGCAGGCAATGTCAAACAGCTGGCGCGCGGTGTTGCCTTCGTCCAGCAGGGCAATCGGGTAGGGGTGCATCTGCGCAAGCGTCACGCTGGCAAAGCGGGCCAGCGGGTGATCGGGCGGCATGATCGCAATCACAGGCGAGTTCTGGCGGTGTTGCACATCAATGTCGCGCACTGCGGCGCGGCTGTAGGTGAGACCGATGTCGGCGTCTCCGTTGCGCACGGCGTGGGTCACCTCGGCAGGTGATGCGGCAGTGAGCTGAAACCGCATGCCCAGGTGCTGGTTGCGGAAAGTGGCCATGGCATGGGGCAGAAACTCGAAGGCAAACCCGGCGGATGCAACCACGCGGACATGGCCACGGCGCAACCCGTGCAAAGCCTGGATGTCCGACACCACCTGTTCTGCTTCCAGCGCGTGGCGTCTGGCATGGTGAGCGAGCAGCTCTCCTGCGGCACTGGCCACCATGCCTCGTGGGCGGCGCTCGAACAAGGGGGTTTGCAGCACTTCTTCCAGTGATGCGATCTGGCGGCTGACGGCCGATGCCGAAACATTGAGTCGCAGCGCAGCTTCGCTCACCGAGCCGCTACGCACCACTTCCAGAAAGTAGCGAATGGCGGTGTCCTGTAGATGCTGAGACGTTCGCATGGCCTGCTTTGCAAAAAACGCAACGATAACCGCAGAAAATTGTGATTGTCGGAAAGTGGATGTTTACCTATGCTGAATTTTCAAGACATCCAGGAGACGGACATTCAATGAGCGAGCACCGTATTTCTGCCAGCTCCGGCATCGTGGAACTCAGCGCCACCCAGCTTTCAGCAGCCATCCATCGCAAAGAGGTTTCCTGCACTGAGGTGCTGCAGGCCTTCTGGGGCCAGATGGATCGGCTCAACCCCCAGGTCAATGCCTTGGTGGCGCACATGCCCCGCGAGCCGCTGCTGGCGCAGGCGCGCCAGCTTGACGAGGAGCTGGCGCGTGGCCACAGCAGGGGCCCGCTGCATGGCTTTCCGCAGGCGCCCAAGGACATTTCACCCGCTGCAGGCATGGTCACTACCAAGGGCTCGCCGATCTTCGCGGGCCAGGTAACGCAGGCGGATGCGGTGGCTTTCGAGCGCATGCGCGCTGGCGGCGCACTGTTTGTGGCTCGCAGCAACTCGCCCGAATTCGGGCTGGGTGGCCACACCTACAACCCTGTCTATGGCACCACGCGCAACGCCTTCGATCCCGCGCGCTCGGCGGGTGGCAGTAGTGGCGGTGCAGCCGTGGCTGTGGCCTTGCACATGCTGCCGGTAGCCGATGGTTCGGACATGATGGGTTCGCTGCGCACGCCGGCCGCATTCAACAACGTCTACGGCCTGCGCACTTCGGTGGGCTGTGTGCCGCACGGGCCGGGGGATGAGGTGTTCTTTCAGCAGTTCAGCGTGGCGGGGCCAATGGCGCGCAATATTCCCGATCTGGCGTTACTGCTGTCGGTGCAGGCGGGGTTTGATGCACGGCTGCCGCTCACGCGGCGCAGCGAGGGCGCACAGAACTGGGGCGGGGCGCTGTCGCGTGATTTTCGCGGTACGCGCATCGGCTGGCTGGGCGATCTGGGCGGGCATTTGCCCATGGAGCCTGGGGTGCTCGATATCTGCCGTACGGCACTTCAGTCGTTCATCAACATCGGCTGCAAGGTGGATGAAGTGGTGCCGCATTTCGACATGGAGCAGCTGTGGCGGGCCTGGATCGACCTGCGCAGCTTCACAGTGGCGGGCGCCAATGCAGCGTTGTACGACGATCCGGCAAAACGCGCATTGCTCAAACCCGAAGCCCTGTGGGAGATGGAGCGTGGCAGTGCGCTGTCCGCCATGGACATCTATGCGGCAGCGCGCGTGCGAAGCGCCTGGTATGAGACGCTGCGGCGGTTGTTCGAAACCTACGATTTCCTGATCCTGCCTGCCGCCCAGGTCTTTCCTTTCCAGGCGGAGCTGGACTGGCCCAAGACCGTGGGTGGCCGCACCATGGACACCTACCACCGCTGGATGCAGGCGGTTATTCCCGCCACCATGGCGGGCCTGCCTGCGCTGGCAGCACCTGCGGGCTTCAGCGCGCAAGGGCTGCCTGCAGGCTTGCAGATCATCGGACCTGTGCAAGCCGATCTGGCCGTGCTGCAGATGGGCCATGCCTACGACCAGGCCAGCGGCCATGCGCGCGTAGCGAGTCCGCTGCTGGCTTGATGTCGTGTTTTCAGAAAGCGTATCTTCCTAAGGAGATTTTCACCATGGCCTTGTCCCGCTCCCGCTTCCTCATCTGCATGGCGGCCAGTGCTGCCGCACTGGCGCTGCCACCGGCCCTCGCGCAGCAGCATTACCCTGATCGGCCGATCAAGCTGGTGGTGCCCTATGCGCCCGGCGGCGCGACCGACATTCTGGGCCGCCTGCTGGCCACTGCGCTGGGCGAGAAGCTGGGCCAGCCCGTGATCGTGGACAACCGCCCCGGCGCCAGTACGGCCGTGGGGGCGGGGCTGGTGGCCAAGGCGCAGCCTGACGGCTACACACTGCTGCTGGGTGCAGGCTCGACGCTGACGATGAACCCCGTGGTGCGCAAGACGCTGCCCTACGATCCGCAGCGCGGCTTCACCATGCTGGGCGTGGTGGCAGACATGGGGCTGGTGCTGGTGGCCAACAACGAGGTAAAGGCCAATACCTTGCAAGAGCTGGTCGCTGAATCGAAAGCCGCGCCGGACAAGTTCTCGTATGGCACTTTCGGCGCGGCGTCATCGGTGCATTTTGGCGGCGAGCTCCTCAAGTCCGCCACGGGCTTGAGCATGCTGCACGTGCCCTTCAACGGTAGCTCGCCCAGCCTCACCGCGCTCATGGGCGGACAGGTGCAACTGGCCGTCGATACGGTGGTGGCGACCTCGCCACTGATCAAATCGGGCAAGATCAAGCCGATTGCCGCACTGGGAGCCAAGCGGCTGGCCCTGTTGCCGCAGGTGCCGACGGTGGCCGAGAGTGGCTACCCGGGTTTTGACATGAGCACCTGGTTCACCTTCATGGCGCCAGCCGGACTGCCTGGGCCAGTGCAAAAGAAGCTGGAGCAATCACTGGCCGATGTGATGGCGGTGCCCGAGATGCAGCGCAAGCTCGTGGACATTGGCCTGACACCCGCCTGGGGGCCGGGTGCGGCCCTGCGCGAGCGTGTGGAGCGCGAGCTGCCGCTGATGCGCGAAGTGGCGCAGCGGGCCAATATTCAGGCAGAGTGAGTGCCTGCAGCCGAGTTGAGGATCGGTATCAAAAAGATAGCTGCTGGCGCATATGCAGAAAGCGCTGGCAACCATTTTTGGTTTTCAGCAGATCAGGCGACCTGTGCGTGGAAGGCCTTGTTGGCGATCTTCCAGCCTTGCTCGGTCTTGAGCAGCACGAAATAGTCGGTGAAGGTGATATTGCCGTGCACCAGCGTGACCTTGGCGCTGGCCGCCGTGCCCACGATATCGAGCGTATCGATGGTGCGGCGGCGTGTGGCCTCATCGGTGGCCGGGGTGTGCTTGAAACGCTGGCAGTAGGTATCGAGGTCCCACGATGTCAGGGGGCCTTCGCGCACGCTCTCCAGCCGTGCGGTAGGCATGAAGGCGGCGCGCATGTGCTCTGCACTGTCTTCTGCATGGCCTCGCATGTACAGCTCCAGCGGCACGCGCACGGCGGCCTCTTCGGGGTGGTTGGTCAGGCGGGTGGCTGCGTTGCTCATGGTGTTGTCTCCTCGGAAATAGTTCGGAAATCGGTGGGAAATCGGTGGGAAATCGGTGGGAAATCTGCCGCAGGACCGTGAACACGATCCCGAGAGGCGCTCATACGGGGCAATACGGCGCCCTGCGGCAGGTATGCGAAGCGATGGTAGTGGGCGCAGGCGCTGCGATTAGCGCCATTGCGGTCATCAGTGCTTAACGTAGGTTTTTCCACCACAGCGCATTGATGCGTGGCAGGCCAACGGTCAGCACCTCGCCGATCTCCGGGGTTGCCAGCGCGATGCTGCGCTGCTCGGTCAGCGCCTCCAGGCGGTCCAGAGGATCGCGCCAACCGTGCATGGCGAGCGAAAAGGTGCTGTTGTGCACGCTGTAGAGCACCTGGCCACGTACATCGGTAAACGCTTGCACGGTTTCCTCTGGCGTCATGTGTACCGAGGGCCAGTAGGCATCGTAGGCACCGTTTTCCATCAAGGCCACATCCATGGGGCCGAGCTTTTCGCCAATGGTCTTGAAACCGGGGAAGTAGCCTGAATCGCCGGTATAGAAAATGCGCTGGCCTCCCGCCTGCAGCACCCACGATGCCCAGAGCGTGCTGTTGCGGTCATTGAGCGTGCGGCCTGAGAAATGCTGCGACGGCGTGGCGGTGAGGGTAACGCCGGCATGCGCATCGGCCTGCCACCAGTCGAGTTCGGTGATGCGGTCCGCTTCCACCCCCATGGCACGCAGGCGGGCACCGACTGCCAGTGGCACGAAATAGCGCTCCACCTTGCCAAGTAGAAACTTGATCGTGGGCTCGTCCAGATGGTCATAGTGGTCGTGCGAGAGCACGAGGCCTGCAATTGGCGGCAACTCCTGCAGCGGCAGCGGCGTGGGGTGAAAGCGCTTGGGACCGATGAAGCTGAAAGGCGATACGCGCTCGCCAAACACCGGATCAATCAGCCAGTAGCGCCCCTGCAGCTTGAGCAGGTGCGAGGAGTGGCCCAGCCGGATGATGTGGTTGGCGTCGTCTGGCAGCGCCTGCAACTGCGCCTGCGTCACCGGCCGCACGGGAATCGGGTCTTGCGGCACGGTGCCGGTTTTGTCGCCAAACAGAAAACGCGACCAGATCTGCAACCCGCCTGCGTGAGGCTTGATGTCGGGATTGGGGCCATTGCGAAAGCGCTGGTCCTGCGCTGAATATTGTTGCGAAGCCTGGTAGCGGCGCTGGCTTTCTTCGTCGGGAGTCGATGCGCATGCGGCAATGGAGCAGGCCGTAGCGACCAGCCAGCCGCTGCGCAGGCGTTTGAATCCGCTGCGTGGGCTTGCCGTGGCGGGGGATGGCGAGGGGGAGGGTGTGCTCATGGAACAGGTGTCGAGTTCTCCGAACCATGATAGCGGCCTGAAAAAAAGCCGCAGGCGTGCGGCTATTGGCTCCAATCCTCCATGCACAGAGGCTATGCCAGTGCCTTGCGCCCTACGGCCTGGATCAACTGGTTCAGCCGCGCATATTGCTGCTGAAACACCTCATCCGCCTGGGATTGCGAGTTGATCGGCTGGCGCACATTGCGGCCTTCGGATTCGAGCTTGCTGCGAATGGCAGGCGTTGCCAGCGCGGCAGAGACTGCATTGCGCAGGACGGTGACGCGCTCTGGCGGCGTGCCTTTGCGCACAAAGTAGCCGCCGCCGATCGTATGCTCGAAATCGGGTGTGTACCGGCTTGCAGAGATGAGCGGCAGGTGTTTGATGGGCTCGGGCAGCGCCTTGGAGAAGCTTGTGAGAATGCGCAGGCGGCCCTGCTGCTGCATGCCATCGAAGCTGGTCTGGTACGGCAGGATGGCGAAATCCACCTGGCCGCCAGCCACATCCTGCAGCGCAGGTGCTGCGCCCTTGTAGGGCACGTGCAGAAACGGCAGCTTCAGCTGCGCTGCCAGGGCATCGCCCATCAGGTTGTACATGGAGTCGATGCCCACCGTTGCATAGGTGAGCGGTTTGTCCTGGCGCTTCTTGGCAAAGTCGATGAAATCGTCATAGGTGCGGGCGGGCAGGTCGTTTTTCACCAGCAGCACGATGACTGCATCGGTGGTGGGGCAAGCGAAGCTGAAATCCTGCGGTTTGTAGCGCGCAGCCGGGTTCAGCATGGGGGCCAGAAAGACTTCATTGGCCGAGCCGTGGAAGAAGGTGTATCCGTCACTGGGGGCGGACAGCACCTTGCCAGCGCCCAGCAGGCCGGTGCCTCCGCCGATGTTCTCGACGACGACCTGCTGCTGCAGCGTCTTGCCCATGGATTCCGCAAAGATCCGCGCTGCCACGTCGCTGGCGCCGCCTGCGGGATAGGGAACGACCAGACTCAACGGTTTGCTGGGGAATGCATCACTGGCCCACGCAAGCGGCGAGATGGCCGACAGACCGGCAAGGCCCGCCGTGGCGCTCAGACTCTGGATGAAGTGGCGGCGATGGATGTGCTGCATGAAAGCTCCGGAAAGATGTGCAGATGCGCGGGGCCGACAGGGGCTAGCGCAGATAGCTCTGGACGAGGTGCGACCAGAAGGCGGCGCCAATGGCCAGGGCCTTGTCGTTGAAGTCGTACAGCGGGTTGTGCACCATGCAGCCCCCATCTTCTCCGACGCCATTGCCCAGGCGAATGTAGGCGCCGGGGCGCTTCTGGAGCATGTAGGCAAAATCCTCGCTGCCCATGGTGGGCGTGCGCTGGCTCACGTTGTCGGCGCCCAGCAGGCGGATGGCGGCCTCGCGGGCGTACTCCGTCTGCGCGGGATGGTTCACCAGCACGGGGTATTTGTGCAGGTAGTCGATCTCGCAGGTCAACTGGTAGCTCTGGGCCTGGCCTTCAACAAACTGGCGGATGCGCTTTTCGACCAGCGTGCGCACCGCAGGATCGAGCGTACGCACGCCGATTTTCAGCAACGCAGATTCGGGAACGATGTTGTAGACCTCGCCCGCCTGGATGGAGCCGACGGTGATCACTGCCGCGTGCAGCGCATCGATTTCGCGGGTGACGATCGATTGCAGGCCCAGCACGATGCTGGCTGCGCACTGCATCGGGTCGATGCCATGGTGTGGCATGGCGCCGTGGGCGCTGCGGCCATGCAACCGGATGGTGACGCGGTCGAACGAGGCCATGGCGGGGCCGGGGCTGATCGCCATCTTGCCAACGGGTAGGCCGGGGGCGTTGTGCAGGGCGTAGATTTCGTCGCAGGGAAAGAGGTCGAACAGGCCTTCATCCACCATGCGCAGTGCGCCGCCTTCATTTTCTTCCGCAGGTTGGAAGATCAGGTTCAGCGTGCCGTTGAAATCCACCGATTGGGCCAGATGCCTCGCAGCGCACAGCAAGATGGCGGTGTGGCCATCATGTCCGCAGGCATGCATCTTGCCAGGCAAGGTACTGGCGTAATCGAGGCCCGTGCGCTCCTGGATGGGGAGCGCATCCATGTCGGCGCGAATGCCGATGGCCTTGCTGCCATTGCCCTTGGTCAACTGCCCCACGACACCAGTGGAGCCCAGGCCGCGATGCACCCGGTAGCCCAGGCCTTCGAGGGTGCTGGCGACCAGGTCGCTGGTTCGCTGCTCTTCAAAAGCCAGTTCTGGGTGGGCGTGGATCGATCTGCGGATCGAGACGAATTGCGGTGCAATTGCTTCCACGGAAGACAGGAGACCGGCGCTGGCAGGGAAATCTTGAGACATGGCTTGTGCGATGGCAGGCGGAGAGGGTGTCTTGCATTGTGGAGCGGAGTGCCGGGACGCTTTGTCACTCAATGGACAAAAGGAGTGTCCTGAGCGGCCTGGGCAGCAGATGCAAAACGCTGAGAGCAAGAACGCAAAAACGCGCCCGAGGGCGCGTTTGAGTCTGAAATGTGAAGTCTGGGATTCAGGCTTTGCGGCGAAGCGTGCTCATTCCACTTCGGCAATCAACTCGATCTCGACGCAGGCACCACGGGGAACCTGTGCCACGCCAAATGCGCTGCGGGCATGGGCGCCCTTTTCTGGGCCGAACACCTGGGCGATCAACTCGCTGGCGCCGTTGGTGACGAGGTGCTGCTCGGTGAAGTCTTCCGTGCTGTTGACCAGGCTCATCAGCTTGACGATGCGCTTGACGCGGTTGAGGTCTCCGCCCACGGCTGCTTGCAGGGTACCCATCAGGTCAATGGCAACTGAGCGCGCAGCCAGCTTGCCTTCGGCGGTGTCGATGTTCTTGCCGAGCTTGCCTGCCCAGGGTTGCCCGTTCTTGCTGGCCGTGTGGCCACTGATGAAGACCAGGTTGCCGGTCTGCGCAAAAGGGGAATAGGCTGCAGCAGGCGTGCGCACGGGCGGCAGCTCGATGTTCAGGGCTTTGAGTTGGTCGTAAACGCTCATGGTTGGTGTCCTGGGTATGGTCAAGAAAAGGAATGCCTGCAAACCAGTTCTGCTATCAAATTTGCATGCTTACCGCACATCGTACCAGTCCCATCGACCATTTTTCTATGCAAAAAGGCAGCGGCGCCATGCCCAAAAGACATTGGCGCCGCTGGCACAGGCCTGGCGCCCGGGTATCAGGCCAGCTCGGCGATCAGCTCGATTTCCACGCAGGCGCCGAAGGGGATCTGTGCCACGCCGAAGGCACTGCGGGCATGGGCGCCTTTTTCAGCACCGAACACTTCGGCCATCAATTCGCTGGCACCGTTGGTGACGAGGTGCTGCTCCGTGAAATCGCTGGTGCTGTTGACCAGACTCATCAGCTTGACGATGCGTTTGACGCGGTTGAGATCACCGCCCGCTGCGTGCTGCAAAGTGCCCAGCAGATCGATGGCCACGGCGCGCGCGGCAAGCTTGCCTTCTTCGGTGGTGATGTTGCGACCAAACTGCGCCACCCAGGGCTTGCCATCCTTGCGCGCGATATGGCCGCTCAGGAAGACCATGTTGCCGGTCTGCACATAGGGCACATAGGCAGCAGCAGGAATGGCCAGCGGCGGCAGGCTGATGTTCAAGGCTTGGAGTTGGTCGTAAACGCTCATGGAGTCCTCGGTGGTTGGTGGGGGCAGCAGCGCTGCGCCGATTGCAGAAAGCGCCAAGTGTGGCACAAATGCATACTGCTTCCCAGCGCAGGCGATGACCTTCGTCATGAATGTCTACCGTTTGTCTGTTCAGGGGGCCGACCCTTGGAAGCACAGCGGCGGTGATGCCTAGCATGGCACCATGCCAAGCGCCTTGTCACCGTCACCACGCTCTTCTGTGCAAAACGCAACGGGGTGGCAGCCTCTGGCATGGCTTTGGGGCGTTGTGCTGGGCGCCACATTGCAGCTGCAGCAATCGGAGCTGTACCCGCAAGCGGTGTATGGATGGGCGATGGGCTTGGGCACATTGGCAAGCGCCTGGTGCATATGGCGTGCAGGAGCATGCAGAAAACACGGTGGATGGCGCCGGCGTGCCGATCGTCTGGGCGCAATGCTGGCGGCTTGCGCGCTGGCCTGGGGGCAGGCGGGTTGGCAGGCCACGCAGCAGATGGCGCTGCGGCTGGATCCCGCGCTGGAAGGGGTAGATTTGCTGCTGCAAGGCACCATTGCCGCCATGCCGCAGCAAACGGCGCTGGGGCAGCGCTTTCGTCTGCAGGTTGACACGGCGGAGTCAGGCGGGCGACCGGTTGCAGTGCCGCCGTTGGTCGATCTCGCATGGTACGCACAGCCCGTTGCCAATGCCACGCGTAGTGGTGCACCTGCTGGCTCTGTAACGATTCCCACGCTGGCGGCGGGGCAGCGCTGGCGCTTGCCGGTACGGCTCAAGGCGCCGCACGGCAGCGCCAACCCGCATGGGTTTGACTATGAACTGTGGATGTGGGAGCAGGGCGTGCACGCTACGGGCTATGTGCGCTTGCCAGTGGGCGCTCGGGCCGGTGGCAGCCTGCAGTCCGGCCCGCAATTGCTGGAGGTTGGCAACACACATTCGGTGGAGCGCCTGCGGCAGCATGTGCGCGATGCCATGGTGCACCGGCTGGCGCCGGTTGCCGATGGCAGACGTGCAGGTGGCGATGGGGGCGAGCAGGAGGCTGAGACACGGCGGGCCCGTATTGCTGGCGTGTTGGTGGCTTTGGTTACCGGTGAACAGCGCGCCATCGACCGGGAGGACTGGCGTGTCTTTCGCATTACGGGCGTGGCGCATCTGATGGCGATTTCGGGCCTGCACATCACCGTGTTTGCCTGGGCTGCCAGCATGGTGGTGAGCTGGTGCTGGCGCCGCAGCAACCGCCTGTGCCTGTGGCTGCCTGCGCCACAGGTGGCCCTGGCTGCCGGGGTGCTGAGTGCTTTTGCCTATGCTGTGTTCAGCGGCTGGGGAGTACCTGCGCAGCGAACTGTGCTGATGCTGGCGGTGATCGCCATGCAAAGGCTGAGTGGCAAGCCATGGCCCTGGTATGCGACATGGCTGATGGCCTGCGGCGCAGTGGTGGTCTTCCAACCCATGGCATTGCTGCAGGCGGGGTTCTGGCTCAGTTTTCTGGCTGTGGGCATCTTGTTTGCTTCGGATATTGGAGCGGGCGGTTCCCGTGAATCCTCTGCTGGACGGCTACAGGGAGCCAAGCGCCGCTTGCTGGCCCTGTTGCGCGAACAGTGGATCGTGACGGTGGCTATCACGCCACTGTCCCTGTTGCTGTTTGGCCAGGTGTCGGTGGTTGGCCTGCTGGCGAATGTGCTGGCCATACCTTGGGTGACCTGGGTGGCGACGCCTATGGCATTGCTAGGCGTGGCACTGCCTCCGTTGTGGGATATGGCTGCCTGGGCCATGCAGATACTGATGGTGTGGCTGGAATGGCTGGCGCGCTGGCCGCACGCCGCGCTGTGGCTGCCTGCCGCGCCATGGTGGGCAGCGGTGGCAGCCATGGCGGGCGGCATCTGGCTCGTGTTGCCGCTGCCATGGCAGTTGCGCATGCTGGGCCTGCCATGCCTGCTGCCCGCACTCTGGTGGCAGCCGCTGCGGCCTGCCGAGGGACAGTTCAGCCTGCTGGCGCTGGATGTGGGGCAGGGCCAGGCCGTGCTGGTGCAGACGGCTCGCCACAGTCTGTTGTACGACACGGGGCCGGTCTACGGCCCGGGCAGCAATGCAGGGGACCGCGTGGTGGTGCCCGTAATGCGTGCGCTGGGGGCGCAAGGGCGTGAATCGGGCGTGTTGGACATGCTGGTGCTCAGCCATGGTGACAGTGACCATACCGGCGGCAGCGCCGCTGTGGCAGAGCAACTGCGACCTGCGCAGGCCATGGGCTCTCTGACCTTGCAGGAGCGCAGCCAAGCAGGTTTGCAGGCGCTGCCCTGGCGTGACTGTGCTGCGGGTCATTCCTGGAGTTGGGATGGGGTGCAGTTTGAAGTCCTGCATCCTGATGGCCCCTTGCCAGTGGAAGAGCGCATGGGGCGCCAACGTTCAGGCAATTCGCGCAGCTGCGTATTGCGCATTCAGGCGCAGCCCTACCAGGGCCATGCGGCAGCGGCTCTATTGCTGGGTGATCTGGAAAAGCAGCAGGAGCAGCTACTGGTGCAGCGCGGTACTGTGCTGCGTGCAGACCTGATGCTGGTTCCACACCATGGCAGCAATACCATTGGTTTATAGGGATCTTGAAGGTTTGTGCGGGATTTGTGCGGGTTTTCTGAATAAATATGCCCGGACTTCACTTCTCAGCCACAGTCTTTTCCTTGGAGTGCTGGTGGGTGCGGGAGGTGGGAATCCAGGGAGTTTTACCAGAACATCGCGAGCATGCCGGTCTCCGCAATGGTGAAGTTTGGCGATGTCGGAAAGAGTTAGTAGATCGTTCATATCCATTCCTCCAAAAAAGAACCCCGCATCAAGAGCGGGGCTCGGGTTCGTCTTGTTCGCGGTAGGGTGCACGTTTGTCACCCCATTTGCGTGCTCGTTTGGTGGTCATAATTCACTCGTAAGTGATTGAACTAATTTGGATGTCGGAATTGCGATATCCTCTTCCTCAAGCTGCGCCAGTGCAGATCCTCGTCCTGCAGGATGTTGCAAACCGGGTATCGAGATAGCAGGTAGTACAACTCGGCACCAGTAATGGCCTCCCCGGTGCACACCCACTCCCAAGTGACCTTAAGGGGTAGCTTCCCCGGAAGAATGCTCCCGAACGATGTTGCGCGCAGCAAGTCGGTCTGCACTGGCGAGAGTTGAATCCCCCAGGCGTCGGACTTGTGGACCATCTGACGCCTGACATAGTGGACTCGCATCATGTGCCCCCTTCCTGCTTTGGGGTGGCGGGGAGGGGCTGCCAGTGCGTGGGATCTATGTAGGCATAGTTCCAAGACTCGTCTCGAAGATCCCAGCAACCATCAGCAATGCCTCCGCTTGTGCAGAGCAATAGGATTGTGGTGCCGTCCTTTGGCGCCGTCTCGATTGGTTGCCAGCGTTCCGAATGGTGTTCGTCAATCTGCGCAAGCAGCACGTCGATGTACTCTTGCGGGTTGCAATGTCTGCATCCATCGCCAACCATTCGCTGACTGAAAGTGCAGACACACTTGTCTCTTCCCTTGTGGGCCATGGCTGCTTGCCAAGTGAGCCAGCGCTCTTGAATATCTTCATGCTCGTAGCCGCCATGCGTGTTTCGAGTGATCCATCCTTTGCCGCGTACATAGATACCGTTCTCGGTGAGAACGTGCTTCTCAAACGCCTCACGGCTTGGGTCAGGGGTTGTCATTGGTGGCTCCCAGGGGCTTCACTGTCGGGTCGTAGGTCTTGCAGTATTCGATGATGCTTCTCATCAAGTAGAAAACGGTTGCTGCCTCGGAGAAGTCGTCGTTTTCATTAAATTGACCATAGTGCTGGGTGACAAGCTCCCGCGCTTTCATCAATGGCGGCATTTGCGCGGTTCCAACCAGGGTTCGCTCTCCGTTCGATTTCTGACCAAACACTTGAACCATGTTTTCATCTGTCATTGGTGGCTCCAAGATTCATTGAAGGTTGATCGGGGATCACAATGTCTGTTCGCCCACAGGCTGGGCAGACATGGCGATACCCCTTGCCCTCAGGGATGTACAAGCCGCTTGGCGCGTTGTGCTCGGGATGGCGACAGAATGGTCGCTTCAACATCCAGCCTGGAAGCTCGCGGTCGAGGTCGAGGTCGAAGAAGTTACCGGGCATTGGTGGCTCCTTGTGCGAGATCCATGATCCATTCTTGGATCACAGCGTCTTTTTGCTCTTGGCTCAGCGGCTCCCGCTCAGGTGGGGGAGGGGCGGCGTGATAGGCCAGTTCCGCGCACTCGCGCTGATCGGGGTCCCAATGCCAGTCCTTGCAATCCAGAGCGCTGCGCAGCCACAGCAACGCGTCATGCATCGCGGTATGGTCTTGACCTGACACAGCTGCGGGCGCCTGTGCTGCCACTGCCTGGGCGTCCGCTCGAACATATGCAATGCCGTGGCCGGTTGCATTGTTAGGGCTCCACGTCACTTCGCCTAGTTCTGCGAAGTTGGCATGCTCTGCGTCTTCCACGCCCAGATCCAGCCAGATGCGCTCAGGCGCGGTGCGGGCTGCAAGGGGTGGCGTACTGCAGTCAGGGCAAGGTTCTGCTGTGAGAATGTTGCCAACGGCCCCTTCGTCATTGCAGGTGGTGCAATGGACTACAGCCACTGCCTTGGCCGCGTAGTTGGCTCCGGCCCTGAATGCATTGGCAAAGGCGCCTCCAACATCAGGTGCGATCGCATGCTCGTCGCAATCCTGCAGGTACTCTGAGAGTGCAGCGGCTCCTGCGCTGGGAAAGTCGAGTGCCGCCCCCTCGGCAGTCTTGTGGGGAGCGGAGGATGGGGTAGGTTCAGACATGGTGGGCCTCCAGAAATGAGATAGCTCGCCTCGATTGCTCAGGGCGGGCTGTGAATAGGTGCCCACTGGGGGCGGTAGACTAGCGGGCTATGCCAACGCTTTTTGACTCCATGGTCAGTGCCATTCGCGCGCACTGGGCCCAACATGAGAATGCCTACCCCCAATGCATCGAACTTGATCCTGTATCAATGAAGGAATTCGTTGAGACGCGCGAAGTGGTTCGAAAGGGGTTGTCTTTCAAAGCGTTACCAGAGGGCCAGCAGGAGCTACTTGGAGTCAAGCTCGTAGTCGGAGAGAGCAATGCGCTGGTTGCTAAGGATGGGACGCGGGTTCCATTGGTTAGCTAGGCGACATGTCGCGCGATGGCGTGGGCCTCTTTGTGGTGCTTATCGCATAGCCACACCACGTCAAGTGGTCTGCTGTAGTCAGGGTGGTGGCCTTCCGGCTTGCCGCAACAGTCAGGCACGGCGCAGACAGGCCACGGAATGACGCGGCGATCTCGCACAGCGTTATCAAGCATTGTGTTTGCTCGGCGGCGCTCTGGGTGTTTCTCTGCCCAGCGCTTGGCTGCTGCTTTGTGGCTCTCCGCATATGCAGCGGTCGTGCGATAGGCTTCCCTGGCCGCTACTCGATGAGGCATGGAGGCCCGCGCCTTATCAAATGCGCGGTAGTGGTCAATATTGGCTAGCCGATTGGCCCGGACAGCCGCCTTTGTGCACTCTTTGCATTTGCTCTTTTGGCCTTTGTAGAAGCCATCCGTGGGTTTTTCGGTGAGGCAGGTTTTGCAAAGCATAGCCACTCCTAGAAGGGGATCGAATCTTCCATGTCGTCGAAGCCTGACGGTGCGCGTGGCACTGGGGCTGGCCGTGGTGCTGGAGTAGCAGAGCTGCGTTGCTGACCAGCATCCCGCGATTCATTCTCAACAGACTTTGGAACTCCGCCCAACATTTGCAAAGAGTCGGCGCGAATCTCGGTGGCGTAGCGTTCCTGCCCAGATGCTTGGTCGGTCCACTTTCGAGTGCGTAACGACCCGGAGATGTAAACCTGAGAGCCCTTTCGTAGGTACTGGCCTGCAATTTCTGCAAGCCTTCCATTGAATACAACGCGGTGCCACTCGGTCGATTCCTTGCTCTCTCCGGTGCTCTTATCACGCCAACGGTCGGTAGTGGCAATGGTGACGTTGGCGACCTGATCGCCTGACGGGAAAGTACGGATCTCTGGGTCGCGGCCCAAGTTGCCGACGATGATGACGGTATTGACGGATGCCATATAGGCCTTTCATAAATACCCGCCGCCCGACGCGGCAGGTGTTGGTTAACTGATTCGCAGGCTATCGCCCTGGGTCAAACGTGCGCCTTGAATGTCGGCGCCTGCCTTGATTGCTTCTTTCAGCTTTGCTTTATCAATCTGCTTGGGAGGTGTGTGCCAAAACTCGTCTGGAACTAGCGCTTCCTCGAATACGTCCAGCTTGTCCGGATTCTTCTGGATTCGCATCTCGAATAGGGGGCAGGCGATCTTTTGAATGCCAAGCTCCTTCATCGATGTCTTGACCCGATCCCGGAGTGCATCGGCGCGCGTAGTCAAACGTTTCTCCATAGCCTGGAGCCGTTTGACTTCCGCCTGTATAGCGGGAACATGCGCCTCTAGATTGCGTGCCACCATCTCATAGCCCTGCACCTTTTCTTCCAGTGCCATCTGTACATCACTACCTTCGATGGTGTCAGCGATGGTCTGGGCATCCAAGTCCATGTCGGCTAGCTGGCTCGCCAGTTCCAGCCACTGGCCTTTGAGTTGGTAAAGAGTTACTGCTGTCATGTCGCCTCCTGTACAGGTTCAATCTCTCGTTTGCGTGTATTGGTGGCCTTATTGATAGCCGGATGGTGATCAGGCGATAGCATCTGAATGGCGGCTTCATAGTTCGCCTTGAGTACCGCCATCGAGCTAGAACGTGCGATGTTCTCAAGGATGGAGCGCACATCCGGCTGCTGCTCTCCGCTATCAAGCCAGTCAAGCAAGATTCGCCCGGTTTCCTCGGTAACCGGGTGCGGATCCTTGTCGGCGAAAATGCCTGTTCGGTCTTTGCTGGCCGTGGCGAAGTGCCCGTCATGCACCAAGTCCAGAGCCACGGTGAATTCGTACTCCAAACCCTCACGCTGCTCAGCCTTCATCCCGAGCTTGGCGACTTTCTTGCGCCCGTTTTCCTCCACTTGGGCTGTTTCTGTTTTAGCCCGGGTCGTAGCGATGATGTGCATGGGGCTTTGCAGGATCGCGTCCAGCAGTGCGCGGTGGCGTGGTGTCACATCGTTCCAAGCACTCCACGAATTGCCTCGGTACTTAGATTTGGCAATGTCATCTACCAACTCCAAACACCCGCCCACGCCGGACCATTCGTGCGACAGGCTGTCAATAATCAGCGTGTCATAGCCGGCTTGCTCTGCTGCCTTGATCGCTTCAATATATCGCTCTGGCGTATACGGCGCGGTCAAATTGAGGGCATCAAACTCCAGCAGATTGCTGTAGAGTGAAGCGCTGTCGCGCTCTGTGTCAATGACTGCGATTCTTCCCCCCAGCCCCTTTGCGAGCAGTAGGGCGCTATATGTTTTTCCGGAACCGCTAGGCCCAGACAGTGCCAGCCGTAGCTTGGCTTTCTTGCGTGTTGCCTTAGTGAATTGCATGATGCTTCCTTGGTTAAAACGGCAGTGCTGCGCGCTCCTCAGTGGACAGTTGGTCAACGCCGCTGGAGAAGGTGATGGTTTCGAGCAGGGGTCGTCGTACAGGCTGGTGACGGACATACAACCCGGCGAGGTGCTTTAGCGCGGGGCTGCTCTTTGCCACCCCTTGGCCGATTACCAGGCGCAGCGCTTCTATGCGGCCAGGCAATTGCTTGGTTCTTGGGTCTTTGCGCATAGGTGCTTTCAGCTAGCCACGGCGCCCAGACACAGGGCCAGCAGCAAAAGAAAAACCGCCAGGAGCGGCGGTTTGGGGATTTGGTAGAGGTTGCTGACTGAAAACGTCATTTCTTCTCCTGCAGCGCGATCAGGCGCCGGTACTTGTCGAATGTCTTGCGGATGTCGGTTGCTATCGCAGGGGTGTAGCGGTTGGCCTTCTGCCCAGGCAGTGGGCAAAGAGGGCGGCTGGGCATGGTGAGCATTGGGGTGGAAATCGTCATAGCTGCTCCAGCGATCTGTCGCCCTGGGCCTTACCTGTACCATTGCAGCGGTGGCAGGTGCGGTACTTTGTGCCCTCTGCAGCGCTCCAGCCACACCAAGCCTGTCCGGTGCCGCCGCATTCACCACAGTGCCCGGTGTCAGTTTCGTATTTCGCGCGTGCCGCGTCCATCTCCGCGCCGGTCACCACGACTTTCCCGTGTGGCAGCTGACGGCCATCGATTCCGCGCCATGTAGTTTCGCCCTTGTTCTTGCCCGAGGTCTTAAGGCGTGTTTGGCCAAACCCCACGACAAAATCATTGCCGTCGCCTATGCGCTCCCATCGGAATATCTGCCAGTCTTTGGCTTTCTCTCCGAGTTTTTCGCGAGCAACGATCTGCATGAAGTCGGGGGCTTTGCGTTCGGTGGTGGTGGTCATAGCTGCTTGACCCTCACTTTCATTGGTTGGCCGTCGTCTTGGGAGAGAACGAAGCTCCAGGCCTGCCAGTCGTCGGCGAACAGGCCTTCGTGCTTGGTGTCGTTGATCGAGATGGAGTAGCGCTTCATTTGGCCTCCCGGGCTTTGAGCATTGCATTCGCCCAAGCGTAAGCTTCTGCTGCGACCTGATCATGTGTTGCATTGACAAGCGCCCATCCACTAATTCCGTTCGCTTGGATTGGGCCACCGGCGTTTGCAAGCATCCCCTGCAGTGCTTTGCTGGCAAAGTAGTCGCGCATGGTCATGCCGCCTTGTGCCAGTGCTGGCTCGTACTCTTCGCCGCCAAATGGGTCAACTCGCACGCACCGCAGTTCGACAACCTGGCCGAAAGCTGGGCCGCCTGTGTTGATCACTTCCATCTCACACCTCCTTGTGTTTGGCGAGAGCGGCGCGGGATTCTTTCATGCACCTCCCATCTGGATAACCGCCTTCATCAGCGCGTTGAGTCATCCATGTAAGCGCACTCCGCAACTCCCTATACCCCTCCAGTAGCTCCCAAGGGCTCAGGCCGCACTCGTGGTGAGTGTTGAGTGCGTCCAGCAGCAGCCTCTGGTTTGCCAATGCTGCTGGCGAGTTAGTCAGCGATACTCCATGTATTGGCACACGCTCTCGCGGCGCGCTTACAACGTTGTCGTACTCGTCCATGTAGTACGCGGGTGCGTTAGGCTTCTCACTCGTCATCTTCAATCCCCTCGATCAGTTTTTCAGCCTCCGAGTACCATCGCGCCCTAACAATGGCGGCATAGTGGTTGGCGAATTTCATTGCAAGCCCGATAGCCTGCGGCGTGTGCTGCTCGACCATGAAGGCGCACAGCAGCTCGTTTGCGGTGTCTAACTCTTTGCCGCTGATCGCCTCAAGCCCCCATTCCACACTCTGAGGTGTTAGCTCAAAGTCTGGGTGAGTCTCGATAAGAGTTAGCGGGGTCGAGTAGTCAGGAGTGCATGGCAGATAGCGCTGAATGCTGTGATTGCTCATGGCGTCACCTCCTGCAGATATCCAAAGCCATCCATCACGCAATAGCGATTGCCTGAGTGCCAATGCCGCCCATCGGAGTCGGTGTGCTGCTCGGTCAAGACCCAATATGGCGCGCAGTTGCCGATATGGTGTCTGGTCATCTCCGCGCGGCTCTCATATCCATCGCTCCACCAGCTGGCGTAGTTGCCACAGCGGAAGCCGTCATCAAGGTGATGGCGAACGAGTGTGATCGGGGGATTCAACATGCGCGCGCTCCAAATAAAAAAGCCACCCGGAGGTGGCGAATCCAGCGTGGTAGCGCTGGAGTGTGTTTCGTGAATAGATAGCCAAAGCCAGATTTCTTTGCAGATCATTGGCTTGCGTGAAATCTGAATAGATTGGTGAATAGATTTGCCTGGGTTGGCAACATCTATGAATAGGGCGGGCTACTCGCTGCACCGTGCGCTCCCCCGGTAGCACCCAGAGGCGGCATTCGCTTTTGCCCGTAATTGAAGATGGTGGCCGGTGCTGATCTCCGGCATTCCTCGCGTCATCGTTAGCTTCGGATGCAAGACGGAGTTGAACCGTCCTCGTCGTTGCGATCGCAAGCACCTTAGGCCCACCCGCAGCGCATCAGCCTGCGCATTCACCATCATTTGGGCAACCTGCCGAACAGGGTAAGTGGCCTGCTGTCTCGATGACCGAGTTGCTTTCGACACAACAAAGTCAACGTCTATCGTTACTGCTGCAGCAGTACAGATTGCTCAAATGATGCCCCTCTTTCGAGGATATGAGTACCCAAAGCATCAAGTCATCTTAAATGATGCTTTTGGGTCGCTTATGTGTCGGCCTTGGGGTTGAACTCTCGGGCTCGGTGTTCTATTGGATCAATCGCGCCCAGGGCCTTGGCGATCATTTCAGCCATGCTCCGAGTGGAGGAGTTGTCTGTATGGCCATAGCAGTAGTACACAGTGGCCAACTGGGCCGGTTTATGCCCTTCGTGTTGCCGCATCACATGCCTACTACCGCAGAAGTCGCTCTCGATCCAGATCTTGGTAGGCAGGATCTTTACGACTCGGGCTGTTTGGACTTCCATCATCATCCTTCCGCGCCTGTGCGCATAAATTGAACACGCCCTGAGTAGGGCGCTTGGGGGGTTAGTAGGGCTTGGTGACTTTGCCTTGGTCCTGAAGGCTTTTGACGCGGAACAGGTCATTCAGCATGTTGTCCATGACGCTGGCCAGCTGGCCACGGAGACCATCCTTCAGATGCCCTGCAATGTTGGTCGCGTGTTTCTTCATTTCTTCCGAGAAGTTCTCGGCGCAGATTTGCGTCATCAAGTATTCGGCCCGCGTTGTGCTGTTGTAGCTGTCGCTCGGCTTGCCAGTGCGCGAGTCCACCTTCGTTGTCCAGTAGCCACCGATCAGCTTATCCAGCTGTGCGCGGATCGTTGTCTTTTCGCCTTCTGGCTGACCCCAGTTGTTGACGCGCTGGTATTCAACATCGAAGCCCTTCTGCACAGCCGCATCCACTGCGGTAGAAATCTGTGCTTCAGCGCGGTCAACAAAGATCTTCTCGATCCGGCGCTGCACTTCTTTGTTCACCATAGCGCTCAGGTCTTCGTCGTGCCTCAGCAGTTCATCTGCAGCCTTCTCAACAATCGCGCTCTTCAGGTCTTCCTCATTGATGTTCAGCATGCTCACTCCTTGTAAAAAGCAAAAGGCGACTCCGCTGAATCGCCTTTTGATTTCCCTCTGATGTCGCCCAGAGGGGAGCGCCGGGGGTTAGATACCGCGCCGCAGAAGTCCAGCCGGGTTCGTTCGGGCGATGAACTTAAGTTCCGCTTCAAGCTGCTTGCGGGTTAGCTTGTGCTTGGTCATTAACTCCTTAGCGCGCTCGTCAGATAGCTCGGCGATCAACGCCAATGCCTTGGTCTTCTTAGCGTCGAATTCGGCCTTCCGCGCGTCGAGTTCGTTGCGCTTCACCATTGCCTGCTCACGCTTGTAGCGGTCAATCTGGTTGTCGATGTTCCCGCGCTTGGATAGCGGAACATTCAGTACTCCGTGATCTAGCATTGCTACTCCTTAGAAAAACGAAACGCTCCCGATGGAGCGCTTTGGTTTTCTAGCTTCATGTCCCGGCCCAAAGCTACTGCTTGCCTCCACCCCCGGCCTGGTAAGAGACGCAGACCTCGGCGGCTGCTCAGCTACGGGATTCCTTCGCTGCTCTCGTCATTGGCTTGATCGCGTTCTGCAACTAGCTGCGCTCCACTGGAGCTAGACCTTCCTCTTGCATCGAGTCGGTTCAGGGGCCGGATCGCTACCCCTTCGGTCGTTTCGCGGTTGTTGCTGCGATGGGTGTACTTTAGCAATGCTAAATTAATAAGTCAACAGCTTTGCTAAATTTTTTTGGTTAACACTGGAAGAGTTCCTCATGACCGCAAGAAGCACACCCATGAAAAAACCCACCGCAGAGGGTGGGCGTTGTGGAGTCCGGCGGGGCTTTAAGCTGCAGTAGCTCGCTTCCCATACACCTTCTCACAGTACTCAAGCCAGTCATCGATCTGGTCCATCTTCAGTACTGGCATGAGTCGAGAGCTACGAGCATTGACGACAGCACCCAGCAGAATGGCGTTCTTTTGATGCTCAGGCGGCAAGAGGTCGTAAACCTTTGATAGCCATGTCGCGTAGGCAAGGCCTACATCTCGAATTTTTGGCAACTCAAGATCGGGAGCCCTCATCTGGGCAAATATTTCTTCCTTGGTCGTCGCCATGGCTCACCCCACCTTCACCTCAAAGTAAGCCTCCTCAACTGCGATGTCTCGAAAGCCCGCCTGGCGCGCCTTGTCGTAGGCGTTCTTCCAGGTGGCGGCAACCTTCTCTTCTGCCTTGGAGATGGTTCCGCCCTCTGATGCATCGCTGAACAGCTTGAATGCGCGTTTCAGGGCCTCGTCGTTGGGAAAAGACTTGCGCAGCTCGCGCTCGAATCGCGCCTCTGCCTGGCGCTGGTGTTGTGACTCAATGCTCGATGGGCAGTCTTGCAGTTGCACGCTGATGATGGCTTCCATGACACACTCCTTTACTGGTTGGATATACAGTGAAAAGTGTGCCAAAGCACTGTTGATTTGTACAGTTTTTTTTGCGTCAGGCAACAAAAATCCGCCCGGAGGCTGTTGTGCGGTGCTGATGCAGAGTGTCTAGGCTTCACGCTCTTCTAGCCAATGCGATCCTGCCCCATACACCTCATTGCCAACCTCTACGATAGTCTCGAGTGTGTGACGGTTTTCTGCATTGTCTGGATGCCACAGGCCAGCAAAGATGGGGCGTCCCGCCAGGTCAAATCTTCCGTCGATTCGCCATGCAGCACGGATCTCTGCCATGCGCTTGGTGGCAGTGACTGGAGCAAGCTGTTCTGTGGCGTTCATGACAGGGGATGGTAAGACCACGGCCAAAAAAATGCCACCTCGAGGGTGGCAAAGCGCACTAGAAAAGCCGACCTTTAGGGAGCAAGGATGCCGCGCAACAGCGCGGCAACACTCTGTTGGCCAAAATATAGTTTAGTTGACTAGAACATAATTTAGTTGGCGGAAAATTGAAATAGTGCGACAATGATGCATCGAAACACCACGGAGGAAGCATGAGCGGAGTTGACATAGAGACAATTAAGCGCATGGATGAGCTGTCCAGAGTCTTCAGCCCTAGCGCCCCCATTGATCACCAGTCATTGTTCGCTGGCCGAATTCTTCAGCTACAGGACGTATTGAATGCTGTCAACCAAAAGGGTCAGCACGTTCTTCTTTATGGAGAGAGAGGGGTGGGCAAAACGTCTCTCGCGCGTGTTATTACGGGACTTTTGGCTGGTCAAGGGTCAGGCTTGATAACGGCATCAATTAATTGCGACAACACCATGGACTTTTCCGGTCTCTGGAAGAAGGTTTGCCGCGAGATCTCTGTTACGCAAGGGGCAAAGCTATCAATTGGTTTTAATGCCACTAGCACGCATCAAACAATATCTCTAGATCAATATCTACCGGAAGACGTTACTCCTGATGATGTAAGACATCTATTCTCCAAGATTGGAAAGTCGGTAATTGTTATTGACGAGCTTGACAGACTTGTGGATAGCCACGCCGCAGCGCTCTTGGCTGACACCATCAAAACGCTCTCTGACCACGCAGTGGATGTGACTATCATCCTCGTTGGTGTTGCAGATTCTGTAGATGCACTTATCGAGGAGCATCGCTCGATAGAACGCGCGCTTGTTCAGATTTTGATGCCTAGAATGTCGCCTCCAGAGCTGGAGAAAATCATTGACAATGGCCTGAACCAATGTCAAATGACAATCACTGATGAAGCGAAGTCAAGGATTGTTGCACTTTCGCAAGGGCTGCCACATTACACTCACCTCTTGGCGCTATACGCTTCCCAACGTGCAGCAGTAACCAATCGGTTGGAGGTTATTGCTACAGATGTGCGTACTGCAATCGACTCTGCCCTCTCAAAAGCACAGCAAAGCATTATAGGCACATACCACAAGGCGATCACTAGCCCGCGAGAGAACATGTACCAGCAGGTCTTGCTTTCATGCGCTCTTGCTCACGTTGACATGCTGGGGTTTTTTGCAGCCGTTGATGTACGCGCCCCGCTTTGCAGCATTATGGGTAAGCACTATGAGATACCTGCTTTCGCTCAACACCTCAACGCCTTTTGCGAAGAGATAAAGGGCCCGGTACTGCAAAGGACTGGCACAAGCCGTCGATATAGATACCGGTTTGAGAATCCATTAATGCAGCCCTATGTTGTCATGGATGGCATACGAAAGCAACTGATCAGTGAGGACCTAAAGCCGATGCCACTCCGCTAATCTTCTTTATCAGATTAGCGGTCACACTCAATGGGCTACCTTGCATGTCTTTTTCTATGGGTGTGCATGGGAATGGCCTAGAGAAGCACAGTTGATATGGATTCTTATGAATTCGCAAAGCTGTAACAGGAGGGTGTTCTCACTGAGGTAGGTCGTCATTGACGGCGGGTCAATTGTGAACACCCTCAAAACCACCCCAGCCTCAGCGCGCAGAACAGCCCCACCCAGAGCAGCACAAAGGCAACAAACACTGCCTTGATGTAGCCGGGCCAGCTCAAGAACACTTTCCAGATATTTTTGTTCTTCCAGGCCATGAGCGGTGAGGGCGTTTTTGGGGCTTGCAGCCAGTTTTTGAAGGCTGTAACATTGTGGCCGAGTCCTTGAGTGCAAATCAACGATTCACCTGAGAGCCCTTGCGATACTCCAGCCGCAGGGGCTTTCTTGCTTTAAGGGACTACGGTGCCCTCCAGCCGTACCAACCTCTGAGCCAATGTCTCAGCGTCATAGAGCATGGCCTCTCGTAGAGTCGTCCCCACACTCACAGGCCCGTAGTACACATTGAACGCCTTTGATGCTGGTTGGTAGTGCCTGGCAGCCTCTCCAATCACATCAGCAATGGTGGACTGCCACACCTCCCCAAGCAGCTCCCGACCATCCAAGATCCTGCCGTGGTACTCGCCTTGGTCTATCTTCTCTATGCGGAGGGTGGGGAGCATTTACTGAGTGCGCTGGTTAGCTTCGTCTCGGCGATTGATGGCATCGAGGGAGTACCGAATGGACTCGCTGTCCTTCATCTGCTTTGAAAGCTGCAGTACCCGAAAGATCACATATGGCACAACAGCAAAAGCTACTGCCATAGCAGCAGCCGCCGCCTCTTGTGGAGCACTCTTCGCACCCATGAACCCCAAAACAAGAGTGATGCCGCCAACCAAAGCTCCGATGATCGAAACAATTCCCATGAAATACATGTTGTCTCCTTAAGCCGTTGTGCAACGGCTTGCTGTAACAAAAAACAACATTCTATCGGTTCAATCCTTACGGTAGCTTACAGCTGTTGGAGGAGGGCAATTAAAAGTCTTTAGTGTTGGCTTTAAGCCGCTTCTCGAGATCTTCCTTCCGTTGAGCATCTGCGACTCTTCCTGATATTTCCACTTTCCCCTCATCTACCACAGACGAACGGTAAGTCAGGACCAATTTCTCGCCCTCAACAATCCACGTCTTCTCTGCATTGGGAATGCTGTTGCCCATCTTGTTCATGAATGGTGTAGAGTCAATCTTGACCGGCTTCCCATACTTTTGTGTAAGGGTCGCGTCGAGCACGGCCATTTGGTCAGTGCTGATAGTCAATGAAACTGATGAAAGTTTCCCCTCGGAGAAGGTCGCATACCCGTATTTGGGTGTTGCCCCGCCATAAGAAGTGCCTAGCGCGCACTCTGCAGATGAGGCTCTAGGGGCAGAAGAGAAGCTGCTTTCGCAAGACGACTGGAGAAACGAACAAGCGGACTCGCGACAGGCATAGAGCGGTATCTTAAATTTAAAGCGCGCTATTGAGTCGCCAATTCTCACATTCTTATATGAAAGGCGAGGGTCATTCTCTGGCGGGTCAGGCTCAATATATGCTTCATTTCCCGGCCTCGCGAGCGTCTTTGGATTCTTTTCTAATTCCGCTTTGTATTCACTGAGATTCAGTGTCCTTGCTCCAGTGAAAACTCGCTCTACCTGAAGCGAATCTCTCCCAACTGAGCAAACGATTTTTTGACCCCTGGATATCATGGCTATGTTTACTGCATACTGTCCAGAGAGATTTTGGATGCCATCATTATGAGTGTCCCAAGCATCGGGGAACTCATTTTTGCATGCCTGCACATAAAGTGGAAACTTAGCTTCAGCAGCATTCCTTGTCGCCTCCACTTCAGCCTCAATCCTCTTTTGCTCAGCAATTGAGATGCCGCCATTGTAGTTAGCAGCACATCCCAATAGAGCGGTGATAGCAGCCAAAACTATTGCAACCTTCTTCATATCCCCTCGCAAATCAAAGTTTCCTGCCATTCCAGACCCAAACCACGCGCCCAAGAACATTTATTTCATGGTCTCCATTGAGCTCTTGCACAAGAGTTACGTTCTTATTGTCGCTGGAGACCATTCGGCTGCCATCAAATCTCTCGGTGACACGCTTGATGAACAGGCGTTTGCTTGTTGCGAGAACGTAAACCCCATCTGCGACAGAAGGATCTCGGCGGCCTGTGTCTACCAAGAGGATGTCTCCATCTTCAAAAGTTGGCGACATTGAGTCGCCATATGCATGGATGAATCGAAGCGCGTCGAACGCTGTTGGTCGAATGCGTTTGTCCAGCCACTCAGGTGAGACAGTGATAGCGCCAATTAGTACATCGTCATGTTCAACATCTGCTCCCGGACCCATGCTCGCAGCATTGGCCAATAGGGGGATCTGGACTCCAGGCGCGCCAGGCTCTGGGATGGGCGCAAGTGAAGTGATGCTTACCGCTCCACTAGTGGCAGTGGAAGCCGCTTTCACTTCTATGGCAAGACGTGGGCTGATTTCCTCAAGCTTTACATCAAATCCATTTGCATAAGCAGTTGCCGCAGCCAAGTTCATTGGCCGATGACCGCTCAAGTGCTGCGACAGCATAGATGCTCCACCCGGCACCTTGAAGTCGCGAGCAAAAGCGGCCTTTTTCACCCCCGCAAAGCGTTGGCGAAGGTGTTCGGCCTCTTCTTCAACTGTCCAAATTTTTAGCATAAAGCAATGCTATAGAAATAAATATTTAGCATGGCTTGCTATTTTTGCTTAGCAATGCTAAAGTTTTGCCATGAACCAACTACAGTCTGCTTGTGCAATCGCTGGGGGGCAAGCCGCTCTGTCTCGCCAACTTGGCGTGACAGCTGCAGCGGTGAATCAGTGGATCAAAGGTCTGCGCCCCGTGCCGCCTAGGCACTGCGTTTCGATTGAGCTCGCCACCAAGGGCGCTGTCACTCGCCAAGACCTCCGCCCCAACGACTGGCAGCTGATCTGGCCCGAGCTCACCCCCAAGCAAAAGGAGGTGGCCCATGGTTGACCCCCAAGACAACAACCCTGGCGAGCGCGTCATTCCAGCGATGGACAACAAGCAGTGGCTGGAATTGATGTGCAAGTCTAAAAAAGAACTGCTCGTGCTGATTTTGCTGGAGCTGCGCCAAGTAAACAGCCGCATCAGCGGTGGAGCACAGGCAATTCGCATCACCACCAGTGCTGAAACGAAGGGCTTGATCGACTCCGCCCGTGCAGAAGCGGAGATGGAGCGTCGCTCATCCACGCCAACCAATGCCTCATGGCAATTGGGTTTGACTGCTACTGAGATTTCAACCGTCGAATCTCTTGCTCGACTGTTTGCAGCTGACGCTTCATTGCAAGCAATGTGGCTTCGAGTTGCTCTTGTTGCTGTGCAAGCGCAACTAGGCCGTGATTCAGATTCCAGCTCAGTGGATCTGCCTGCGGCGAAAGGCGGCTGATGTTGTCCTCGAAAAACTTCTTCGCTTTCATGTCTGCCCTCCTTAAGGCTCTGATTACTGGATGTGTAGCAACTCCCAGCATAGCTCAAGGAAGGGCAGGCACCCATATCCCACTGCCTGTGACAAACACAGACCTGGCACAGCTGGTCTGAGTCACAAGTACCGAACCCAATTTCAACTTCGTGTTTTTTAAGAGAAAGGAAGAACACACCATGGCCTACGAAAACCGCGACCTTGTCCGCGTTCCTATTTGCATGTTGAGAGGCAGCAAAGAGGAAGAGGAAAAGCTGTTGCGACTGGCTAAGCGCTTGTCCAACGGTGGATCGACTGCTGTTGCCTTGCGAGATGCGCTCTTGAAGCTTGCTGATGAGATGGAGCATGAGCGAAATCCTATTTCGTTCCGCCAGCTTGACAGGAAGTCTTTTGGTGCTATGTGCACCGCCTGATCCCGGTTTTCGCTACTTCATCAACCCAAGCCTATGTAGACATCACATGCACATTTTCCCTATGCCTCTGGATCTCAGTGGCGCGACTCCTCAACAGATTCGCGCTATCAAAAACAAAGCATTCAGCGAAGGCGTTTCATTCGAAGAAGCTGCTAAGCGAATGCTCCTGGAGCTTGAAGACAGGCTTGAAAAGGGTGTTGCGATGACCCCCATTGCACGACTCTTCCGTTTCTCCTGGATGCACTAGCTCGGTACTTCTCAGTTACTCAGAAATTATGGAAACCAACCTCTTCTCAATTCCCAGGCAATCAATCGCTACCCACTTCAAACCACCTCGAATCCTCAAGTCAGTAGGCCGCAACCCTCGATACCACGGCTACTACATCGAAAGCGGGGCTAAGGCCCTGGAATCAACCCTCAAGACCCAACGCATCAGAAAGGTGAGCATCTAAATGAACTTCCTCAAGAACATCTGGCAGGCACTGTTTGGCAAGAAAGAAACCAATGAGTCTTGCAGCAAAACGCCTATCAAGCCTAAGCAAATGACCATGGCTGATCGGGTTCTTGCCGCCCTCTACCTGTATGGCAAGCAAACCAGCAAGGGTCTGGCGCTTCACCTGGGCGCCAATGAAAACACGGTCCGCAATGCACTGGCAATCCTGCGTAGCGAAGGGCTCGTGACTCTGGAAGGCAAGGACGGGCGTTACTTCATCTTTGCCGTGTCGCCGAATTGGAGTCCACGCCATGAATAAGCAGGAAAGAAAAGAGAAAACCCGCATCGGCGGCAACCGTGCGGGCTTCATTGACCAAGTAAGTGAGCAACTCAAATGGCATTAGCGCAAGTTTATCAATTCCCACCCATAGAGGCAAGCCCCAAAGTGGCAACAGTAAAACGCCCATCGTTCCAGTTCTATCCAGCTGACTGGCGCAAAGATCCAGCCCTTGCGGCTTGCTCTTTGGCTGCGCGCGGTCTTTGGATGGAGCTGCTGTGCATTGCGCACGAATCGGAGCGATATGGTTTTCTGTCCATCAATGGCAAGGCTATGACGCCAGCGCAACTGGCCCGCATCGTTGGCGAGACGCCTGCACTTGTGACAAAGCTGCTGCGTGAAATCGAGGAGGCTGGTGTTCTCTCCCGCAGTGAGGATGGAATCATATTCAGCCGTCGCATGGTGCGCGATGAAGAGCTTCGGAACATCCGTGCTGCCAATGGCGTCAAGGGGGCAGAGCATGGAAAGAAGGGGGCATCTCACGGGGTTAAAGGTGGCCGTCCAGCTAAGACAAGCATTGGAGAAATAACCCCCCTAGAAACCCCCCAAGATGTTCAAAAAGAACCCTCCCCTTCATCTTCTTCTTCATCTTCTATTAATTCCGTAGCTGAAGCTACGGGCGGCAAGCCGCCAAAGATCACTGATCCAGCTGAAATCATTTTTGGCTACGGGCTCTCCATGCTGGTCAACGCTGGCACTGCCGAAAAGCAGGCCCGCTCCTTCCTTGGTGGACTGCGCAAGGCGCATGGTGACGATGCCTTGATTGACAAGCTGCGTGACTGTGCGAAGGCCAAGCCGTTGCAGCCGCTGGAATGGCTCGCTGCAGCCCTGCCACCGCCTGCTTCTGGTGGTTCTCGAGCACCGAAATCTGAAAACTTTGATGCCAAGGACTACGGCTCTGGCGTGGAGGCTCTGTGATGCAAACCATCGAATCTTTGATCCGCCGGGCCGACGACTTTGCCGCCCGTAACCCGCAAGTTGGCGAGCCAGTGTTTGCAACTCGCAACTGCGACAAGCACGGCGAGTACCAGGCCAAGCAACTGATCCCGGGCCGCTTTGCCATGTGCCCAACTTGCCGTGCTGAGAGCGAAGAAGCGGAGAAGCGCGAACGCGAGGCGATGTATGCGCGGATTGCCCATAGCAACCACATCGCCCGTCTTGGCCGTGCTGGTATCCCCGAGCGCTTCCATGACCGCACCTTGGAAAACTTCGAGGTAGAGAACGAGGGCCAGCGCAAGGCATTGGACTTTGCGCTGGACTACACCGCCGACATCGAGAAAACCATGAAGTCGGGCCGTAGCGCAGTTTTCATCGGCAAGCCCGGCACCGGCAAGACCCATCTTGCAATCGGTATTGGCCGCAAAGCCATGCAGGTTCAAAAGGCCGATGTCCTGTTCATCACGGTGATGCGCGCCATCCGGTCAATCAAGGACACCTGGGCTAAGGGCAGTGAGCAGAGCGAATCCCAGGCCATTGCGGCGCTGGTAGCCCCTGATCTGCTGATCCTTGATGAGGTGGGCGTGCAGTACGGCTCGGACTTCGAGAAGAACATGCTTTTCGACGTGCTGAACGACCGCTACGAGAAGCGCCGCCCAACCATCTTCCTGTCCAACCTGAACAAGCATGAGGTGGCCGCATACCTCGGAGAGCGTGTCATGGATCGCCTTCGTGAAGACGGTGGGGCGGTCATTCCGTTCACCTGGGACAGCTATCGCAACCGCAATAAGGAGCAGAAATGATCAAACAGCACCAAATCTACACGCTCCCAAGCGGTGCCATTGTGAAGGTCAATTCCTTGGTCTCTGGCACTTCGGACGATTGGAATTGTGAGTTCAAGCACAAGGAGAAGGCGGGCTACATGGTCTGCTTCGCTGGAAAGTTCATCCGCAAGTATGGAAAGGCAATGGCATGAATGAGCTGCGCCCAATGCCAAGCAATTTCAAAGCACCAAGCCGACCCGGCGAAGAGATCCATGTTCAACCCAGCGTGCCTGTGGTGTGGAGCAAGAGCAATCCAGTGCACGCAGCGGGTTCTGCTGATCGGTCGAGATGCCAAGGTTCAGCGGTGCCGGGAGATTCTGGCCAGGTGGCTGGAATTCGGCCACTCGGAGGCGGAAATCAGGCGGCTGGCAAAGCAGGGTGCATGGGCTGTGGAAAGTGCAAACAGGAAGGGGTGAGGGGATGAACTGCAAACCTGGAGATTTGGCGATTGTCATCAAGAGTTTTGCTGGCAACGAGGGAAAAATTGTTCGCTGTATACGGCTTGTTCCGGGAGGAAAAAGGTGGAATGGATTTGGTCTTTGTGACACATGGGAGACCGACACAATGCTTCCCAATATCGCAGGGTTCGAGAACAACGTAATCAGAGATGCGCAGCTCCGCCCTATCCGAGACAACGACGGCGAAGACGAAACCCTGCAATGGGCGCCAGTACCAGTGAAGGAGATCGCATGAAGCCAAAACTGATCAAGAGCAACGGCATCTGGCACTGCGCCCTGGTGTCGGCGCTGCGCGGGTTCGTCGGCCTGGGATACACCCCGGCAGATGCGTACCAAGACTGGCTGACTGGAGGTGCGCGATGACTGAGCGCATCAGCCTTTCCCTGTGGGAGACCAACCAAGCCCACATCGCAATCCTGCATGCCTGGACGGTGGTCAAGGGCTGGATCAAGGACGGACGCCGTCTCACCCTAGAGATTCGGCCAGAGAAGCGCAGCGATGCGCAGAACCGGCACTACCACGGGCTGATTGCGCAGATCGCGGCACACATAGGCGGCGACTTGTCCGATCCAGACGATGCAAAGCGCATCTTGATCTCAGCTTTCAAGATTGAGACACAAGAAGAGTTGGCAGACGAATGGGCGAAGTTCGGCGACCTGCGTATGGGGCGCGGACTGCATAAAGAAATCGTGGTGTTGGGCACGCAGTCTCGCGGTTTTACCAAAAAGCTTGGCGCTGCTTTCATTGAATGGCTCTACGCCTTTGGCGCGACCCATGGAGTGCAGTTCAAAGCAATGGAGGGTTGGGATGACTAGCTTTGTGCTGTGCGTCTGTGGCGGACGAGACTACCAAGACCGTGAGCGAGTGTTTAGCACTTTGGATCGCGTGCATTCAAAGCGTCCAGTGACGCTGCTTGTGCATGGTGACGCATCAGGGGCCGACTCTTTGGCTGCTGCATGGGCTATTGTCCAAGGCGTTCAGATTCGGGCATTTCCTGCGGCCTGGAATAAGCATGGTCGGCGAGCTGGGCCAATTCGCAATTCTGAGATGGTCGCGTGTGGCATTGATGGATTGGTTGCCTTCCCGGGTGGAAATGGAACTGCCGATATGGTGCGGCAGGCCTACGCAGCTGGCGTTGCCGTGATGGAGGTGGTGACTTGACGTTCAAGCGAACCCGCTGCCCCCACTGCAAAGCCAAGCTTGAAACAGGCCAGCGCATCCACCCCGACTGCATCGAGCCGTGGGCAGAGGCTCAAGCCGCCAAGAAGGAGCGAGAGGAAGCCAAGCGCGCCCGGGCTGCAGCAAAGGTAGAGCGAGCCGAAACCAAGCGCCGCAAGGGAGCGTTGAAGACCCGCAATGAGGTGCTGGCAGAGGCGAAGGTAGCAATCCAAGCCTTCCGCCGTCTAGAAGAGTTGGCTAAGGGTCGGGGCTGCATTAGCTGCAAGCGTTCTCGTGAAGAGGTGGAGTCCGGCCCATGGCGTCCTGGAGGCTACTGGGATGGAGGCCACTTCAAGAGCAAGGGAGCATATCCAGAACTAGCTCTTGAGCCCTTGAATATCTGGTTGCAATGCAAGTCTTGCAACGCGGGCTCAGGGAAGTACGCCCGCAAGGGATACACCGTAGCGGCGAGCTTTGAGGCGAACCTGGCAGAGATTGAGGGACAAGAGCTAGTTGACTGGCTCAACGGCCCGCACCCAGCCAAGCATTACGACATGGATCAATTGACAGCCCTCCGCAACGAGTACAGAGCAAAGACCAACGAATTGAAGAAAGAGAGAGCCTGATGATTGAAGAACGCTACCTATCCGCATCGCTGGCCTCTTGCCTGGCAGACGAGCCCCACAAGATTGGTCAGGTCGATGTGATCAAGGCCAGTGGCATGAGCGCCCGCAATATGGCTGCCCACTACCTGCGCCTGATCTCCAAGCCGACCAAGGAGGATATGACCCGGGTGTATGCCGCGCTGCTGCACCACATGGAGAGCAAGGGATTGGCAGGCGGGACGGATGCCATTGTTGCGGCGGTCGAGTGGTTGCTTGATCCTCGTTGCAGGGTCTGCCAAGGGGCTGGGGTTGTGGTCAGGAAGGAAAAGGAGCACACATGCCCCAAGTGCAAAGGCGAGAAGTTCCGAAAGGAGCCTGTCTGCAAGACCACCCAGGCGCTGATTGACCATGTGAGGGCCTGCCGTTCAGCCCATTGCGGGCGAATGTTCAAGCTGTTGCGTTAAATGCTTGTGCTTTGCCTCTATCTGTGGTAACGTTCGTACTGCGTTAGTTTGATCATGAATCAGTTTGGGCTGTGCTTAGGCCTCCCAAGATTCAGAAGAAACATCCCATAGAAACATGGCAGGCCCACGATGGGAAGCCGCGCCCTGAGAGATCAGGGCCATCACACATGCTGATTGACATCCTTCTAGAGGGTGGTTGGCGCTGGTAGCACTGCACCCGCCCCAGCAGCAACACAGTCAGGGAGATCCTGGCGGGCCACAGTCAGCAGTTGTGATGAAGAAAGGTGCCAGTAACCACTGCTTCGGGAGGTGGGTAGCCTGGTTGTTTATAGACGGACGAACTTGGCTGTGCACGGCTGAGGTAGTCGCTGGAACCGTCACCAGCAGCCCGAGTCATCCCATCTGCCCATCACACTTTCTCCCTGGCGTGCGCCTCGGGTGGTGGGTAGATCAGATGGAATGTGTTAGAAGTGACTCTTCTCAACAGGAGTCATGCATGGCACAAGATAGGAAATTTGTTTCTCTACAGGCGCTAAGTTATGCGCCAGATAAGCCGGTGGTCTATATCGCTGTTGCAGATGATGGGTCTGCATGGCTTGGCAGGCCAGCCGCACCAGTAGACAAAAACCTAGTGAATGTTGATTGGAGGCCGCTGCAACCTTTGCCAAAAAAGGATTTGCTTTAGTTAGAACTCCAGATCCAAGCCCTGTCTAGTGTGGAGCTTTCTTTTTTGACCATGTGTGCTTCGTGGATGGGTAATAAGTCACTTACATCCGGTTTATTGTCGGAAACGAGCGTACTGTGAAGGCGTGGGAGTAAATCCTTGCTCCCAGTGCCAGGCCGGAGGTTTGTATGGAACATTCAACTCGCGAGGTTTGGAGCCGCACATTGCTGATCCAGGAATCAGAACTAGATGTAGTTGCTGAAAAGACGGAAATGGCCGGAGCAGCTGATGCGGAGGTTGCTGAGCTTGGCATGCTCAGAAAAGTTGAAGACGAGCGGCAGGAAGCTCTTGATGCTCTGGGGCGCAAGTTGCCGTGGGGTTGACAGTCTTCTTCATCAAAATGTACTTAGGAGCTTCGGCTCCTTTTTTCATTTCCAGCTGCAGCAAGCGCGGCCCACTCCAGAGTGGTTTGATGGAGTGGCATCTCCTTCCCCAAGCTCACGGGGTGCTTGCAGAGCGAACGACAGCCCTTGCCCGTGCGGGTAGATCGAAAGGGCTCTTTAACTTTTTGAGGTGCCCTATGACTCGTCGGATTTCAGGTGATCAGTTGCGGGCCTGGGGCACTTACGATCCAGAAACTGGCATATTTACTCGCCATAAGGGTGGAGCGATATCAGTTGCTTTGACGAGCGCAGGCTATGTACGCTTTTCGGTATTGGGCAGCCAACAGTACGCTCAGCGTATGGCGGTGCTCTACATGACAGATGTTCTTCCAGGTGATGAGTTCGAGGTTGACCACATCAACGGTGATAAGTCTGACAATCGCTGGTCAAATCTGCGAGTCGTTTCTTTGTCTGAAAATCAGCACAATCGACGACGCCCAAACAGGCGCAACAAAAGCGGATATCTTGGGGTGAGTCAGTACGGCAGCAGGTATCGGGCGCAAATATGGTGGAAAGGCAAGATACACCGGATTGGAGTATTCAAGTGCCCACAGGAGGCCTCACGAGCCTACTTCTCCGCCAAGCAGCGGCTTGCGGGCGATCTTGTCGTTCTGTGAACGAATTACGCGATGTGCCCGAGAGGTTGAAGGGTGACTAGATCAAGAGGATTGACGGGGCGACTAGAGCCACTGCGTCGGTCTGCCTGGGTTCGAATCCCAGCATCGCAAACAACAAAGCCCGCTAGGTCGCTCCAGCGGGCTTTTTGCGTTGAGCTTCCGAGCTCGAAAAAAGACAGGGCGAATGAAAAGGTGCGCTAACACCCAGACAAACGCCTCCGCCGTGAGTGCACACGGCATTGACCTAAGACCCTGCCACCTAGCTAGGTGAGGGCCATTATGGACTATGCCGCACATGCAAGAAGTCAGATGCGCGAACTGCAAGCGCAAATTGGCTGTTGGAGTCTTTCAGCAGCTTGAGATCAAGTGTCCTCGTTGTGGGACTCTAAATTCCTTGAGGGTCGAGCACCCCTACGCAGAGCGCCCAGGAGCGCCTTTCTCTTTAACCAGTAAGAAAGAGCGCTCTAATGCCAACACAAGTAATTGAACACATGTCTTCTGCAGTGGATCTGCAGGGCCCCATCTCCAATCATCTCCCAGGTGGATCTGCGCCCAATAAGCTCCATATGTGGGACAACGGATCGGGCCCTAACGACCTGACTCCATATTCGGGCTGGAACATGAGCCCATACACTTATTCAGGTCACCCGCCCACTAGTACATATCAAGCCAAGTCGGTGCCGGATGTGCCAGGTACAACTGGTTGTTCTATCGGGGACGGGATTCTGTCCTTTTGGCAAAACGGCTTCGAGACAAAGCTGGTCCAGAATCAGTTCTACAACAGCATGTCGTTCGGTGATGAGCCTCGCAATCAGGTCTTCAACTGGGAGGGTACGAAGGATTTTCACTTCCGGTATCGTCAGACGTTCGGGTATTTCTATTCTGGCTTGCCTGATTACTGTGCATACTCGTACATCACACTGATCATCTATGACAAGTCCATCAATCGAAGCATCACATTGATGATCAACGACTGGGACTCACGCCCAGGTCGAATCGTTGGCGAGTACACAGGATTTGCCCCGATCTACAACCCTGATGGTTCACTGGCCTACCTGATGCCATATGCGGGAGCGGACCTTGGCCACTCGACTTTTGTGGACAACTATGGGGATTCGAAGAGCACAGGTGATCTCAATAGCCAGGCAAGGATCCGCGTAGGGACCATCACACAGCAAAATCTGCGCAATCTCATCACTGCCTACCGGCAGATGGGATCCGACAAAATTCCTGAGTATCAAGCCAAAGCGGCGGCAGAACTGGCGGCGCATAACGGGCAGCCTACCACTGCGTATTACGCATACTTGGCTGTGGTAGAGGAGCTCAATGACATCGCGAACATGTCCTTGGATGTCTCCAACTACAAGGTGACCAACATTGGCATCCAGCCGGAACATGCAGTTGATTCTGCAACCTTCCGCTCGTTGCCGATGGGGCAGTTTGGCATGACCTACAACGAAGTGATGTTCTGCACCTGGGTTAACTAAAGTCGGTTAATTGAGAGTGCTTCCCTGTGGCTTTGATTGAGCTTGAATTCCGCTGTGGAGCAGGTATCCTCAAAGACGCGGGGAACATCGAAATATCCGCTTCCTATCCACCGAGATTTATCAATTGAGTGATCTTGGAAGATTGAAAACTCAGAAATTGGAGAAGAGACATCATTATGAAATATTTAAAGGGTATCGCACATGTTGCAGTACTGGTGCTGTCGGTAAATGGTCTATCTGCGTATGCGCAGTCTGCCATTTGGCATCGTAGTTCGCTCTCTGAGTACAACAATACAGTTGGCAAGGCGCATCAACCCAAGGGCTATTTTCTGTTCAATCACGGGTATGCCGATGCGACTACCTTTACCCCAAGCACGAATTGGAATGTGAACGATTTCACGAATGCAGGCATTCCCTTCACCGCCAACAATCAAGTGCTGCGTCAAGTGAATGGCTATGGCAGCACAGCCTTTCAAATGGGTGATGGCAAGGCAGCTTACTTCTTGAATAGCTATCGCTCAAGCGCCGATCCTCTAAATGAGGTCGGCTTGGACATGTTGAACACTGATACCAAGATTGACGCTGCCTTCGGTGGAGATGTCAACAACATCACAAACAATTGGTCCTTGTCGCCTTCAGCGCAAGTGTGTCTGAGCACTGTCTATACGATGAACTACTGGAGTGGCGAATCAGATAAGGCCGTTCAGTCTTACTGGTCGGTTTTTCTCCTTGATACATCTCTGAACAAAGGGTTCAACCTGACAATCAAACTTTGGGCCAATCGAGAAGAGGGGAAGTGGGAAGGCTCAGGCGGCTCGGAGATTGGCAAGTATGTCTACACAGGTGTGTGGAATGGTGCAAGATTCACAACACCGCAAGTTCACAGTAATGAGGCAATTCTTGGCGCCACAGCTACTAGCAACGCATTAGGTCAAAACGTGTGGTTCCACACCTGCATCACTCGGCAAAACCTGGCAAATATCATTGCTGAGTACAACGCAGGACTGTCTGCAGCCGACAGAATCAGCACAAATGTCGATCACTATCAATTGAGAGGAGTGTTCAACCAGACCGAGATGATGAAGCTGCGCTGGCCGAACACTGGCCCCGGTAACTACAACTTGAATGCGCGCTCACATGTGGGCGTGACATGGCAAAGCCATGACATCGTGACACTTTACTAAGAACAGATGTCGCATTGATCAGGCAGTTTTATTGATCACGACCCGGTAGGTACATCCGTCGGGCAACCTACTCCAAGGCCAGCCAAGTGCTGGCTTTTCTTTTGGCAGGAGGCGCGATGAAATACACCTCGCGCAATGTTGACCGCGCAACGGTATTTGATGTCGACACCAAGGAGCAGCTCAAGCAGGTGCTCATGGTGAACACAGAGACAGGTGCGGTGGTGGTTGCCAAGCAGCCACTGCGCCTGAATCACAAGGGATCAGTTGACCGGGAGACTATCCACTTCGATGCGATCCACCCGATCTATGGCGGAGGCATCAAGCCCTGCTTGTTCCACTGCTACGGGAGGCAGTCATGACTTCGGCGGCGTCAATCCGGAAGCGCGGATATGCCCTGATGGGCGCAAGAATCCAGGCACGCAAGCTGGAAGACATTGTTCACCGGGCAATCAACCGGACTGTGCAGCGATTTTTCGGCAAGGCGCTGGGCCTGAGTCTAGTGCTGACCTTCCCCAATCGCCACCAGTTCAAGGCAGGCGAGTATGCCAGCCGATGCGGTGACGATGTGCAGCAAGTCACCTATGCAAGTGCAGATGGTGTGATTGCCACCTTCAAGTGCGTAAAGGCCCCGGCCTCTGGCTGGTGCAGTGTTGGCGACGAGGAAGAAAACCTGCAGCGTCGATACGTCCTGTTGAATGAGCGGGACTTGATTGCAATGGGGGTGAAGCCATGAGCCTGATACCAGACAACCTAATGGAGAAGATGGAGCGAGCTAGCAAGGCTGCCCGTGAATTGGAGGCCGCGCTGAATGATCTGGTTTCCAGCAATTTTATGGACAAGGTGCAGGCTGAAATCGATGTGGTGGAGTCTCAGCAGATTCAGAACATCAAGCCAAAACAGATCTTCTGTGTACGGGTTGGCGGCACCGTTCAGTGGCACGACGTTGGACGGAGGGCTATGCGATGAGCCTAAGACGAAAGATAGCCCTGTGGCTGTGCCCTGAGTTGGGTGAGGCAGAGGCTCGGTTGCTTGCATGCAGGGCCGGATGGTCAAAACAGCATCAGGCTGCCACAGAGCATGAGGGCATCGCCTTCGTGAACTTCGAGCAGGACTATCAAGGTCTCCAGCGTAGTGAAGCTCGTGAAATGCTCATGCTGACTGGCGAAGATCGGTACTACAACCTGGATTGATTACCGCAGGGCAGGCTTTCCGCACACGCGACCTACACACTTGGAGCCTATCCCCTGCGACCCGATAAAAGAAAACGGGCTTATAGCCCGTTCTATCCATCAAGCTGTTCAGCTTTTACATGGTCATCGTGGACTCAACATCTGCCACTTTGCGGCGGGCCAGCGCAAGGTTTGCACGCTTGTTATCCAGCACGTAATACAGGAAAAGTCCTTGGATCTTTTCGGATGGGCGAATGATGTGGTACTGCTTGCCCAGAGTGATCAGGATGTCATCGATGTTCTCGTTCAGGCCCAGGGCCTTCATGGTCTTCATCTTGGCCCGCACCACTTCGGTGTTGCCAGCGGCGGCCAGTTCCATGTCCACACCAGAGCCAGCGCTCGCAAGTGTCATGCCGCTGTTGTAGTCCACAACTGCAGCGCATTGCGCGCCATCGAGGGACATTAGGTCGTTCAAGGTATCAGTGAAATTTGCCATGTCAGTAACTATTAATTGATGATTTAGTAATAAATGACGTTACTTCGTCAGAACTGATCATACTGATCAGAATCAATCATATGTGATGATTGACACTTTTTGACAATTGTGGATGCGCTAACTAATGGCGCTCCAGATGTATGGAGAGCCTATGGCAAAGCCAAAGAAGGCCGAGCCGATGGCTATTGGGCGGCCAAGCAAGTACAAGCCAGAGTATGCAGGCCAAGCGAAGAAGCTCTGCATGCTCGGTATGACAGACAAGGAAATGGCCTCGTTTTTTGGCGTGGCTGAGAGCACCTTCAACCTATGGAAGACCGCCCATCCCGAGTTTTCGGAGTCCCTAAAGGGGGGCAAGGATCTGGTCGATGCTGAGGTGGCAGCGAAGCTGTTTCACCGGGCAATCGGGTATGAGCACCCTGAGGATGACATTCGGGCGGTAAACGGCGAGATTGTCATCACTCCAATGGTCAAGCACTACCCACCAGACACGACGGCTGCGATCTTCTGGTTAAAGAACCGACAGCCTCAGAAATGGCGCGACAAGCCGGACGAGGGCGGAGAGGGCGAGAACGCCCAACCCGTTCCAGTAAAGATCGATGTGATAGTAAAGGACGCAAGAAAGCATGCCGAGCCTGAACATTCCGCAGGCTCGGTTCCTGGAGCTGCCTCATAAATACCGCGCATACGTCGCTGGGTTCGGCTCGGGCAAGACCTGGGCCGGATGCGCTTCAACGTGCCGCAATGCCTGGGAGTGGCCCAAGGTCAATCAGGGCTACTTTGCGCCGACCTATCCGCAGATCCGGGACATCTTCTTTCCGACGATTGACGAAGTCGCGTTTGACTGGGGCCTGAAGGCTGACATCAAGGAGGCGAACAAGGAAGTTCACCTGTTCAGCGGCTCGCAGTACCGGACGACGATCATCTGCCGGTCAATGGAGAAGCCGTCCAACATTGTGGGCTTCAAGATCGGCCATGCGCTGGTCGATGAGCTGGATGTGATGCAGGCGGTCAAGGCTGAGCAGGCCTGGAATAAGATCATTGCCCGGATGCGCTACAAGGTGGACGGGCTGAAAAACGGGATCGATGTGACGACGACGCCTGAGGGCTTCAAGTTCGTCTATCAGCGGTTCCACAAGCAGCCGCAAGAGCGCGCAGCACTAGGCAAGCTCTATGGAATGGTCCAGGCCAGCACGTTCGACAACGCGGCCAACTTGCCAGACGACTACATCCAGTCGCTCTATGAGAGCTACCCCAAGCAGCTGATTGATGCCTATCTGCGCGGTCAGTTCACGAACCTGACGGCGGGCAGTGTCTACCCAGACTTTGACCGCCGCCTGAACCACTCCGATGCATCGCTGCAAGCCGGTGAGCCTCTCCTGATCGGGATGGACTTCAACCGCCTGGCGATGGCCGCAGTGGTCTATGTGCTGCGCGATGGCTGGCCGGTGGCGGTGGATGAGATTACGGACGGGCGCGATACGCCCTACATGGCGAAGCTGTTCAACGAGCGGTACAAGGCCAAGGGCCACGCTGTTCAGGTGTTTCCTGATGCCTCCGGACAAAACGCGAGCAGCAAGAACGCGACCGAGTCGGACTTGAGCATTCTGAAGGCGCATGACCTTACGGTGCGGGTGAACTCAACCAACCCCGCAGTGGTGGACCGAGTGAACGCGGTGAATGCCCTGATCCTGAATGGAGAGGGCGAACGGCGCTACCTGGTCAACACCGCCCGATGTCCCAAGCTGACCGATGCGTTGGAGCAGCAGGCCTACGACAAGAACGGCGTGCCGGACAAATCGAGCGGCGTGGATCACGTTATCGACGCTGCGGGATATGTGATTGCCAACAAGTGGCCGATTGTGAAACGAGCCGCCAAGGTAGAAGCATTCCGCTGGTAACTCAGCATCAACTAAAACGAACCCGCCCGGGAAACCTTGGCGGCTTTTTTATGGCTATTCAAGTCAACCAATTGGACGCGCCGATTGCTCGAATGGTCGAGGATTGGGCTGTCATTGACGCTCTGCTGGGGGGAACTCCGGCAATGCGCAAGGCAAAGAAGTATCTCCCGCAACAACCCAGAGAGGATGATGCGGATTACCAGTACCGACTGAGTACATCGACCCTGTTCCCAGCATTTGAGCGCACTCTGGCAGTAATGGCTGGCAAGCCGTTTTCCAAGGAAATCACAGTCGGCAAGAATGTTCCGGTCCAAGTTCAGGACTATCTGCCCAACATCGATGACAACGGCGCTTCGCTGCACTCTTTTGCATCGAAGGTGTTTCGAGAGCTCGTGAGCCATGGCTTTGGAGGTGTCTTGGTTGACTTCACCAAGACCGACGGAGAGAACCGAACTCAGGCTGACGAAAAGGCCATGGGCGCTCGCCCGTACTGGGTGCAATACAAGCACAACCAGATCCTGGGTGTTCGTTACAAGAAGGGGCAAAACGGCCTAGAACTGGTGATGGTTCGCTTGCTGGAAATCTCGGATGAAGAAGACGGAGATTACGGCAGCCAGCAGGTCAAGCGAGTCCGGGTACTTCGCCCTGGCTCTTGGGAGGTGCATAAGGAGACTTCCAGTGGCTGGGAGATCGAGAGTACTGGCACAACGACCCTGAGCTACATCCCATTCGCCTTGCTTGTGGCTGGACAGATCGGCCCAACCGAGGGCAGGCCACCGCTCAAGGATTTGGCTTACCTGAACGTCAAGCACTGGCAGCAGCAATCGGATCAGGATGATTCAGTGCGCTTCGCCCGCAAACGTCTGCTGGTGTTCACCGGCGTAGACGAGGGCGAACTGCAAACCCCATCAGCTGGAGCAGCGTATGCGCTGAGATTCGGGGATAAGGATGCCAAGGCCGAGGTGATACAAGGTTCTGCAGAGTCTGTGACTGTAGGCCGCACCGAGTTGGAGGCGCTGGAGGATCAGATGATCCAGACCGGTGCTGAGTTGTTGGTGGCCAAGCCTGGACAGCGCACGGCAACGGAGGCCAGTAACGATGCAGAGGCCAACAAGTCCAGTCTGCAGAGCCTCACTGAGGACTTTGAGGATGTGCTGGATCGCTGCTTGCAGTTCACTGCAGATTGGATTGGCGCTGGTGAAGGTGGTTCCGTATCCCTTTTCAAGGACTTTGGGGCCGCGACGCTCAGCGACGCATCAGCACAGCTGATTGTTGCAATGGTCCAGGCCGGGCTGATCTCGAAGGAAACAGGGCTCAAAGAGCTGCAGCGCCGAGGTGTGCTTGCACCTGATCTTGATGTGAAACTGGAATTGTCTAGTGTCGAGGCGGAGGGGCCTGCGCTGGGCGCAATAGGTGACGCCTAATGTCCAGCGTGAACGACTTTCTTCAGGATGAGGCCATAAGGCATGCCACCGAGTTGCAGAAGTACGGCAACAGAGTCTTGGCCAAGATCATGGCAGTGCTGAATAGGTCAGATGCAAGGCTTGCTGCAGAGCTGGCTGCTCTCCTTTCGGAAATGTCCCCTTCAGGATTCAGCATGGATCGTCTGGAGGCGCTGCTTTCGAGCATCCGGGCGATGAACACTCAGGCTTACAACATAGCCGAGCGTGATTTGACCGAGGAGCTGAAGCAGTTCGTGGCCTACGAGGTCGCATATCAGCAGCAGATGCTGACCAGCTTCCTGCCGGTCGGCGTGAGTGTCGCGTCGGTCAATGTCGCACAGGTCTATGCAGCGGCGATGGCGCGCCCTTTCCAGGGATCGCTATTGCGGCAGGTGTGGAGTGATTTAGATGCGGCCAAGATGAAGCGGGTCCGTCAGGTGATTGCCCAAGGATTTGTAGAGGGCAAGACGACTGATCAGATCATCCGTGAGATGAGAGGGACGAAGGCCAAGGGCTACGCTGATGGATTCATCCAAAAGGATCGCCGCGATGTGGCTGCAGTAGTGCGAACAGCACTCAGCCACACTGCAGGATCGGTGCATGATGCGGTGTATGAGAGGAATTCGGACGTAATCAAGGCGCTCAAATGGTCGGCGACCCTCGATTTGCGAACCTCGGAAATGTGTCGAATTCGCGATTCCAAGCTCTACACGCCCGACACGCACAAGCCAATCAACCACAAGATTCCTTGGGGTGGCGGGCCTGGGCGGCTGCATTGGTGCTGTCGGAGTGCTTCGGTTCCAGTGCTGAAGTCCAACAAGGAATTGGGCATTGATTTGCCTGATTTGGAGCTGTCTAACAGGACGCGCGCCTCAATGGATGGGCAAGTCCCGGCTGACACGCCGTTCTCTGAGTGGATCAAGCGGCAGTCTGCTGCGCGCCAGGATGAGGTGCTCGGACCGACGAGAGGCAAGCTGTTGCGCGATGGAGGACTCAGTCTTGATGACATGTACACCGACAAAGGCACATATCTGACCTTGGAGCAGTTACGGCAAAGAGACGCAAAGGCTTTTGAGAGAGCGGGCGTGTAATATTCGCCTGTGACCCAAAAGCCTACGCTATCCCTTGTCCCTCCGACTCCACCAGATGCCAAAACGGCATTGGTTGAGCGTGTCAAAGCTATGGAACGGCCAGAAGGTTTGCTCCAGTGCTCAAGGTGTGGAGGTCGGCAGACGATGACCATCCGCAGCGGTGATGCGATCAAGGCTGGACGAATAGTCCCAGGAACTGTTATCGAGAAATGCATCTGCCCGCACTGCTGGAAGCAAGGCATCACGATAGACATGATTCCGCCTGTTCCGCGAATCGCAAAAGAACCCAAGCCCAGGCGAACAAAGCCGAAGCCTGTCAAGTAAACCAAGCCAGCCTAACGAGCTGGCTTTAATTTTTCTAGCCGTCTAGGAGCAATCCTCGGCGGCTTTTTCATGCCCAAAACCGGATGGAGGCGGGCGCACATGGGTCGGATGACCCTCAACCAATAAGGCCGGATGGCCTAGTCACCCTATGAAACTGAAAACTGATGACCAAGGCCATGTAGTCGTGCAGGACGGTAAGCCCGTCTACGTAAAAGACGATGGCTCGGAGCTGGCCTTTGATGTGGTCGGCACTACGCAAACGATCACTCGCTTGAATGCTGAGGCCAAATCACACCGCGAACGGGCCGAGACTGCTGAGAAGTCTTTGAAGGGCTTTGAAGGCATCTCTGACCCAGCCGAAGCGCTCAAGGCCCTGCAACTTGTCGCCAATCTCGATGCAAAAAAGCTGGTGGATGCCGGTGAAATCGAGAAGGTGAAGACCGAGATCGGCAAGGCGTTCCAGACCCAACTGGACGAGGCCAAAGGCCAATCATCGAAGCTGGAGCAGCAGCTCTACGCCGAGATGATCGGCGGCAGCTTTGCACGTTCTAAGTTCGCCCTGGACAAGCTGGCGATTCCTCCTGACCTGGTGCAGGCCTACTTCGGAAAGGCATTCGGCATTGAGGAGGGGAAGGTGGTTGCCAAGGACGCCAACGGCAACAAGCTATACAGCGCAGCGAATCCGGGCGAGCTAGCCGGTTTTGATGAAGCGCTGGAAATGCTGGTCAATCAGTACCCGGGCAAGGATCACATCCTCAAGGGGTCTGGGGCTTCTGGCTCCGGCGCTCAAGGTTCGCAGGGTGGCGGTGGACAACAAAAAGGCAACTTCGGTGGCTCCAAGGCCGACCGTGTTGCCGCAATCAAGCAATTGACATCTGGCGCATAACGCGCAGAAAGGTATCCCATGGCACTGTCCGATATGAAGGTCTTCAACGAGTACCTGAAGGCCGCAACCATTGAAACCCTGGCCCAAGACGTTGCCAAATTCAACGCCGCATCCGCTGGCTCCATCCAGCTGACCACCCAGGGCATTGACGGCGACTTCCTGCAGGAATCGTTCTGGGCTGGCATCCACAGCGCACAGCGTCGCGTGGATCGCTACGCTGCCAACGGCGCGCAGTCGGCTACGCCGCTGTCTCAGAAGCAGTACGACACGGTGAAGATCGCAGGCGGCTTTGGCCCCATCCTGTGGGAGCCGGGCCAGCTGTCCTGGGTGCAAAAGTCGCCCGAGGAAGCCCTGGAGGTGATCTCGCGCAACCTGTCCGAGGCCATCATGGCCGACCAGCTGAATACGGCCATCGCAGCACTGGTAGCTGCCATCGCCAATCAGGCCGGTGCAACCAATGATGTGTCGGCGACTGCAGGCGTAACCTATAGCGCGATCAACACAGCACATGCGAAGTTCGGCGATGCGTCGGCTCGAATCATTGCCCAGGTCATGACCGGTGCGATGTATCACAGGCTGATCGGCCAAAACCTGGCCAACGCCGAGAAGCTGTTCACCTTCAGTGGTGTGACCATCGTGGACATCCTGGGCAAGGCGGTCATCGTGACCGATGCGCCTGCGCTGTTCACGGCTGGCACGCCAGACAAGGTGAAAGTGCTGTCGCTGGTGAGTGGTGCTGGGGTTGTATCGGATGGCTCCGATCTGATCACCAACATCCAGACCAACAACGGCAAGAACCGCATCGAGACCACGATGCAGGCTGACTACACGTTCGGCCTGAGCTTGAAGGGCTACACCTGGGATACGGCCAACGGCGGCAAGTCGCCAACCGATGTTGAGTTGGCTACTGGATCCAACTGGGATTTGGTTGCGAACAGCATCAAGGCTTCTGCTGGCGTCATCACCATCGGCGACGCAGCCAAGTAAATGAATGGGGCTACGGCCCCTTTCTCTTTGGAGAAACCATGACTGAGAAGATTGCATACGAGCCGCATCCCGTGTCGCCTGAACGCAAAGCAGAGCTGCGCGCCCAGGGCTTCAAGATCATTGATGAGCGATTCAAGCCCGCCGACGAAGGCAAATTGCCGGAAGCTGAGCAGCACGCGGCCCTGATCGCAGAGCTGCAAGAACGCGGCATCGAGTTTGATGAAGCCTGGCCGACTGACGAGCTTCGTGCTCTGTCCATCACGCCTGCGCAGCCACAGGAGCCAGCTGGCAAGCGCGGTCGCAAGCCTGCGCAGCCACAGGAGTAAACCATGTTGGTAGTCGCTCCAGAAGAAGGCTATGACTCGCTGGTGACGCTCGCAGAGGCTCAGGGCTACATGGAGCGCATGGGCTACGACTGGCCTGCTGAGGTGGCGAAACAAGAAATCGCTTTGCGCCGTGGCACTCAATATGTCGTGACGATGTACAGCATCCGGCCCGAGTTCCTCGATCCTGTCGCTGATGCGGTGAAGCATGCTACCTGCGAGGCGGCGCTTCGTGCTTCAGATGGCTCACTGTTCTCCGATGTGGACGCCCAGGCAGTCACCGAAGAATCAGTGGGGCCGATCACCACCAAGTACGCACAACCAGCAAACGGCGGACAGAAACGCTTCGGCGTGATTGATGCCTTGATGCGTGGAATGACGACTAGCGGGGCGGGGCAGGTCAAGTTGGTGAGGGCGTGATGAGAAGCAATGTTCTGTCACTTGTCCAGCCTACGCAAGATAAGGCTGATGCACTCGCGGTTCTGGATGGACTTCGTGCTGCAGTTGAATCTGGCGAGATCAAGGCATTTGCCTGCGTTGGTATTGAGCCGGATCACTGCACGCGAATGTGGTCGTCATCTGTTCAGACCACAACTCGCTTGGAGCTGATTGGTGCTATGTATCACATGCTTCACTGTTACGAATCGGAGTAGGACATGACCAAGTTCGACTACTCCCGTCCAGCGGCCACTGCCAAGCGGCTTCTGGATCGTTTTGGGCAAGACGGGGCGCTTTCACGCTATACGCCTGGTGGCTATGACCCAGAAACGGGCCCGACTGATCCTACAGAGCTACAGTCACCATGCACTGTCGCCCTGCTGGAGTTCGACAACCGCCAGATTTACGGGGAGCTGATCCGGATCGGCGACCGCCGCGCCTTGATCGCTCCTGATGTCAGCTTCGAGCCGCAGGCCGGTGACTCATTGACTGTTGGCGGCGATGTTCTGCAGGTAGTGAAAAACCGGCCCGTGTCTCCTGCTGGTGTTGTGGTGCTCCATGACTGCATAGTGAGGGATTCATGAGCTTTGCTGATGATCTAGCCAAGTACTGCAAGGCGGCTGGCGACAAGGTGGAGCAATTGGTTCGCGATACTGCAATCGGGCTACAGGCTGAGATGATGGACAAATCGCCGGTTGACACTGGGCGCTTTCGATTCAACTGGCAATGCGGCATCGGCTCGATTAATCCAGATACCAGTGCTGCGCCCAATAGTGATGCTTTAGGACGAGCCAGAGTTGTCTTGGAGACTTGGCGCCCGGGGCAGACGATCTTCCTGAGCAATTCGCTCCCTTACGCGAAGCGCTTGGAAAACGGTTGGTCCCAACAAGCGCCCAGCGGCATGGTCCGTTTGACCGTTCAAGACTTCGCTCAGGCCGTCAAGCGCGCTGTGGAGGCTGCGAAATGAAGCTAACTGAGATCAAGGCACTGCTGGAGCAAAAGCTACTTGCTATGCCTGGTGTGCTGCCAACAGCTTTCGAGAATGTGCCATTCAAGCCGCCTGACGGACCTTATCAGGCCTGCTATCACTTGATCAACTCGCCTGTTGACCTGGGAATTGAAGGGACGTTGGTTGAAAAGCGTGGAATCTTGCAGGTGACAGTCCGATACCCAGAGGGTAAAGGGCGACAACAGGCAGACGCCATGTGCGAACAGCTGGCCGACCACTTCAAGCCGCCACAGATCATCCCGGGCGCAGGCTTCCGCATTGAGCTGAACAAGACTGCTTCTATCGGCTCCGGTGCACCAGATGAGGGGCGCTGGGCTATTCCTGTCTCCATCTACTGGCGGGCCTTCCCCGTCTGAACCAGCCTCATTGAAACGCTAGCCACCTCCGGGTGGCTTTTCTGCTTGGAGCACTCATGAATCAGTACATGTATGTAACGGGACTTGGAGGGCGGCGTCTTGGCGTTCTTGTCGGTTTGCCGTATCCGTGTCGGCATGAATCGGTGGAGATGGTGGTGACCTTCGAGGATCATTTCTACCGTTGTCCTGATTGCGGTACGTTACTGACAGAAGTTGAAGCGAAAGCAATTAAGGAGTGCTTGCTCAAATGAACGCCGCAACACAAGAACTCCATCGAACCTTGATCCGCCTTGCTAAGGGCGCTATCTCGGCGTGGGAGAAATGGCTAGAAGCCGCCTCCCACTAACTATTTCTCTAACCCTGCCTCGCGGCATTGCCTCTCCCAACGGACTCGCAAGCCAGGTGCCTCGCAGAAATCAGCCCCGAAAGGGGATTTTTCTTTTCTGAAAGGCTCAAAATGGCCCGTACTCCCACTGGCACCATTCATTCGGTCGCCACTGTTCTCTCCGTCGCCAAGACGATCACAGGCATCTCCAATGCTGCCGAGGCTGTTGTCAGCTCTGTTGCCCACGGTTTTGCCAATGGCGACATCGTTCTCCTTCTCTCTTCGTGGGGGCGACTGAACTATCGCGCCTATCGCGTGAAGTCTGTTGCTGCAGACACCTTCGTCCTGGAGGGTGCAAACACAACCAACACCGACTGGTATACGCCTGGTCAAGGTGGCGGTACGGTGCGCAAGGCAACTACATGGGTTGACCTGGACCGCACCATGAACCACAACACCAGCGGCGGCGATGCCAAGACGGTGAACGTCAAGTTCATTGAGTCGGATGTGGAATTCGTTCTGAACGACGGCTTCAATGCCGTTCAGCGCACGTTCGAAATGGACGCCGACATGATCGGCTCTCCTGCTTACGACGCGCTCAAGCTGCTGTCTGAGACGAATGCTGACACCATCGTCCGCCGCCGCGCAAAGACTGGCGCACTGTCGCTGATCCCTGCAAAGGTCGCCTTCAACGAAGAAGAAACCCTCACTGAAGGCCAGGCCGTAGTTGTGAAGGGCACCTTCAACGCACAGAACCTGTCTACGCGCTACGCCGCCTAACTCCATTTGGGCATAAGCCCACAAATAGCACCGACGCATCCCGGTTCGTTCCTTTCGCGGGGACGGCTGGGGTGCGCACGGGCATTACATTTCCGCGAAAGAAAATACTATGGCAAAGCAAAAATCTGTACCCGTTACCAGCCTGAAGATGATGGCTGGCAAATCGCCCACTTTCCCTCTGTCTGTGACTGTCAAGAACCTGGATGGCGACGAGTTTGACATCAACCTGACCGCCAAGGCTCAGCGCAAGAGCGAATGGGCCGCAATCCGAGACGCTCAGCGCAAGACTTCCGAGGATGCAGACAAGCCAGCACAGAAGGCCGACTTCTCCTTTGAAGATATGGTCAAAGACGGCATGCGCCAGGCTGCGGAGATCGTAGCGGGTGCAATCACCGGCTGGAACCTGGAGGATGATTTCAACGTGGACAGCCTGATTGTTCTGGAAGACCAGTGCGGCGGCTCGCTGGCCAAGATCCTGAGCAAATACGACGCAGCACTCTTCACAGGCCAACTGGGAAACTAAAGGCTATCGCTCGTTCCCTCTTTGAGCCTCCTGTCACAGCGGCAGAGGCCCAAGCTGAGGGATGGGCGCTGGAAGATTACGAAACCGAAATCATCGAGGTATGGCCGGACAACGAGTCCGCGCTAGAGCTCGCTAGGTTGATCGGCACCAGGTGGGTCTATCCGTCGATGGGTGGGGCGCCGCTCGGGCTCCGCTGGGAGGCGATGTATCCGCTGATGGACAAGCTGGAGCTTGATTCAGCGGCCTGGAACGAGCTCCACGAAGCGATGATGGTCGTTGAGGCTGAGGCGCTGGCCACCATTAGGGAGTTCGCGCCGAAAGTGACCAAGTAACAGGCTGCAACTCTTGCAGCCTGAATCAAGCAGTTTCTGCAAAAGGTTCAATAGACGCAAGCTCATCGCCTAGAGCGATTCTGGTCGTGTCTGCGTCATATTGGCTTTGAAGATTTAGCCAAAACTCAACGCTTGTCCCAAATACGCGGGATAGGCGAAGGGCGGTATCTGCAGTTATCGCTCGGCCATGCTTGATGATGGCCCCAATACGAGTTTGCGGCACATGGATGGCTAGGGCTAGGCGATATTGCGTAAGTCCCATGGGCTCCAGAAACTCCGTGGCAAGGATTTCGCCAGGGGTTGGGAGGGTAAGCTGCTTGGTCATAATCCACACTCCTGTGCTTCTTCAAAAGACGCCTGGGCGTCAGTGGTAATCGACGATTTCAACGTCTGCAGGGCCTTCTGGCGTCCAAATGAAGCAGATGCGCCACTGGTCGTTGATGCGGATGCTGTGTTGTCCTACACGATCCCCTTGCAAAGTTTCTAGTCGATTGCCTGGTGGGACTCGCATGTCCATCAACACCGCAGCAGCGTGCAGCATACGCAGCTTGCGTAGGGCAACACTCTCCAGGTTGGCCCAGCGGCTCACACGCTGAAGGCTAAACAAGTCTTGGGTGTCGGCGCACTTAAATGATTGAATAGCCATGAAAGAATAATAACGCAATGCGTTACTAACGTCAAGCGGAATTATTGTAAGCAAAGCAAACCCCTATTTGGGGCATGGGCTCACGCGATGCGTGGGCCTTTTGCATTTCTGGAGCCCATATGGCAGACATTGAACCGATTGGCCTAGCCCTACAAACCGATGGGATCGACAAGGGCATCAAGAAGCTTGACGAGCTGTCCAAGCAAGGCCCCAAGGTTGAGCAATCGATGGCAGGCATTGCCACTGAGAGCAAGCGTGTAGCGAAGTCCCTTGCTGACCTTGGTATTGGCGCTGGCGACGGCCTAAAGAAGACCGGCGAGGCTGCGCAGAAGGCGGCTACTGGTCTGAAAGCATCTGGCACAGCCGCGCGTGAAGCTGTGACTGATACGGCCAGCCTGGCTCGCGCTATCTCTGGCCTCACAGTCGAGGAAGAGAAGCACATCCGCAAGCTGATCGAGGAGGCCAACTCCCTGCGTATGACGCGCGGAGAGATGGAGGCTTACCGCGCAGCACAGAGAGGGATGAGCACTGGCGCGCAGGAGATCGCCAAGGCGATGGGGGACCGGATCTCCGGTCTTAAGGCAGAGCAAGATGCCCTTGCTAAATCTGCCTCTGCCACTGCAAACCTTGCATCAGTAACTGGTGTGCTTGCCCGTGGCTTGGCGATCATTGGTGTTTCCGCCACTGTTGGCGAGTTCATCAAGATGGCAGATGCCAGCACGAACGTTGCATCCAAGCTGAAGCTGGTCACCAACTCTAGCGCTGAACTGCAAACCGTGCAGGCTGAGCTTTTCAAGTCGGCCCAAAGCTCGCGGGTCAACTACGTGGAACTGGTCGGCACTTACGCCCAGATGGCCCGAGCCACAAAGGAGCTGAATGTCTCTCAGAAGGACATGCTGGCCATCACTCAGACCATCAGTCAGGCGGTGACGGTTAGCGGTGGTTCCGCTCAGGCCGCCCAGGCAGCACTGGTTCAACTCTCCCAAGGCTTTGCTTCTGGCACTCTGCGTGGCGAAGAGTTGAACTCCGTAATGGAGCAGACGCCTCGCCTGGCTATGGCAATCGCTCAGGGTATGGGCGTTTCGGTTGGTGAGCTTCGCAAACTGGGCTCGGAAGGCAAGCTGTCTGCTGAGGCAGTGGTAGAGGCACTGAAGAAGTCGGCCTCTTCGGTTGAGCGTGACTTCAGCCAAATGACCGTGACGGTTGAGCAGGCCTCTACAAACGTCGCAAACAGCCTCACCCGCCTGGTTGGATCGTTTGACCAAGCGACTGGGGCGACTGGCGCGCTTGCTTCAGGCATGCAGTACCTGTCGCGCACCATGGATGAGGCTTCCGGCGAGATGGACCGGTTGGCGAAGGCCAAAAACCTGTCTGACTTCTTTCTGTTGGTGTCAGATACGACAACCACCATGAATGGGAAGCTTGGTGATGCCAAGGCAGAGCTGGCCCGCTTGGAAGCGCAGCTTGCCAAGAACCCCAACAACCTCTTCTTGCAGGCGGCAATTGGTCGCACCCAGGATCTGATCACCAAACTTACTGAGGCTAAGGCGCATATGGTTGCGTTGGAGACTGGGAAGGATGTTGACCCGACCGGGCGAACTGGTACGCGCACCCGAGGTGATAGCTTTGCTGCCTACGCCGATGCGCAGCGCAAGTCTGAGCAAGCGCTGATGGACGTAAGGGCGAAGGCAGCTGGAGTAAATAAGGACTACTTCACCACTCTGAAGACGTTGCAAGAGGCGAAAGCGCTGGGAACTATCAGTGAAAAGTCATACCTTGAGCAGGTCACAGCGCTTGCCAAGGCTACGTGGGACTCTTCGACTGCAGGCAAGGAAGAAGCCAAATCCAAGCGCGAGGCTGCTTCTGCAAGCAAGTCGGCAGAGACAGCCTTGGAGAAGGAAATCCATGCCTACAACAACTTGGTTGCCGGGATTCAAGGAAAGATCGACGCCAACAATGAAGAGCTGCGCTACGCGGGCCGATTGAATGAAGCCCAAAAGGCTGAGGTCAAACTAAACGCCGAATTGGCGTCTGGAAAGCTCAAGATCACAGCCTCCCATGAAGCCGATCTACGAGCGCGCATTGCAATTTGGAAAGCGCAAGAGCAAGCCAAAGAGCAGACCAAACGTGACGTTGAGCTCTACAAGGAACAGGTAGCCGCTCAGGATGAAGTCAGTAAGGCTTATGCAAGGCAGTATGACGAAGTAACGCGGCTCAGGCTTGCGATCTATGAACTTCGTACAACCACTGAGAATGACACAAAGCGCCTCCGATTGGAGGCGTCTCTCATTGGTGCATCCAATGCTCAACGGCAGATCGCAATTCAGCTGTACGACCTGCAGATTGAAAAGGCCAAAGAGCTAGAGCGGGTTGGCAATGCTACCTACATGGGAACTCCAGCCGAGGCCCGCAAAGCACGCGCAGAAGCGGAGGCTGAAGTAGAAAGAATCTACGCCCAGAAGGCTGCAAACGTCGCTGGCAAGGCCTACATTGACGAGTGGAAAAGCACCATCGACCAGGTTGAAAACATCTTTGTTTCCGGCTTCGCCGACATGATGAACAACGGCAAGTCTGGGTGGGAATCGTTCTGCAAGTCGCTCAAGACCTCGTTCTACACGCTGGTTGCGAAGGAAATCTATGCGATGTTCGCCAAGCCCTTTGTGGTGCAGTTGGTTGGGTCCTTCTTGGGTCTAACTGGTGGCGGTGCCGGAAGTGCCGCAATGCAGGTTGCCGGTGGTGGAAACGGGGTAATGAGCATGCTCTCCATGGGCAAGGACATCTTCTCTGCCATTACTGGCGGCTTCAACGCCTTATCTGGTCAGGTCGCGGGCTACGTGCAAAGCGGCATGAACTGGATTAGTGGCTCGGGGGGGATGATCTCTCAGGGGCCTATTCAAGTGGGCGGCTTTGCATCGGGAGTCGGAGCAGCAGCAGCGTATGGCGCAGGGGCTTTGGGTGGCATATATGGCGGTCGATTGATTGGTGGTGGCTACTCCCTAAATGGCGGCTCTGGAAATGGAACCATCAATGCGGGAACCGCCATCGGTGCAATTTTGGGTGGCCCGGTTGGAGCGCTATTGGGTGGCTTGGCTGGCGGCGCGATCAATCGTCTGTTCGGTCGCAAGCTCAAGGAATCCGGCGTGGAAGGCGAGTTCGGTGGAGACACTGGCTTCGAGGGGCGCCTCTTCAAGTACTACAAGGGAGGTCTTTTCAGGTCTAGCAAGACGACATACGAAGATTTGCCCGAAGAAATGCGCAAGGGTCTGGGCGATCAGTTTCTGGCGATGAATGAGTCCATTCGCACGATGGCTGATGCAGTTGGCCTGGGTGGGTCGGCTTTGGATGGATTTACCGCCAAGATCAAAGTCAACCTCAAGGGCCTGAGCGAAGAAGAGGCCACCAAGAAACTGCAGGAGGAGTTCCAGAAGATCGCCGAGCAGATGGGCGGATTGGTGTTGACCACCGAAGAGTACACACATGCGGGGGAAACCCAGCTTGAAGCGCTTGCCCGACTGTCTACATCGATCACCTTAACAAACGAGTGGTTCAAGGCAGTGGGTGACACGCTGTACACCGTGGGTCTTGAGGGTGCGGACATGGCGTCCAACCTGATAGATGTTTTTGGAGGCGCGGACAAGTTCCTAGCCGCCACAAGCAACTACTACGACAAGTTCTTCACGGATCAAGAGAAGGTGGCGAATCAAACGCGCCTGCTCGATGAGCAGTTGAAGAAGCTTGGCGTGGAGACTATGCCAGCGAGCCGCGAGGCGTTCCGGGATTACATCAACTCCATTGATGTAACCACGGAGGCGGGCCAGAAGCTCTATGCGTCCCTGCTGCAGATGGCCGATGTGTTCGATCTGATCTACAGCTCTGCCGAGAACATTGCTGGCCTCAAGGAAGACCTGAACGTGCAACTCATGCGCGCAAAGGGCGACGAAGAGGGTGCTACCCGCCTTGAACGAGACAAGCAGCTTCGTGAACTGGAGAAGTACAAGGACCCTGAACTTGTGCGTCTGCAGGTCGAAGTGTGGGCGGCTGAGGACAAGTCCAAGAAGGATGCAGAGGCGAAGCAAGCTGCTGACGATATGGCCGAGAAACTGGCTGCTGCTCAAAAGGCGGCGCAAGACTTGGCCTTGAAGAACCTGGAAGCAGCCATCTCCCGTGAAAAGGAGTACTGGAACCAGTTCTCTGCAGACGCCAAGGATGCTCAGTCCAAGGCATCCAGCTATTGGACGCTTGTCACGGATGCCGCCAAGAACCTGCGTGGCTCTACGGACGACATTTCGTCATGGAATGCCGCCCAGGGCATGGTGTTCATCGAGCAAGCTGTTGCCAATGCCCGCAAGGGTCTGGGACTGTCTGACTACGACGCGACCAAGTCTGCCATTGAAGCTGCTACCGGTGGCCTCGTTATGGACAACTACGCCACTCAGGCGGGGCTTGACTATGACAAGAAGGTGTTGGCGGGGCAGTTGTCCGAACTCGGTGATTTCGCTGGTCTTGCCAAGTCGGACGCCCAAAAGCAGATCGACCTGGCGACCGACCAGATCAAGCGCCTCGATGACACGCTCAAGTTCTGGCAGGACTACGGCAAAGAGCAGGTGAATGCAACGCTTTCGGTAACGGAAGCGGTGAATGCCCTGTACAAGCTGCTAGACCCTAAGGAGCAAGAGCGCATCCGCAAGGAAGAGGCTGAAAAGGCAGGTCTGACCGGAGGCTCGAAGCCGCCTACTTACACAGGTGGTGGAACGCTGGGAGGAACGGTCACTGGTTCTTCCTCGGGCACAAGCATCTACGGCTACGACAAGGATGGTCGTGCACTCTACTCGGATGGCTCCATTGGGGCCCGTCCTGGTGAGTACGACAAGAGCGGGGTGAGCAAGAACGCCTCCTTGTCTGAAGAGCAGTGGGAGCGCCTGAAATCTGGTCAGTCTGTCTATGACGGCTATTGGCTGGGTGGCAAGCAGTATGGTCTGGAGTCTTACTACTGGGATGAGCAAAAGCAGGCCTGGCTGAAGAAGGGCTCGTTTGCCGTGGGTACGAACTACGTGCCTTACGACATGACAGCCAACATTCACCAGGGTGAGCGGATCATCCCAGCAGCCGACAACCGGGCGCTGATGGCTGCATTGAATACCCAGGGGGGCGGCAATGCGGAGCTGGTGCAGGAGGTCAGGGCCTTGCGCGCCGAGCTTCAAGCCATCAACGCCAACACGGCAGCTGGCGCGGAGTATGGCCGTCGCACCAGTAGTGACATCAGCCAGGTGACGGAAGGCGGCAACGCCATGCGCGTAGCCACCATGAACTAAAGGGTTCCCTATGTACGTGTTAGTCCCCAAGCAGATTGGGGACAGCTCGATGCTGGCCGGGTCTATCCCCGCTGTCGATACGGCAGCTGGGGAGGTGGCCTGGACGGCAGGCGCAGCTGTCGCCGTCGGCAATGAAAGGGTGTACGGCCAACGCGTCTTTCGATGCGCGGTCATGCCGCCCAATCTCAACATCCCGCCAGACCAAGACCCAAACAGTTGGCAGGATGTCCGGCCCTCAAACCGGTGGGCGCCATTTGACTCCTATGTCCAGACGACCCAGGTCAACCGCAAGGGATCACTGACCTATGTCCTGAAGGTTCCGTTTATCACTGGTTTGGCCCTCCACGGGATCACCGGAAAACGCTTGCAGATCAGCGTAACCGAGGGGGAGGGTGGGCCAAACCTCATCACTCCTGTGGACACCGGATTGAACTTGCCGCGTGTCGGCTGGTGGAACTACTTCTTTGGAGAGCGGACGGCGATCAAGTCCTTTCGCATCGAGAGTATCCCCAGCAAGTCGTCAACGGTCATCACGGTGACGGTGACGGCGGACCCAACCCAACCGGTGGGGATCGGCTGGATGTCGATAGGAACTTGGACGGCTTTCGGCATGACAAGTGTCGGAATGCCATCAGGCACCCAGTATGGGGCCAATGCCGAGATCCAGAACTACAGCTACCGCAAGGACTTCGAGGACGGCACTTTCCGTGTTGTGCCCCGGGGCTCAGCGGTGAACCTGTCCCTGCCCGTGATCATCGACGCAGAGGACGCCAATCGGCTGTTCTCGCTCATTGAGCGGCTCAAGGACACGCCTGTCTCGGTCTATGCCAGCTCCATTGGTAAGTACCGCTATCTCGCAACGGTGGGCTTCATCAGCATCGGCTGGCAGCCGCACACCACGTTGAGCACATCAATAACAGTGAATGTAAAGGGGGTTGTCTAATGCCAATCGTTCCAGTACCAGCCATCCGGGACCTTGGCACCGTCCCGAACAACAACATGGACGAGGCCACGTACAACGTGACTGCCGAGAACTTCACGGGAAACATGCCTCCGTGGGGTGCAGATGTAAAGGCCGTGGCCGATTCCGCTAAGACCAATGCCGAGTATTCCAACCAGCGTGCGTCCGACTCGAACACCGCCGCCGAGACAGCAGCTGCTCGTCTTGTCGATGTCCAAACAGCAGCGAATGGTGCTTTTGCAGCCGCGAACTACAAAGGAGAGTGGTCTACGCTCTCTGGAGCTTTGAACGTGCCTGCCACGGTCACCCACCTGGGCCGTCTGTGGTATCTCAAGCTGAACCTGGCCAACGTCGCAAGCCAGACGCCGACTCTGGGTTCTGCCTACTGGGGCGAGGTGAGCCGCAACGATTTCACGGTCTTGCCATGCCCTGCGGGCAGTACGAATGCGGCGGACCGTGGCTTGTATCGGATGACTTCCAGCACCTCAGTGCTGCTGCTTCCTGCTGCTCCATGGCACGGTATGGTTGTGGCGGCAGCTAATGTCTCTGGCACGTTGACGCCTGTGATCCAGCGCAACGGCAAGACAATCTGCGGAGATGCTGAAAACTTCATTATGAATGTTGTTGGCTTCCAGATCGTTTTGCAGTACGACTCCGTATCTGGTGACTGGATGCGAGTTTCTGGTCTGACAGCATTCACTGCTGCACAGCCCGCTATCGGAACCGCCAATATCTGGACTGCTTCTCAGAGCTTCAATGCCGGAGCATCTTTTGGAGATGGCAGGGTCATAAAGCGTAAGACTTTTAGCCTAACGTCACCCGCCGGAGCAAATGGCCGTGTCTCAACTGCCCATGGATTGGATGCTACAAAAATCATCTCCATTTCTGGAGTTGTAAGGAGCGCAGGCATCTACCAGGTTGTTGTCCCGGTCAATAGTTCTGTGGCCGCAAATCAGACAATCCTGGCTCTTGTTGATCCGTCCAATTTACATATTGACACCACGAGCAATAGCTCCGATGTTTACAGCAAGAGTGTGTTTATTAGCATTGAATACGAGGGATAAATATGGCAAATGCAGCACAACTAACTCAATCCCCACTCGCTATCTTAACTCCAGGGGGGGTGTGCGATTTATCTAAGAGTTCGTATTTTGCCGATACTGTTTATGGTGCACTTACCTTTTCATTTGTAAATCGTCCAGCTGATTGCATGCTATTCGAATTAGAGGTTTATTTGTCATCCGGATCGATTGCTTGGCCTGCAAATGTGAAATGGGTTGGAGGAATGGCGCCACAGAGTCTTCAAATCGGCAAGATTCATCTATTTCAGTTTCGAATTGCTCAATCCGGCGGCGCGCCAGGCTTCTGGCTGGGCTCCTACCTGCCGAACTACTGATATGGCGTACAGACCACCACTCATAAAAGGCCCGGTGTACATCACCATCGCGGCCAGCGTCAGGAGCCCGGACATTCGGGCTCTTGCTATTTCTGCGGGTTGGATTGGATACGAGCAGCTCTACTGCACCGTGAATGCGGGTGTGGATGTAGCAACTCTGACTGTGGCGAACATCCCAGACTACCTGCTCACCATCATCAATCGCGGTCGGATTGGAGGCGTCATCAATAGTGGAACAGGTATCTACACCCGTACACGTATTGCCATTGACAACAGCGCTGGGACCATCTTCGGCGGAGGTGGTAAAGGAGGGGATGGTGGCGATGGTTCTGTGTGGCTGACATACGACCCCAATACCTACTACGCCAATGGGACAGGCGGGATCGGGGGGCCTGGTCAGGGGTTCTCCACATCAGGCCCCGTCACTGTAGTTAGTAACAACGCGAAATACCCTGGCACGACCGGAAGTACAGAACGATCCGGATCAGGAACGGGCGTCGCATACGGTGGCGCCAGCGGGCTCCCCGGGCTCTTTGGCCAAGCGGGCGCCAATGGCGACCCTGGATCATTCACAGGCACGGGTGGCTATAACGGCAGCTGGACACCTGGGAAGGCTGGCGGAGTAGCGGGCGCCTATGTAGACGGCAGCAGCTATGTGACATGGATCGCCAACGGCACGCGTCTAGGCAGCGCCATCAACTAAGGATCAACATGTACTACAACACAGAAACGGGCGACTTCGGTCTGCATGAGGGCGACGTACGTTCGTACTTTTTGCAAGCTGGCACTCAGGTGACCTGGGCAGAGCCATTTGCACCACGCGAGCCATTCGTTGCCGTTATTCCAGCAGAGAAGCCAGCGCACAACCCTGCTACCCACAAAGCCGTCGAAACAGCGCCCAAGGACACGCCGGACGGCTGGCTCCAACAATGGAAGGTGGTCAAGCTGACTCAGGCCGAGTTGGATCAGATCGAGGCCGACCGCTTGGCTGCAGAGCAGGCAGCAAAGGATGCTGCCCGGATCACAGTCACCAAGCGGCAGGCCCTATTAGCGTTGTTTGACTTAAAGGGCATCAAAGGCGATCAGATCGACGCAATGATCGGTGCCATTCCTGACGAGGACGCGCGCTACCGGGCCAAGGTGGACTGGGACGGATCAGCAGCCATTGAATCGGATAGCCCAACCATGCTGATGTTGGCTGCTGGTCTGGGGCTGAGCGAGGCTGATCTAGAGCTGCTCTTTGGTTACGCCCAGGCGCTTTGACCTGCAACACACAAGACAGACCCGCTTCGGCGGGTTTTTTCATTTCTGAGAGGGGCGCGCATGAGCAATGGTGCAGAAAACGGCGCGATTGTCGCGGGCAAGGCCGCAGCCTATGGCGGGGCAACAGGGGCATTTGTGAGCGGGCTCACGGTGTCCGAGTGGGGTGTGATCGGCGGCTTGCTGATCGGTGTTCTGGGTTGGGCCTGTAGCCAGTATTGGTCCTGGCGCAAAGACCGGCGAGAGGCGCGCGAGATGGAAGCGCGCATGCAGCACAAGTTTGGTACGGGATGGGATGAACTATGACAGATGCATTGATTCCAAAAGAGCCGAGCATTCCGGCTTCGCTGGCGCGCAAGGGGGCGATCCCTGCAGCTCTGCTGGCCGCGCTGACCAGCCCCCTGGCGTACACCACCTTGGAGCGCTGGGAGGGCAACATCAAACAGGTGTACGCGGACAACCTGGCGCATGGCATCCCTACCTACTGCGCTGGCCGTACTGACTGGAACGCCAAGGTAGGCGACAAGCTCACTGATGACCAGTGCCGGGCAGTGAACAAGGCAACGCTGCTGGAGTATGGCTTTGCCGTGCTGGGGTGTGCCAACTGGGACTACCTGACGGCCAAGCGCCTGATCGGGCTGACCATGTTCGCCATCAACGTGGGCAAGGAGGGCGCTTGCGGCTCCCAGGCCGTCCAAAACATCAATTCTGGCCGGGTAGAGCAGGGCTGCAACCTGATCGCCCACACACCTTCTGGTGCGCCCAACTGGTCAAACGCTGGTGGAAAGTATGTGCAGGGCCTGCAGAACCGCCGCCAAGCTGAGCGCGCCTTGTGTCTGGAGGGGCTATGAAACCAGTAGTCAAGCAAAACGAGGAGCTATTGCGCTTCCACTGTCCTGGCTGTAATGCCTCTCATGCGGTGCAGCATGGCAGCGACTTCGGCCCAAATTGGGGCTGGAATGGCTCCCTTGAGAAGCCGACGTTCACCCCATCGGTGCTAGTCACGTATCCAGGGGCAGACGCGGGCAAGGATGGTGCTCCTCCCGCAGTGTGTCATTCGTTTGTGACGGATGGCCGTATCCAGTTCCTGGGCGACTGTACGCACGCTTTGGCGGGGCAGACCGTCGATTTACCGGAGTGGCCAGCATGACCGCACAAATCAAAGCCCTCATTGTCCTGGTCATCTTCGCGTTGGGGCTGGTTGCTGGCTGGATGGTCAACGGCTGGCGTGGCGCATCCAAAGTGGCCGAGTGCAAAACCGAGCAGGCCCAGGGCGTAGCCAGCCGCGCCGAAGCCGCCAGAGCCGATGAATCCAACACTGCCCAACTGGAGAGTAAGCATGCAAAAGACACGATCTACAACGCTGACAAGCTGGCCAGCCTCAAGACGGGCATTGCTGTTGATGTGCGCTCTGAGCTTGAGCGCGCTCACAGGCTGCAGCTCAGCGCCGACAGCAGAGCCGCCACTTATCGCGCGCAAGCCGAAGCCGACGCCACTGCCCGCCGCAATCTTGCAGATAAAGCCTCAGCCCTCGACCGCCAGCTTGTGGAAGGCGTCGGAGTGGTCGCGGAACTCGGAGGCGCTCTTAAACAGCGAGACGCCGAAGTAGCCGCGCTGTGCGACCAGGTGAACACCGAGCGCCGCCTGAATGGTGATGCGGGTGATCAGGCCTGTAGGGTTGAGGGAGAACAATGATTTACAGCATTCATGTACCAGTCTTTTAGACTGCACCTCTTAACAAAAGAGGTCCCCCATGAAAAAAATTCTGTCCCTTGCTGCGGTCGCGTTGATGCTTAGCGGCTGCGCGGTTTACGGTGATGGCTACTACGACAACGGCCCTGGAAAAAAACCTCACCCCCATGGCTGCCCTCCAGGCCAAGCTAAAAAGGGTAACTGCTGATACTGCGCATAGATAGTCTCCCCAAAAGTCAATAAACGCAAATTCAACATTGGGCCGCTCTAAAGGCCTATCTATTTATATTTGCTGATGATGTATGCTGCAAAACTTGGCAATTTGTTCTGGCTCATGTTGAATAGAGAGTTACTATGGAATATTTAAAATCCGTAAATAAACCTTGTGCGATCCGTGCTTCCGGGTGGATTTTGGCGCTTACAGCACTTTTTTCTGCCAGCCATTCGAGCGCGGCGGAAGTTACAGTTGGGGCTGATTCCAACTATTTCTCAGGCTGGAGTTTTAGCGCCTTTCCTCCACCTCCTTCAGGTACAACGTATTGGTATTACATGAACGGGACAGGTGCTCCCGGTCCTGACGTTTTGCCGGGAGGCGGAGGACAGACCATCGGTGACTTTAATGGCAATCCGTTGACCTGGACAGTTGACCCTCCCTCACGTTTGATCACCGCAGGAGTCTGGGCAGGGACCAATGCTTTTGGCAATAGTAGCTATCTACCATTAAATATCGGAGTGCCAGCAATCCGGCCAGGCCAAGGGTTTCTCAGTCGTGGAACCGCATCCTTTTCGTCCGCTTCTCCATTTAGGCAGGGGGCGGTTCTGTTCTTTCAGGATGTCGACGGCAACGAAGACTTCAAATTCCACTTCCAAGATTGCACTGGGAATATCGTAGATGGGGGTGATTTTGATTTCTTGAAAATCTCGACATCTGGCACGCCTAGTTATTTCATCGAAGGTACGGCTCCAGCACAGTATTGGCGCGTCACTTCTGCAATAGGCAACGATCCCAATACCGTCAACGGTATCGTCATAAAATCACCAGATGTCTGTCAAATTGTCGTCGATGGCGACAAGCCTTCCATTGGTGGCAGCGTCAATATGTTCTTGGGTTCTCCACCTAACGAGGTGCCTACGGCAGTTCCTACTGTCAGTGGAACATCACCAGCTGTTGGCAGTGCTGTCACTGGCACCTATACCTATGCTGACGTGGACAACAATGCGCAAGACGTTTCGGCAACTGGCTCAATCTACAAATTCGTGACCAGCCCAAGCAGTACATTGACGGACTCCACTACAGGCAAAGTAGTGGACAGTGGACCTACAGGTGGGAACGGTGCAACTTACACTCCCGTAGCTGATGATGCAGGCCAATATCTGTATTTCTGCGTAACCCCCATCGCGGCTGCTGGTGCTAACCCGGGGCTAGAAACATGCACCCCAGTAGGACAAGTTGCCAAAGGCTCGACGGTAGGCGAGCAGCCTGGGGTCCAACCTGTACCAGCTCTCTCTGTGATCTCTATGATTGGCTTGGCAGGCATGCTCGGGTTCCTCGGGTGGCGTAGGGGGCGTACTGGCGTCTGATGGACTAAAGCCGGGAGCAGCAGCACCTACCGCTTGAAGCTCGCGCGTGGGTAGCTTTCTGGGTAGGCTCGAGTTGACGGATAGCTTACGTGACACGCCGAGTACTGATATCCCAGACCTACAATTCAGGTCTAAAAAATCAACATCGGCGGCTGCTGCCGGCCAGCGCCGGCCGATCCCGCCGAGCCCATCGTTGTCCGACAGCCACATGCCAACTTATCCGTTCAAAGGGGGACCGCTGCACGGATCGCGCCGTCGGCAGGGTCATCCCGGCAAAGGGTGGGGGTCTGTGCAGGATTTGAGCGGCAGGCAACTCCCGCTCCAGAGCCGCTCCGGAGCGGGAGTTGCCTAGCGCTAGCGCCGCGCCAGAGCGTCGGAGGCATGGCTTAGACGCAAGAAGGGCGCGTCAAAACGGCACATCAGGCCCTAGATCGCGGCAGACCTCCCGCATTTCCGCAGGCGTTGGAGCGCAGCGCCAGACCATAGAGCCCAGGACTGGCATAGCCTCAGGATGCGAAGGCTTGATGCTGTCCGCGCGCTCACGCTCCGGCGTCTTGATCCATTGATCTTGTGGCTTGATGTGCCATTGCCAGTATCTTGATCCAATCATGGCGATCTCCAAAACACTGTATATTTATACAGTAATATGGAGTTGCCATGGAATCATTTGCACACTTTGAAGTTGGGGATTTGCCCGGCAGGTTTGATCCGGGCAGGGCTTCTCCTGGAACTGACGGGTACATTGCAGCCAAGAAAAAGGCAGGCTATCCATCCTGTGTTCTGAGGCTGCAGCATGCTGGCGTGTTTCTTCCTGTCTATCTGTTGCAATTCAGACCAAGACTGCATGGAAATTTGGTCACGGCTCAAGCCCATGACGGATCTGACTGCACTTGCTTGGTGGATCGCGAAGACCCCAACAGGATGCTTTGCCAGGCTTTGGAAAAGGCAGAGGTGTGGAAGGAACGTGACAATGTGCTCTTGCTTCGTGGCATCGAGTGGGATGAAGCAGAGTTACAGCAATGGCCTCAAATTTGGCTCTGCGGACCCTCGCCCGCTGAGATTGGGAGCAGCCTAAAAACCCTGAACCCTTGGCTTGAGAAGCAATACATGAAGGTCAAGCGGCCACCTTATCCAGAATTTCCACGGAGGAAATAGCCTAGGTCTACGCGTTTTGCGCCCAGGGCGGGGGCGCTTTTTTGTTTCAGATTCGCGCTGCTATGTCCTCCGCAGACTCTCGGTAGTAGGTTTCCATGAGTATTTTCAGGTTCTTGTGCCTACTTATGCGCGCCAATGTCATCACATCTACTCGCCGAGATAGCCAGGTTAGGGCGCTGGCTCTGCTGTCATGAAAGGTCAGATCATCGATAAGGAGTTCGCGTGTCAGCCTTGAAAACATCGCGCTTGCGTGATCTGGGGTGATGGTGAATGGCTGATACTTTGCAAAGAGTTCAGCCCCTTTGCGGGCAAGAGGCACTTTGACTGGAGGAGATGCTTTGCCACTGTTCTTGTCCCGCTCAAGAATTGCAACACGACCAACTACTCTCGCAGCGAGTATCTCGTTTAGGCGCATTCCTGTATGCAAGGCGATATGGAAGGCGTGCACTACTTCCAGCATCCTGCCTTCACGCGGGGAGCGCAATATACGCTTGATCAGCCTCCATTCCCATAGCTGGTGACGGGCTGGATTGTGCTCAGGCATCCGAACCCCAACACAAGGGTTGGATGAAATCACCTTCCACTCAATTGTTGCTGTTCTGAACAGGCTTCGGAGGACGCTGAACTGTCGAATTACTGTAGAGCCGCTGACAGACTTTTGCCGCTCATCGCGCCATTCGCCGAGTCTGTTCGAGGTGATTTGGACTAGAGGGGTGCGGGGTCCGAAGAATTCCAGCATTTCGGCTATGCGCCTCTGCTCCCAGTCCAAGGAGCCCTCAGCCTTTTCTGGTGCCACGGTGGCAAGATACTTTTCGGCAGCCTGCCCAAAGGTCATCCCTGCTGCGCCACTGGCCGCATCAAGCTGAGCCTCTGTTTCCAGAGCCCATTTCTGGGCATCGCGTTTGGTTTCGAATACCTTGCTTGTCCGCTCACCATGCTTTTGGACTTCGGCTCGCCAGCCATTGCGAAATTTTCTGATGTATGCCATGTGCGGGACTTTGTGCGGGATTGATGCGGGGAGCTATATATTTTTAGATTGTCGCTCATTGTGTCTACCGTATAGAAAACGACACTATTTCCGGCAGATTCCTTAGCTTTAGGCCACACCATGGCAGCAATACCTCGTCGAGCCCGTCGCTGCTGGCCGCCGTGGGTGCCAGCCGGGCCGTGGCGCAAACGGGCTATCGCAATCGGTTTCGCCATCCAGCAGCCCCCGTGGTGCAGCGGTATGCAGAGCAGCGCATCCGGTTTCACTCCACAGTCGAATGCGGCGCTGCATTGTGGCATTCCACCTTGCCAGCAGCATTGCAATGCCAGCGCCAGATTCGGCTGCGGTATTGGCAGCATGGATTGCACCAGTTTGGTGCAAATTCAGCGCATATCGACAGCGAGTCCCTGTCGGAGCGCGATGCTGCTCCTGCAAAATCCATAGGGGATGGCAATGGGGCCTTGATACCCGATGAAGGTTAGTACCTAGCTGGCGGTGGCGCGAAACTTGCTAAGCTGATTCTGTGAGAAAGGACATGTTGATGCAGAAATTTGATGAGATGTACCAAGGGCTGCCATACGCCACGGGGGCCGAGCGGGTGCATTACCAGACCTACGCCAAATGGCTCAAGGAGCAGCCTTTCGACAAGATGCAGGCATTGCGTGAAGAGGCCGAACTGGTGTTCCGCCGTGTGGGTATCACTTTTGCGGTCTATGGCGAAAAGGACGAAGATGGCTCGGGCACCGAGCGGCTGATTCCGTTCGACCTGATCCCGCGCATCATTCCCTCGCACGAATGGCGGCAGATGCAAAAGGGCCTGGTGCAACGGGTAACAGCCCTCAACCGGTTCATTCATGATGTCTACCACGACCAGGAAATCCTGAAAGCCGGCATCGTGCCGCGCGATCTGGTGCTGGACAACAGCCAGTACCGGCCCGAAATGCAGGGCGTGAATGTGCCGCTCGACATCTACGCGCACATGGCAGGCATCGACATCGTGCGCGCGGCCGAAGCCGATGGAAGCGGCACCTACTATGTGCTGGAAGACAATCTGCGCGTGCCGTCCGGGGTGTCGTACATGCTGGAAAACCGCCGCATGATGATGCGGCTTTTTCCCGGGCTTTTCAGCAGCCATGCCGTAGCGCCTGTGGCCCATTACCCCGATTTGCTGCTCGATACCCTGCGTGCCAGTGCTCCCGCCCACGCCGTCAACAATCCGACGGTGGTGGTATTGACGCCAGGCATGTACAACAGTGCTTATTTCGAACATGCCTTCCTCGCGCAGCAAATGGGGGTGGAACTGGTGGAAGGGCAGGATCTGGTCGTGCGCGACGACATGCTCTACATGCGCACCACACAGGGGCTGCAGCGCGTCGATGTGATCTACCGCCGTGTGGACGACGACTTTCTGGACCCGCAGGTCTTCCGCCCCAATTCCACGCTGGGCTGCGCGGGCCTGATGCAGGTGTACCGCAAGGGCAATGTCGCCATCTGCAATGCGGTGGGAACCGGTGTGGCCGACGACAAATCGGTCTACCCCTATGTGCCCGACATGATCCGTTTCTACCTGGGGGAAGAGGCCATCCTGAAAAACGTGCCGACCTGGATGTGCCGCAAGCCGGATGACCTGGCCTACGTACTGGACCATCTGGATGAGCTTGTGGTGAAAGAGGTGCACGGCGCTGGCGGTTACGGCATGCTGATCGGACCGGCAGCCACGCGCGCAGAGATCGAGGAGTTTCGCGCGGTGCTCAAGGCCAAGCCCAGTGGCTATATCGCGCAACCCACGCTCAGCCTCTCGAGCAGCCCCACCTATGTGGAAAGCGGAATTGCGCCGCGCCATATCGATCTGCGCCCGTTCGTCCTCAGCGGCAAACAGGTGCAGATGGTGCCGGGTGGCCTGACGCGCGTTGCCCTCAAGGAGGGCTCGCTGGTCGTCAACTCGTCGCAAGGCGGAGGCACCAAAGACACCTGGGTGCTGCGCGGCCCGGAGGATGACTACAGCGAGTGGGAGGGCGGCCAGCAGTGAGGCTTGCACGCACCACCTGACCTTCGACCAAGATCATGCATAGCGAAAGATTTTATTGATGCTGAGCCGTACCGCCGATCACCTCTACTGGATGTCCCGTTACACCGAACGGGCGGAGAACACCGCCCGCATGCTGAATGTCAGCTACGAAACCTCCATGCTTCCGCAGTCTGCGTCCGCTGCCACCAAGGCCTGGCAGAGCGTGCTGTCGATCAGCGAGCTGCTGCCCGCTTACTACCAGCGCCACGATGAAGTCACCCTGGAAGGCGTCTTGCACTTCATGGTGAGGGACGAGACCAATTCCTCATCAATCTACAGCTGCCTGCAGGCGGCGCGCGAGAATGCCCGCGCCGTGCGCGGGGCGTTGACGACAGAAGCCTGGGAGACGCAGAACCTGACCTGGCTGGACATGAACCGGCTGTTCAAGGCCAAGAAGTTCGAGACCGACCCGGCCAAGTTCTTCGAATGGGTCAAATACCGCTCGCACCTGTCGCGTGGCGTGGCGCTGGGCACCATGCTGCAGGACGACGCGTTTCGCTTCCTGCGGCTGGGTACCTTCATCGAGCGGGCAGACAACACCGCACGCTTGCTGGATGTACGCTTTCACGCCATCAAGAACGACTACCATGGCACGGTGCCAGGCAAGGGCCAGGCGCAGTTCGACTTCTACCATTGGAGTGCCATTCTGCGCAGCGTCTCGGCGTTCGAGGTGTACCGCAAGGTCTACCGCAATGTGATCACGCCTGAGCGTGTGGCCGAGATGCTGATCCTGCGCCGAGACATGCCACGCTCCCTGCATGCCAGCATGTACGAGGTCGTGCAGATTCTGGAAGCCGTGGCCAATGACCACTCGGCTGAAACCCAGCGCCAGGCAGGCTTGCTGCTGGCCGAGCTGCAGTATGGGCGCATTGACGAATTGCTGGCCACCGGCCTGCATGCCTACCTGGTGCACTTTCTGGAACGCGTGCATGCGCTGGGTGGTCGCATCGGCAACGATTTTCTCGCTACCGCAGACCTGTAAGTAGACAGCCTGTAGCGGAAAAGAAAAAAGCAAAGGGAAAGGGCGCATGGCGCCCTTTCCCTTTTCTTTGGATGGTGTGAGCTTGACGCTCGGCGGGCTTACTCCAGCTCGCCCATCACTGATTGCAGGTAGTTCTGCGTGCCGACCTTGTCGATCAACTCCAGCTGGGTTTCCAGGAAGTCGATGTGCTCTTCGGTGTCGTCCAGAATCTTCTGCAGCAGATCGCGCGAGACATAGTCGCGCACGCTTTCGCAATGGGCAATGCCGTCCTTGATGGTGGCTTGCGCGCCTTGTTCCAGGCGCAGATCGCAGGCGAGCGCTTCAGGTACGTCTTCGCCGATCTGCAGCTTGCCCAGATCCTGCAGGTTGGGCAGTCCGTCGAGCATGAAGATGCGGTCCATCAGCCAGTCGGCGTGTTTCATCTCGCCGATGGATTCCTCATATTCCTTCTTGGCCAGCTTGTCGAGGCCCCAGTGCTTGTACATGCGGTAGTGCAGAAAGTACTGGTTGATGGCGGTGAGTTCGTTTTTCAGCTGGGCTTGCAAAAAGCCAATGGCCTTGGGGTCGCCTTTCATGGTGGGCTCCTTCTCGGTGTGTCAGTGGTCGATGGGTGTATTGTCGGGGCGAATCGGCGATGCGCCAAACCGGTGGGTTGCTAATCCCCGCTGCGGCGTTCTGGCTGCGTTTAAGGTTGAGTTGTGTTCGCATTTGACAGTGCCTGCCTGCGCCTGCATGATTCGGCCTTGTCGGAACGCAAGGCCGTTGTCACATGGCTGTGCTAACTTGCAGAGGTGGTGCGCAATCTGCTGTGCGGCCTTGCAAATTCGGCAATCGTCCCTATTGAAGAAGTACGACAGGTCGGGATCTTGAAAATAGCTTTTGCAAATTAAAACGATCAATTTAATTGACTGGATTAATGACTCAAGTTTTCCTACACTAACTCCTGTCAAGCAATTTTTACCACTAGAAGGAAACAGCAATGTCCCTGATCAATACGCAAGTCCAACCCTTCAAGACCACTGCTTTCGTGCAGCGCGCTGGCGCCGCCAAGGGTGAGTTCATCGACGTGACCGAAGCCGATTTGAAGGGCAAGTGGTCTGTCGTGATCTTCATGCCAGCCGCTTTCACCTTCAACTGCCCCACCGAAATCGAAGACGCAGCCAACAACTACGCCGAGTTCCAGAAGGCTGGCGCAGAGGTCTACATCGTCACCACCGACACGCATTTCTCGCACAAGGTGTGGCATGAAACCTCCGACGCCGTGGGCAAGGCACAGTTCCCACTGGTTGGCGATCCAACCCACCAACTGACCAATGCCTTTGGCGTGCACATCCCTGAAGAAGGCCTGGCGCTGCGCGGCACTTTCGTGATCAACCCTGATGGCGTGATCAAGACCATGGAAATCCATTCCAACGAAATCGCCCGTGACGTGTCGGAAACCCTGCGCAAGCTCAAGGCTGCCCAGTACACCGCTGCTCACCCAGGTGAAGTGTGCCCCGCCAAGTGGAAAGAAGGCGAGAAGACCCTGGCTCCTTCGCTGGACCTGGTCGGCAAGATCTGATCGATCTCACACTGCTACAAAATAGGTAGCTTCAGACGCCCGGGTGCCTGGCGCCCGGGCATTATTTTTTTCAAAAACTAGAAAATTCAGTCGTTACAAAGTCAAAAGGAAGATCCATGCTCGACAACACCATGAAAGCACAATTGAAAGCGTACTTGGAGCGTCTGACCAAGCCCGTCGAGCTGGTGGCGGCCTTGGGCGATGACGAAAAGTCGCAGGAAGTGCGCGAACTGCTCGCGGACATCAAGGAGCTCAATGACAAGATCACCGTGGTCGAGAAGAAGGACGGCGACGAACGCAGGCCTTCGTTTCTGATCACCAACCCAGGTGTGGATACCGGCGTGCGTTTTGCCGGCGTGCCACTGGGCCATGAATTCACCTCGCTGGTGCTGGCATTGCTGCAAGTGGGTGGCCACCCATCGAAGGAAGCTGCCGATCTGCTGGAGCAGGTCAGGAACATCGATACGCCACTGCACTTCGAGACCTACTACTCGCTGTCATGTCACAACTGCCCGGATGTGGTGCAGGCGCTGAATCTGATGGCGGTGCTCAACCCCAAGATCACGCACACTGCGATTGACGGCGGCATCTTCCAGAAGGAAGTGGAAGCGCGCGAAGTGATGGCGGTGCCCACTGTTTTTGTCAACGGCGAGCGCTTTGGCCAGGGCCGCATGGAGCTGGCCGAGATCGTGGCCAAGGTCGACACGGGCGCTGCGGCACGGGAAGCTGCCAAGATTTCTGCCAAGGAAGCCTTTGATGTGCTGGTGGTGGGCGGAGGCCCTGCTGGCGCGGCTGCGGCCATCTATGCCGCCCGCAAGGGCATCCGCACCGGCATCGCGGCTGACCGTATTGGTGGCCAGATGCTCGATACCGTGGATATCGAGAACTTCATCTCGGTCAGCAAGACCGAAGGCCCCAAACTGTCTGCGGCGATGGAAAACCATATCCGCGACTACGAGGTGGACATCATGGCCTTGCAGACTGCCAAGCGCCTCACCCCTGCTGCGCAGGAAGGCGGCTTGATCGAGATTGAGACGGAATCGGGTGCCAAGCTCAAGGCCAAGACCGTGATTCTCTCGACCGGCGCCCGCTGGCGCAACATGAACGTGCCTGGTGAAGACAAGTACCGCACCAAGGGTGTGACGTACTGCCCGCACTGCGATGGTCCGCTGTTCAGGGGCAAGGATGTGGCCGTGATCGGCGGCGGCAATTCGGGCATTGAAGCAGCCATCGATCTGGCAGGTGTCGTCAAGAGCGTCACGGTGCTGGAATTTGCTGCGGAGCTGAAGGCAGATGCCGTGCTGCAGAAGAAGCTGGCGACCTTGCCGAACGTCAAGGTGATCTTGAATGCGCAGACCACGGAAGTGAATGGCGACGGCAAGAAGGTGACTGGCCTCACGTACAAGGACCGCACCAACGACGAGATCAAACAGGTTGCGCTCGAAGGCATCTTTGTGCAGATCGGTCTGCTGCCCAATACCGATTGGCTCAAGGGCACGGTGAACCTGACGCGCTTTGGCGAGATCGAGATCAATGCCAAGGGTGAAACCAATCTGCCCGGCGTGTTTGCTGCCGGTGATTGCACGAACGTGCCGTTCAAGCAGATTATCATTGCCGCAGGTGCCGGTGCCACGGCGGCGTTGTCGGCCTTCGATCACCTGATCCGGCATTGAAATGGCTGCTGGCGCTTGACTGGTAAGCGCCAATTGCTATCAAGGCAATACTGAAATCTCCCGTAAATGCAAAGAGGACTGCCTGGCAGTCCTCTTTTTTTGTTTGCCTCTGTTGCCGAACTTGATCGGCATCAAAAAACGGCCCGAAGGCCGTCTGTGGGAATGGCGGGGTGCCGATCAGCCCTGCTTGCCGATGAGCAGGTATTCCATCAGAGCCTTTTGCACATGCATGCGGTTTTCGGCCTCATCCCAGACGACGGATTGCGGGCCGTCGATCACATCGGCCTGCACTTCCTCGCCGCGGTGCGCGGGCAGGCAATGCATGAAGAGGGCATCCTTCCTGGCAATCGCCATCATCTCCTGGTCCACGCACCAGTCGGCAAAGGCCTTCATGCGCTTCTCGTTCTCTTCCTCGTAGCCCATGCTGGTCCACACATCGGTGGTGACAAGGTCTGCATCCTTGCAGGCATCCATCGGGTTGCTGAAGATTTTGTAGCAATCCTTGCTGTAGGGGCGGCCGCTGAAGGCCAGTTCTTCATCAATCTCGTAGCCGCTTGGCGTGCTGACGTGCACCTTGAAGCCCAGCAGGTTGGCCGCTTGCAGCCAGGTATTGGCCATGTTGTTGCCGTCACCCACCCAGGCCACCGTCTTGCCCTGGATGGAGCCGCGATGCTCGATGAAAGTGAAGATGTCGGCCAGGATCTGGCAGGGGTGGAACTCGTTGGTCAGGCCGTTGATCACCGGCACGCGCGAGTGGGACGCAAAGCGCTCGATCTTTTCCTGGCCGAAGGTACGGATCATCACCAGATCGGTCATGCGGCTGATGACGCGTGCGCTGTCCTCGATGGGCTCGGCGCGGCCCAGCTGGCTGTCGCCGGTGGTGAGGTGCACCACGGAGCCACCCAACTGGTACATGCCCGCCTCAAAGCTCACGCGCGTGCGCGTGCTGGCCTTTTCAAAGATCATCGCCAGCGTGCGGTCGGCCAAAGTGTGGTGGGTGACGTAGCCCTTGAACTTCTGCTTGATCAGCGCAGCACGCTTGAACAGGTATTCATACTCATCGGCCGTGAAGTCTTGGAATTGCAGGTAATGTTTCATAACGCTCGGGTCTTGTCTGTAGAGCTTATGCAAACAGGGAGGTGCAGCGGGCCTTTCCATTGGCAGGCTGCGGGCCTGATCCTGATTTGCATAAGCCGTGGTTTACTTGCCAGCCAGGAATGCCTTGACCAGCGGAGCCAGCTTGGCGACGATCTCGTCGGCTTCCGCTTCCGTCAGGATGAGGGACGGCACAAGGCGGATCACGGTGTCGGCGGTCACGCTGAACAGCAGGCCTGCCTCTTGCGCTCCACGGGTGATCAACTCGCCGCAGGGCTTGTTCAGCTCCACGCCGATCATCAGGCCCTGGCCGCGCACTTCGACGAAGCCTTCCGTACCCGCCAGCGCCTTGTTCAGTGCGGCCTTCAGATAGTCGCCGACCTTGGTGGCGTTGTCCAGCAGCTTCTCTTCTTCCATGATGCGGATGGTTTCGACGCCAGCGCGCATGGCCAGGGGGTTGCCGCCGAACGTGGTGCCATGGTTGCCAGGCTGGAACACCTTGGCTGCCTTGGGGCCCGCCACCACTGCACCGATCGGCATACCAGAGCCCAGGCCCTTGGCCAGCGACATCACATCGGGCACGATGCCGGCCCACTGGTGAGCAAACCATTTGCCGGTGCGGCCCATGCCGGCCTGGATTTCATCCACCACAAACAGCCAGTCCTGGGCATCGCACAGCTCGCGCACCTGCTTCATGAAGTCGGCGCGCATGGGGTGCAGGCCGCCTTCGCCCTGGATAGGCTCCATCATCACGGCAACGATATTGGGGTTGCCTTCGGTTGCCTCTTTCAATGCCACGAAATCGTTGGCAGGCACGCGCAGGAAGCCATCGAGCAGCGGGCCAAAGCCATTGCGCACCTTGGGGTTGGCCGTGGCGCTCATCGTGGCAATGGAGCGGCCGTGGAAAGCGTGGTCAAAAACCACGATGACCGGCTTTTCGATGCCCTTGTCCACGCCATACTTGCGGGCGATCTTGATCGCCGCTTCGTTGGCTTCCAGGCCGGTGGAGCAGAAGAAGGCGTTGGTCATCTTCGAGCGCTCGACCAGCAGGGCGGCCAGCTTTTCCTGACCAGGCACGTAGTAGTAGTTGCTGGTGTGGATCAGCTTGGTCATCTGGTCATGCAGTGCCGCCACCAGCTTGGCATGGTTGTGTCCCAGCGTGTTGACGGCGATGCCGCCCAGTGCATCGAGGTATTCCTTGCCGTTGACATCCCACACGCGCACGCCCTGGCCTCGCTCCAGTGCGACTGGCACGCGGCCGTAGGTAGTCATCACATGGGGCTCTGCAGGCTTGACGATGTCGGTCATGGGAAATCTCCACAAAAAAGTAAATAAAAACTCCACAGATACCCGCTAAAGTGGCTGGGCATCGGGTGGAAAGGCCATTCTAGGGGCTGGGCGGTACACCACTAGTGAAGAATGTGCATCACTGCATTGCGCAAGCGATCTCTTTGTGAAATATACGCTTTGCGTTGAAGAGCTGTACATGAAATGGACCAGCTGTGTAGTGTTTTCGGGATTTCGTGCCCGGTATCCTGTTGGTCTGCCTGAATTGCGTGAATTTGCGGCAAAACTATGTTGCCTGCGCATTTCATGATGTCTTGAAGTTATAGGCCCTGCGTGCTTATCTCTTATATAAGAGTTAAAATGCTGGTTTGGCCTCGGGCAGTGATCCTCCTGGAAGGCCGTTATCAGAGGTTTCCGTCACATGGTTTCTCCGTCGTCTCAAGAGGTTTTCATTTTGGGCATCACCCAGGGTGGAAGGACATTTCGCCCCAGCGACTGGGCGGAGCGCCTGGCTGGGGTGATGAGTCAGTTTCGTCCGGGCGGCGCGCGTCCCGGCAGCCATCTGGGCTACTCGCCCTGGTGCATTCCCACCACGATGAATGGCGCCAAGTGCGTGGTGGTCAAGCGCGAGTTGCAGGCCCATGAGCCGATGGCCTGGGACTTCGTGATGAATTTCGCCCGCGACAATGATCTGCAGACCACCGATGCCTGTCTGATCCCGGATGCTTCGGCATCGGCTCCCGCTACCAAGGCCTGATTCTCAGGCCTTCTTTTTTGGGTGCGGGCAGCGGGCGGGAGAGAGTCCGGTGACCGGGTGAAGAAGCTCGGGATGCTATTGTTTTTGATAATGCAGGCGGCTTCTGGCGTGAGCTGGCCTATATTGGGGGTGCGCACGAACGTAAAAAAGCCGTCTTGCGACGGCTTTTTTACTACTGACAGCGCACCCGTTTACAAACGGCGGGCAGAGGGTCTGCCCGTGCGATTGCCTAAATGGATTAGGCGGCCAATGCCAGGGCTTTCACCTTGGCAGCAATGCGGCTCTTATCGCGAGCGGCCTTGTTCTTGTGGAAGATGCCCTTGTCGGCGATCGTATCCAGCACGGACTGGGCCTTTGCAAACAGTTCGGTGGCCTTGGTCTTGTCGCCAGCGGCAACAGCCTTTTCCACGTTCTTGATAGCGGTGCGGTACTTCGAACGCAGCGAGGTGTTGGCGGCGTTCAGCTTGACGTTCTGGCGGGCGCGCTTGCGGCCGGATGCCAAACGGGGGTTCTTCTTGACTGGCTTGGATGCCATGATGATTTTCCTTAAAAGTCTGCGGATGTTGTCAGTGAACCAGCGATTATAGCGGCAATTTACACAGAAATCCAGGCGCTAGTTCAATCCCCTGGCTGGGCACGGCTACACTTTGCGGGTGTCTCTGTTCAAAGCCGCCTCCACCGTCTCCCTGTTCACACTGCTCTCGCGTGTGACAGGCCTTGCCCGCGATCTGCTGATGGCCACCATGTTCGGTGCCAGCGCGCTGACGGATGCCTTCAATGTGGCCTTTCGCATTCCCAATCTGTTCAGGCGATTGTTTGCGGAAGGGGCCTTCAGCCAGGCCTTTGTGCCGGTGCTGGCCACCACCCTGGCCAAGGAAGGCGAGGAGCGCACGCGCACCCTGGTGCAAAGTGTGGCAACGGTGCTGTTCTGGATACTGGCGGTGACCTGCGTGGTTGGTGTCGTGGCCGCACCGGCGCTGGTGTGGCTGCTGGCCAGCGGCCTGCGCCAGAACGCACACAGCTATGACGCTGCCGTGCTGATGACGCGCTGGATGTTTCCGTACATCGGTTTCATGTCGCTGGTGGCATTGGCCGCAGGCGTGCTCAATACCTGGAAGCGCTTTGTGGTGCCGGCATTCACGCCGGTGCTGCTCAATGTCAGCATGATCGTGGCAGCCTTGCTGCTGGCGCCCTGGCTGGGTGCGCGTGGCGTGGAGCCTATCTACGCCATGGCGGCAGGGGTGATGTTGGGGGGCGTGCTGCAGCTGGCCATCCAGTTTCCGGCACTGCGGCGCATCGCCATGGTGCCGCGCATTGCCTTCCGGCCATCGGCCATCAAGGCTGCCTGGGCGGATGCTGGCGTGCGTCGCATTCTGACGCTGATGGCACCGGCCTTGCTGGGTGTCGGGGTGGCGCAGATTTCTCTGATGATCAATACGCAGATTGCGTCGTACATGGCAACGGGCAGCGTGACATGGCTGTTCTATGCCGACCGGCTGATGGAGTTTCCCACCGCATTGCTGGGCGTGGCGCTGGGCGTGGTACTGACACCCCAGTTGGCTTCGGCCAAGGCGGCGGGCGATGATGCACGCTATGGCGCTATGCTGGACTGGGGGTTGCGGATGGTGGTGTTGCTGGCAGTGCCATGTGCCGCAGCCTTGCTGGCCTTTGCCAAGCCACTGGTGGCAGTGCTGTTCCACTACGGCGCGCTCAAGGGATCGGATGTCGGGCAGATTGCCCTGGCGTTGCAAGGCTATGGTGTGGGCCTGCTGGCGATGGTGGCCATCAAGGTGCTGGCACCGGGTTTCTATGCCAGCCAGGACATTCGCACGCCGGTCAAGATCGCCATCTGCGTGCTGGTCATCACCCAGCTGTTGAATCTGGTGCTGGTACCCAGCTTTGCACATGCGGGTCTGGCACTGTCGATTGGCCTGGGCGCGATCGTGAATGCGCTGTGGCTGCTGGTGGGGCTGATGCGCCGAGGCAGTTTCAAGCCGCAGCCGGGCTGGCTGATCTTCTTTGCCCGTGTCGGGTTGGCGGCTGGCCTGCTGACCATCTTTTTGCTGTGGGGATCGCATACGTTCGACTGGGTGGCACTGGGCAGCGAACGGCTCAAGCGTGTGGGCTGGCTGGTTCTGTGGCTGGCGGGCTCGGTGGTGCTGTATTTTGGCGTGCTGGCCCTGTCGGGCATGAAGCTGCGCAGCCTGCTGCGCCGCTGATACTGAATGGGCAACTGATAGGCACATTCACAACAGTTGGTGACAGTTGTCGCCCAGATGTGCCTGCACGATGCTATACATTGAAGCTATGGCGCAAGCAGCGCTGCAGAAGCGCCAGAACGCGGTGATTGCACCAGGGTTGTTGCCGGAGCGCTGCAGCAGGGATGCATATGGACTTCAGCTTTTCGATCCCCACCCCGTTGGAGCATTTCGCGTCGCTGGTACAAAGCGATGACAACTTTCCGCTGCTGGAAGCTGCAGCGGCCATTGCCTGCATCGAATACCCGCAGCTTGACATCCAGCAGGTGGTCAACGAGGTGGACCAATTGCTCAGCCAGTTGCGAGAGAGCCGTGATGCCCACAGTCGCAGCGCCCTCACGCGCCTCAAGGTGCTCAACCACCGCTTCTATGCCGACTGGGGATTCCAGGGCAATCCCAATGATTTCTATGCCCCCGACAACAGCTGCCTCAATGCGGTGCTGCATCGCAGGCGTGGCATTCCGGTGTCTTTGGCGGTGATCTGGCTGGAGCTGGCCTCCGAACTGCAACTGCCGGCGCACGGCATCTGTTTTCCGGGCCACTTCCTGCTCAAGGTCAGTGTTGCAGAGGGACAGATCGTGCTCGATCCGCTCTCGGGGCAATCGTTCTCCAGTTCCATGCTGGCCGAAATGCTGGAGCCCATGCAAAAGGCGTATCACCGGGTAGACGAGGATGATGTTCCTCTGGGGCTTTACCTGCAGGCGGCAACTTCGCGCGACATCATCGTGCGCATGCTGGCCAACCTCAAGGAGATCTACCGCAGCGACAAGGCCTGGGCCAAGCTGATCGAGGTGCAGAACCGTCTGGTATTGCTGCAGCCCACCGAATGGACGGAGCTGCGCGACCGGGGGCTGGCATACGCAGAACTGGGGGTGCACGACCGGGCCCGCGAAGACCTGCAGCAGTACCTCAACCAGACTGGCGTACCGGAGGATGCCGCCCAGATCCGTGCGGCGCTGCTGGATTTACAACGCATGTAACAAACATCAGTTGTTTGACATGTATTTGTCACTATTTCGTCATACATCGGCGGCAATATAGTGCTCTGAGGCGTTAGCACTACCGAATCAATCCCGGGTGAATGAGGTGCGCCAGACCATACGGCCATGGTGGCAGGCCGTGTATTGGTATGGCCGTTTTTGCCGGGCTTGTCTGCAGACGATGATTCAGCGGTGGTGTTAGCGGCACTTTTTGAGGAAGAGTTGCTATGAAAGACCGTTTTGGAATTTCGCCCGAAGATGTCATGCACAAGATTGCACGCGATGTCATGGACGATTACGACGAATCCTTGGAGCTGGAGATGGAGGATGGCCTGCTGGGGGCGCCTTTTGCTGCAAGCCTGAGCGAGAACGAATACAAATATTTCCGCGAGCTGCTGCGGCTGCAGGGCGAACTCGTCAAGCTGCAGGACTGGGTGCAGCACACGGGTCAGAAGGTGGTGGTGCTGTTCGAGGGGCGTGATGCTGCAGGCAAGGGCGGCGTCATCAAGCGCATCACCCAGCGCCTGAACCCGCGCGTGGTGCGGGTGGCGGCTCTGCCTGCACCGAATGACCGCGAGCGCACGCAGTGGTATTTTCAGCGTTACGTGGCGCACCTGCCTGCTGCAGGCGAGGTGGTGCTGTTCGACCGCAGCTGGTACAACCGGGCTGGCGTCGAGAAGGTCATGGGCTTTTGCACCAGCGAGCAGTACGAGGAGTTCTTCCGCTCGGTGCCCGAATTTGAAAAGATGCTGGTGCGTTCGGGTATACGCCTTGTCAAATACTGGTTTTCGATCAGCGACGAGGAGCAGCACCTGCGCTTTCTCGGGCGCATCCATGATCCGCTCAAGCAGTGGAAGCTCTCTCCGATGGATCTGCAAAGCCGCGTGCGCTGGGAGGAGTACACCAAGGCCAAGGAAGTGATGCTGGAGCGCACACACACACCCGAGGCTCCATGGTGGCTCGTGCATGCCGATGACAAGAAGACGGCGCGCCTCAACTGTATCGCGCACTTTTTAAGCCAAATTCCGTATTCCGATGTGGATCACGAAAATGTGGTGCTGCCTGATCGCGTGCGCCACCCGGACTACAGCCGCCAGCCGGTGCCCGCTTCCATGTATGTGCCGGAAATCTACTGAGGCCGGAGTCCGTGCCAACGCTGCACAGGCCACCTGCTGACCGGCGGCTGGCTTCCACGCATTCCAGCATTCAAGCAAAACGCCTCGGTTCCCCGAGGCGTTTTTTTGTGAACGGTATGCTATCTATTCAGTAGCTGTTGGCCTATATCAGACGCGCGGCAAACAGCTCTTTCTTCAGATAGGCGTAGAACAGCGGGGCGGCCACAAGACCGGCGGGGCCGAAGATGGCTTCGGCCACGAACATCACGGACAGGAGTTCCCAGACGCCCATATGCGTTTTTGCGCCCACCACTTTGGCATTGATCAGGTATTCGGCCTTGTGGATCAGCACCAGAAAGGCAAGGCATGCCACCGCTGTCAGTGGCGATACCGACAGGCCGACAGTGGTGATGACGGCGTTGCACACCAGGTTGCCGACGATGGGGATCAGGCCGCCAAAGAAGGTCAGCATGATGAGTGCGCCGCTGTAGGGCAGGCGCATGTCGAGCAGAGGCAGGATTCCGAGCAGGAAAATGGCGGTCAGCACAGTGTTGAACAGCGCAATCCAGAACTGCGCGGCCACGATCTGGCGGAAGGCATCGCCAAATCGTTGCACCCGCAATTGCAACTGGTGGGCCAGCGGCGCGTGGGGGAGGCGGCCATGACGCACTGCGGCCAGCGAACCGATCAACAAGCCGACAAAGACATATAAAAGCCCGGCGAGCCAGGAGCGACCCATGTTTGCAATGGTGCCGGCCTTGGTGCCCAGGTACTCGGCTGCACGCTGTTGCAGCTCCTGTGCGCCATCGGGCAACACGTTGGCCAGCTCGGGCGGCAGCTTGCTGCGCAGGTCGAGCAAGGTCTTGGCCATGGATTCCAGAATATCGCGGTACTGTTGCGGAGCGTTGAGCAGATAGCCCTGAGAATGGATCAGGCCCAGGGTGACCAGAACAATCGGCACCACGAGCACGATGGTCACGGCCACATATTCGATCCAGCGGGCCGGCGGCACCTGCAGCGACAGAGGCTGGCGGCTTGCATCAGCAATCTTGCGGACCAGAAACTGGGTGAAGGTATAGCCCACGCAGGCGGCCAGAAGCCCCACCAGCAGCCCATTGAGCATGATGATGAGCAGCGCAAAGCCCATCAGCAGGTAGGAAGCCAGACGCACGCCCCAGTGCACGGGCGGTGGCCGCCAGGGTTGCGGCGCATCGGCAACACCGCCGGCGGATGGATTGCCCGCCGAAGGGGAGGATGGTGGTGTTGCAGAGTCTTGGCGCATGGCGGCAATCGGTCAAAAAGCAGGCTGGCCTGCAGGACCAGCGCTGCCTGGCATGGCAACCCGGTGGGTTGCCCGCAGGTGGAATGAGCTTAGCGCACCGTGACAGCTGCTTCGCTGCCGCGTGGGCCAATGCTGCCAATCGTCCACACTTGTTCACCAAGTGCGGCAAAGGCGCTCTTGACGGCTTCGGCGCTCTCGGCGGGCACCACCACCACCATGCCGATGCCATTGTTGAAGGTGCGGTTCATTTCGATATCGTCGATACCCGCAGTCTTCTGCAGCCAGGCAAACAGTTCGGTCTGGGGCCAGCTGCCCTTGACCAGTTGCGCGCCCAGCCCTTCGGGCAGCACGCGAGGAATGTTTTCCAGCAAGCCGCCGCCGGTGATATGGGCCAGCGCCTTGATGGGCTGCTCGGCCAGCACGCTCAGCACGTTCTTCACGTACAGGCGCGTGGGCTCCATGATGGCCTGCTTGAAGGGCTTGCCATCCAGCGTGGCGGGCACGTTGCCCTGGCTTTCGGCGCGCTCGATGCACTTGCGCACCAGCGAGAAGCCATTGGAGTGCACGCCGTGCGAGGCCAGGCCCAGCACCACATCGCCTGCCTGCACGTTCTGGCCGGTCAGAATCTTGCTTTTCTCGACGGCGCCCACGGCAAAGCCTGCCAGGTCGTATTCGCCGTCGGGGTACATGCCGGGCATCTCGGCGGTTTCGCCGCCAATCAGCGCGCAGCCCGACAACTCGCAACCCTTGGCGATGCCGCCCACCACGGCGGCGGCGGTGTCGACATGGAGCTTGCCGCAGGCAAAGTAATCCAGGAAGAACAACGGCTCGGCGCCTTGCACCAGTACATCGTTCACGCTCATGGCCACCAGGTCGATGCCCACAGTGTCGTGCATGTTCCATTCGAAGGCGAGCTTGAGCTTGGTGCCCACACCATCGGTGCCGGAGACGAGCACGGGCTCCTTGTAGCGCTTGGGAACCTCGAACAGGGCGCCAAAGCCACCGATGCCAGCCATCACGCCTTCGCGCATGGTCTTTTTGGCCAGGGGCTTGATGCGCTCCACCAGCGCATCGCCTGCGTCGATATCAACGCCGGCATCTTTGTACGAGAGAGGGGTAGAGGTAGTAGAAGAGCTCATGGAGGCAATACAAGGGCAAAAAAGCGGAGCACAACCGCCGCGGGCTGGCCACAAGCTGCGATTCTATGACGCCCTGTATACCCGAGGGGGGAGAATGCCTGTGGCGCAGGGCGTAAACACCTTCCTGAGGGCAGATTGCAGTGCCTGGCCGGGATGAATACGGTATTTGTGCCGCCAGAGCTCTGTGTCCGTCTAAAATCAACGGGTTTGCATGCATTGCATATGTGCAGATTGCGGGCCTTGCTGTCAATGGCCGGTCCGGTCTGGCTGCCTTGCATGTGAGTGGTCGCTCATTTACCAACCCCTACTGTCCATCCGTACGCAGCCCATGCGTGTCCCATCCGTCTTGCTCCATGTTCTGCGCGCCCGCATTGTTGCGTCGTGCGGCGTGGTCACCTGTGCGGGAGGCTCGGTATGAAGCAGATGGCGCTGGATCTGGGACTGGCCCCCGGGCCCAACCTGCAGCGGTTCTTTCCGGGCTCCAACCAGGCGGCGCTGGAGCATCTGCGCCTGCAGGTGGGTGACGGGTGGGGAACTCCCCGTTCGCCAGTGCCCACTTACCTGTGGGGTGAGATGGGGGTGGGCAAGACCTATCTGCTGCGAGCCGTGGCCGAAACCCTGCGAGAGCAGGGAGCCACAGTGGGCTGGCTGGATGCGAATACCCGCTTTCCCAGCGCGTTCAATGAGCGCTGGTCGGCGGTGATTCTGGATGAGGTGCATTTTTACAACTCCGTCCAGCAGGCGGCGGCATTCAACTGGTTTGTGAATGCCACCAGCCCGGCAACGGGTGCACGGCGCTGGGTGCTGGCGGCAGGCGATGCGCCGCCTTCAGACCTGAAGCTACGTGATGATTTGCGCACCCGGCTGGGCTGGGGCGAGATTTACCAGCTGCACCTGCTGACCGAGGAGCAGCGCCGTGGCGTGCTCAAGGATGAGGCGCAGCAGCGCGGGCTGACGTTGCCGGACGATGTGATGGACTATATGCTCAAGCGTTTTTCGCGCGACCTGGGCAGCCTGATGCAGCTGCTGGACCATCTGGACAATTTTGCGTTGCGCAACAAGCGGGCTTTGACGATCCCGCTGCTCAAAGACATGCTGGAGACGGAGTGATACCGGCTCCAGGCCCAACCGAGAAGAATCGAGAAGATTTGATGAATACCACTGCCGCTGCCAAGCCACGGCTCGCGCTTTTTGACCTGGATCACACCCTGCTGCCACTCGATTCCGACTACGAGTGGGGCGAGTTCACCTTGCGCAAAGGCTGGTGCGACAAGGAGGAGTTCGGCAGCCGTAACGCCGCATTCTTTGCCGACTACCAGAAAGGCACGCTCGACATTCACGAATACGTGCGCTTTGCAACCGAGGCCATCCGCAGGCTGGGCCGCGATGCTGCCGATGCCGCGCACGCCGTGTTCATGCGTGAGGTGATCGAGCCCCACATCCAGCCAGCGGCGCGCGCGTTGCTGCAGCAGCACCGCGATGCAGGCGACACCATCGTGATCGTTACTGCCACCAACGAATTCGTAACCCGCCCGATTGCCAAGGCATTGGGCGTGGAGCATTTGCTGGCCGTCAATCTGGAGCGCGATGCCTCGGGCTGGATCACCGGCGAAATCGCTGGCGTGCCCACCATGCGTGCAGGCAAGGTCACCCGCATGGATGACTGGCTGGCAGAGCGAGGACTCACCTGGGACACGGTGGACAGCACGTTCTACAGCGATTCGATGAACGACGTGCCGCTGCTGGAAAAGGTCAACACCCCCATCGCGACCAACCCCGATGAACGCCTGCGCAAGCTGGCTGCCGAGCGCGGCTGGCGCATCCTGGATTTGCTGGAGCCCCACGCATGATCAAGAACATCATTGACAAACTGCTGGGCAAGAGCGCTGCCGTCGGCAAGGCCAAGAACCCATTCGGCAAGCGCGAGGAAGTGCCTGTCGAGGTGCACCATATCGATCCCAAGCTGGTGGACCGGCGCGCCGTTGATGTCTGCAGCACCTTGAAGGAAGCTGGGTTTGAGGCTTATATCGTCGGCGGCGCCGTGCGCGATCTGCTGCTGGGCCTGCGCCCCAAGGATTTCGACGTGGCCACCAACGCCACGCCCGAGCAGGTCAAGAACCTGTTTCGCCGCGCCTTCATCATTGGGCGGCGCTTTCGCATCGTGCACGTGGTTTACGGTCGCGGCCGCGAGAATGAAGTCATCGAAGTCACCACCTTCCGCGCCTTCCTCGACAGCTCCAAGGCCGAGCAGGTGCAGGGCAACGAAAAAACCAGCAAGGCCGCCCTTGCCGGCATGAAGCTGGCGGTGGACGAAAGTGGCCGCGTGCTGCGCGACAACGTCTGGGGTCCGCAGAACGAAGACGCGGCGCGCCGCGACTTCACTGTCAACGCCATGTACTACGATCCGCAGACGCAGATCGTGGTGGATTACCACAAGGGCATCCGCGATGCGCAAAAGCTCGTGCTGCGCATGATCGGCGACCCGGCCACGCGCTACCGCGAAGACCCGGTGCGCATCATCCGTGCCGTGCGCTTTGCCGCCAAGCTCAGCAAGAAAGGCTTCACCATCGACCCCAAGACGGCCAAGCCGCTGGTCGAGTGCGCGCAGCTGCTGCAGGAAGTACCCCAGAGCCGCATGTTCGATGAGATGCTCAAGCTGCTGCAGACCGGCCATGCGCTCGCGTCGGTCGAGCAGTTGCGCAAACTGGGCCTGGCCAAGGGCATCTATCCTCTGCTGGACGTGGTGGTAGATCGGGCCGACCTGCCCTTTGTGCAGGCTGCGTTGATGGACACCGACCGCCGCGTGGCCGAAGGCAAGAGCGTGGCGCCGAGCTTCTTGCTCGCCTGCGTGCTGTGGCAGGACGTGAAGGCAGGCTGGGATGCGCGGCTGGATCGGGGCGAGCACCCGTTCCCGGCCCTGCAGGATGCGATTGACGAGGTGTTCAACCTGCGCATTGGCGATGTGTCGGGGCGCGGCAAGCTGGCCGCCGACATGCGCGAGATCTGGGTGATGCAGCCGCGCTTTGAAAAGCGCACGGGCAGCACGCCGTTCGGCATGATCGCCCAGGTGCGTTTCCGTGCGGGCTTTGACTTCCTGCGCCTGCGTGCCGATGTGGACGAGGTGGACGAGATGCTGGCCAACTGGTGGCAGGAGTTCCAGCAGGCCGACGAGGCACGCCGGGAAGACCTGATCGCCCAGGTGCGCGAAGAGCAGCGTGCCAAACAAAAGGGCGCCACAGGTGCCAAGCGGGGCGCCAAAAAGCCGGCCAGCAAGGCCCCGGTGGAGGGCTCGGACGCCAGCGCGCTGCAGGCCGTAGCCCAGCAGGCAATGAATGACGGGGAGGCATTGGATGCACCCGCCAAGAAGCGCCGTCGTCGTCGTCGCAAGCCCGGAGGCGCAGGCCAGGGTAACAGCGGTGCGGGTGAGTGATTGCTCTTTTATTGATAGCTTGTGGCGCCTTCCGTATATGCGCTGCAGCCTGTTTTTATGAGTAATTTTGCATTGCCGCTGGCAGCGCAGGCGCAGCAGCAACCTGACGGTGACTGGGCACCTGCTGTAGGGCACGCCGTGCGCGCGTGGATTGGGCTGGGTGCCAACCTGGGAGATCGCGGGGAGGCGATGCAGCAGGCATTGGCGCAGCTGGCGACCACGCCCGGGGTGGCGGTGGAGCGGGTGTCGTCACTGTACGCCAGCAAGCCGGTGGATTCAGACGGGCCGGATTACCTCAATGCCGTGGCCCAGTTGGTGACCCGGCTGCCTGCCCATGCATTGCTCCTGGTACTGCAGCAACTGGAGCAGGCGGCAGGCCGTGAGCGCCCTTATCGCAATGCGCCGCGCACCCTTGATCTGGATTTGCTGCTGTACGCCAGCCGCGAGACGGTGGTGAGCCTGCCCGATCTGCAGGTGCCGCACCCGCGCATGTGGCAGCGCGCCTTTGTGCTGTCGCCACTGCAGGAGTTGCAGCCTGCATGGGTCAGCGATGCGCTACTGCAGCCGCTCCTGGCGCAAGGTGTGGCGCGCGCGGAAGGCCCGGCCTGGGCCCTGCCTGTGTAGGTCGCACCAGGACAAAAAAGGCGCCGGAGGTGTCGCAAGAGCGTGGCATTTTCGATGCCTACCCCTCTGTGCACCCGCAGCGCCTGTCCTGGATGGACGGGGGCAGATAACCGCACTCCCACCATCCTCTCCATCACCGGCTGCCCAAGCGGTCAGTCCACCTTGGCGCCGGACATCTTCACCACCGATTCGTACTTGTTGCGCTCGGCAGCCATGAACTTGTCGAACTGTGCAGGCGTGGTGGGCACGGGTTCGGCCATCAGGCCAGCGAATTTGGTCTTGGTGGCCGGGTCTTTCAGCGCATCGGTAAAGGCCTTGTTCAGGCGGTTGATGACCTCGGCAGGCGTGCCGGCCGGAGCCACCAGACCCCACCAGGTATCGATCTCAAAGCCCTTGAGCGTGTTTGCCAGTGGCTGCACGCCCGGCAGCATGGGGCTCTCGTGCAGGCTGGTGACAGCCAGCGCCTTGAGCTTGCCGCTGTGGATGTTGGCCGATGCTGCGGCCAGGTTATCGATGTTGAAATCCACTTCGCCCGACAACAGAGCCAGTTGCGCGGGGTTGGCGCCGCGGTAGGGAACGTGCACGGCGAAAATGCCAGCCTGGCGCTTCATCATCTCGCCTGCCAGGTGGCCCGCACTGCCGTTGCCGCCGCTGCCGTAGTTCAGCTTGCCGGGGTTCTTCTTGGCGTAGGCGATCAGGTCGGCCACATTGTTGATGCCCAGGCTCTGCGCGCGCTGGGCGTTCATCACCAGCACATTGGGTACACGCACCATCTGCGTGATCGCGGCAAAGTCCTTGCCGGCGTCAAAAGGCATCTTGCTGTAGAGCCAGGGATTGACGGCATGGGTAGCCGTGGCTGCCAGGCCGATGGTCAGCCCGTCGGGCGCTGCCTTGGCAACGATGTCGGCCCCGATATTGCCGCCTGCACCGGCCTTGTTGTCCACCACCACGGTGCCCAACTGGTCCCGTACCCTCTCGGCCAGGACGCGCGAGGTCACATCCAGCGGGCCGCCGGGTGCGTAAGGCACCACCAGGCGGATCACGGGTTCTGCAAATGCGCCTGGCGCTGCCAGGGTGGATGCGGCCAGCACGGCCGACAACAAAAGGTTTCTGCGTTGCATAGGAGTGGTTTGCGGTTTAAAAAAGAGAGCTACTTGCGGTTGTTGGTATTGGTTTTCGAAGGATTTTATGTTCGAAACTCAATAGAAATAAGCATAAGCAGCTATAGTTTTTTTATCAGACCTTGTTCTGCTTGTCTGCTTCGGTGACAAAGGAGTCGGCATGGAACGCATCATCGGGCAGGCTGCGCTGTGCGGTAAAGCTTGCGCGGGCCGAGTCCACCACGATGGGCGCGCCGCAGGCATACACCTCGTGGCCTGACAGATCGGCAAAATCGTCCAGTACGGCCTGGTGCACAAAGCCGGTACGGCCGCTCCAGCCGTCTTCGGGCAGGGCGTTGGATACCACGGGTACGTAACGCAGGCTGGGCATTTCGGCGCAGCGGGCATTCACCCAGTCGCTCATGTACAGATCCTGCGGCCGGCGGCCACCCCAGTACAGCACGGCGGGACGGCTAATGCCCTTGTGCTGCAAATGCTCGATCAACGCCTTGATGGGCGCAAAGCCGGTGCCCGACGCGAGCAGCACCATGGGCTTGTCGCTGTCCTCATTGAGGTAGAAGCTGCCAAACGGACCTTCGATGCGCAATATCTCGCGCTCTTTCATTGCGCCAAACACATGGTCGGTGAACAGGCCGCCAGGGGTGTGGCGAATGTGCAGCTCCAGCCCGGGGCCGGTGTCCTGCTGGTGTGGAGCCACGGCCATCGAGTACGCGCGGCGCGCGCCGCCCGCCAGCAGGAATTCGATGTACTGGCCCGCGTGGTAGCGGAAGGTGTCTGCCGCAGGCAACTGCAGGCGCAGCTTGATCACATCGGGCGAAAGGCGTTCGAGCGTCTGCACCCGCACCGGCATCTTCTTGACCGGGAAGGCGCTCTCGTCGGTGACATGGCGCGATTCGATCACCACATCGCTCGTCGGCACGGCGCAGCACGGCAGGATCAGGCCCGCCGCCTCTTCCTCGGCGCTCAGCGCGCGATCGCTGTGCGGGCCGTGTACGACGGTGCCACTGAGCTTCTTGCACTTGCAGGAGCTGCAGGCGCCGTCCTTGCAGCCATAGGGCAGACCCACGCCGCTGCGGATGGCGGCGGTCAGGATGGCTTCAGAGGCTTGGGTGGCAAATGCGCGTCCGCTGGGGAGAACCGAGATTTGAAACGCGCTGGGAGAAGAGCTCATCGCACCAAAATTCCTTCGACACAAAACAAGGGCGCCCACGAGCGCCCGAACCTGAAACCGTGGGGGTGTTGTACCGGCACACCGCATGGGCCGATGCGTGGCATGCGCCACGCGGTAGACTGCGGGCCGGACGCGGCCATTGGAGGTGATGGGCCGCACCAGACAGACTGTAAGAGTGTGTTTCAACTCCCCCGAAAAGCTTATTGTGCCTTCAATTCAAAAACCGCAGCGCGTGCGGCGTGTACCACGCGCGCTGCCTTCGCGCTTCAGGCGGCAGCGTGTGTTGATCGTTGGCTGCGGCGACGTGGGCCAGCGCGTGGCCCGTCTGTGGCAGCCTGTGGAGCGCCGCATTTCGATGCAACTGGCCGCTGGCGCTCATCTGGTAAGTGCTGAATCATCAAATTTGATAGCAAAAGAGGGTGCTCACCCCAATCACCGGCAGCCTCTGGTGCGGGCGCTCACCTCATCGCCAGACAAATGTGCCGCACTGCGCGCGCAGGGCATTCTGCCGCTGCTGGGCAACCTTGACGATGTGACCAGCCTGCGCCGGCTGGCAGGGCTGGCGCAGCGCGTGGTGCATCTGGCGCCGCCTGCTGCCATCGCATCCGCCGAAGGCGAGGCTGCAGCCAGCGTGCAGGACCGGCGCACCCGCCATCTTTTGCGGGCGCTGGTGCACCGAGCCCATAGCGCGCCCGCTCTGGTGTATGGATCGACCAGCGGCGTGTATGGCGACTGGCAAGGCGCCTGGGTGGATGAGGCCATGCCCCTCAGAGCCACCACGGCGCGAGCGCTGCGGCGGGTGGATGCCGAAAGCCAGTTGCGGAGCTGGGCGCTGCGCTTTCAGCACAGCGGCGTGCGGGTGCATGTGCTGCGTATCCCCGGCATTTACGCAGGCGACCGTGAGGGCGGCACGCCGGTCGCGCGCCTGCTGCGGGGCACGCCCGCATTGCGGGCCGAGGACGATGTTTTCACCAGCCATATCCATGCGGACGACCTGGCGCGCGCCGTGGCGCTGGCGCTGTGGCGCGGCAGACCACAGCGCACCACCAACGTGGCAGATGATTCCGCCCTGCGCATGGGCGATTATTTCGACCTGGCCGCCGACCTGTGGCAATTGCCGCGCCCGCCGCGTATCAGCCGGGCGGATGCGGCGCAGCAACTCAGCCCTGTGCTGCTGAGCTTCATGAGCGAATCGCGCCGTGTGTCCAACCGGCGCATGAAGACGGAGCTGGGCCTGAGGCTGCGCTACCCGACGGTGCAGCAAGGCCTGGCGGCGGCATATCAGTTGTCAATGGATTTTCCAAAAAAATAGCTTCTGGCGCTTTGCAGATAAGCGCAAGAAGCTATCAATAGAGGAGCGATTGCCTTGTCAGCAAGCGGCGCTGCCGCCTTGGCTGCGGCAGTTTCGTGGGTTGACGCTAGGCTGTACGGGGCGGGGAGCCGTTTCGCCAATCTGGCCTCGGGGGTGGGAATAGCCTTGCGAATCCACGCACTTGAACACATCGCAGCGGGTGATGGAAGGGGCAGGTTGCACCGGCTGGGGTTGGGGCCGGGGCGGATGGGGGCGCCCATGGGGATAGCGGTCCCAATAGTCATCGTTGACCACGGTCGTTGAAGGCGCGGGGCGGCTGGCTTCGAGGCGGCCATAGGCGTCAGGGCCCATGCAGTCGAGTTCCATCTGGCGCTTTGCAGCATCCAGTTGTGCCTGGCTGCCCATGCTGCGGTCTGCCGCCGCGGCAGAGGCTGCGGTGTAGCGTTCGCGTGACTGGTGACAGGCGGCCGAGTTGGCGTAATCGGGGCGTTGGCGGCCCTGACTGCGGGTGGCTGCATTCTGGGCCGTGCGCTCATCGGCTTCGAGCTTTCGCTGTTCCAGCTCCTGCTCGCGCCTCTCTGCCTTGGCGCGGAGTGCTTCGCGCTCGCGTGCGCGGTCCTGGGCCAGCTCCTCATCGCTCTTGCGGCGCTCGATCTCGGTGGCGCTGGTACCGCGTGCGCATTCACCATCGGTATAGGTGACCTTGCCCGTAGCCGGGTCTGTGCAGCGGGTCACCTGCGCCTGTGCGCCATGGGGCCCCGCCAGCCACAGGCTGGTACCAGCGACGACGGCCAGCCCCCAGCTTCTGATTTGCAAGGCGGTATGCATGGTGCGAGGCGATGCAGAAGGTTTGCGCATGGTCAGGATTGTTCTTGCCAGGTGATGGGAGGGCTGGGCGCGTCAGCGCTGCCATTGCTGGGGACGAGTCTCCCGGTAGCCCGGCGTGAAGCGGCTGCCCCCGCCACTGGGGCGCGAAGGGCGGGCGCCGCCGCCATCAATGGGGCGTCCAATGTTCGCGCCCGTGCCTGGGGAGACATAGCTGGGGCGGTTGCCATGGTAGGACGGGCGGTCATACCCTCCGTGACCTGGGCGGTAGTAGCCGCCGCCGGGGCGGTAGTAGGGACGCCCGCCGCCATACACATAGGTGGGCGAGCTTTCGATCACCAGCGACGATCCGCCGTAGTAGGGATAGCCACTGTAGCCGTAACCATAGCCACTGGAATAGGTGGAATAGGCATCACCGGTGTAGTAGGCGCCATCGACGGGTGCGACGACGCAGCCTGTCAGCAATGCGGCACCGGCGATGGTGGCCATCAGGGTGCCCAGTCGTGCGATAGTCATGTTTCGTTTCTCCTGGTGGTTCGAGGCTGGCAGAACCACAAAATCTACTGGTGCGGCGACACTGGTGCTCCGCTGCACCGATTCGCCTGTCAGCAAGGATGGGATGGCACGTTGATGGTGTCGCTGCCGGAGCGGACCTGGTCGCGGTAGCGGGCGCAATCGGCCTGTTGCTGCGAGCTGCCAAAACGGCTGCGGTTGTTGTCGCGCTCGCGCTGCTGGCGATCACGGTCACGCTCGCGGGCCTGGCGATCGAGTTCACGGCGGCGGTCTTCATCGCGGGCGCGCTGGTCACGGTCGCGGTCACGCGCCTGGCGGTCACGGTCACGTTCCCGCTCACGGGCCTCGCGTTCACGTTCGCGTTCGGCGCGCTGGCGATCACGGTCACGTTCGCGGTAGTAGCGGTCGTCGTAATAGCCGTCGCGCACATAGACGGTATCGCCAGGGCGGTTGTAGCCATAGCCATAGCCGCCATCCCCATAGTAGCCATCGCTGCCCGTGGCAACGCAGCCAGTGGCGGCGAACAGCGTACCGGCAATGGCAGCCACGCTCAGCAAATGACGACGATTCATAGTTTTGAGACCTTTCATGCGGACGAGGGCAGAGGCATTCCCTGGTGGGAGACGGCCCTTCAACCCTGCTAAATACCTCCATGCTAACTGCTGGGTGCGAGGTGTGGCGAACATTCGCCCATGTATGTAAATACGCTTGAATGCCTCAGGGAGTTGACCGCTGCCCTCGTGAGGTGGATGGTTTTGCCTATCTTTACAGAAAACAGCGCGTAGCGGATTGCCTACAGATAAGACGGGTTCGTGCTGGTTCCAGCATCGTTCGTACCCAAAAGCGGCTGGATGGCGCAAAGCGCGGCAAACGGCAATGTTGCAGAGCAGCATTTCGCTCCGTGACGTGAGGCACGCGCGGCTTATATGCGATTTCGTCCAGGCTGTGTCGCTTTTTTTACAGGAATTCTCCTAATATCGGTGCAGGGCTTTGCGGGACAAGAATCTGGTTCACGCGATCAAAGTCTGCGCAGGCGGTGGCATGGTGTCATCGGTGTGGCGCAGCGGGGGATGGCGATCTACTACAGATGCACTTGATGGAGTACTACGCAATGGACAAAGGTATCAAAGCAGCAGTGGCAATGGTGGTGGCCGGCATGGCAGTTGCTGCTGGCGCGCAGGAGGTGGTGAAGATCGGTACGATGAGTCCGCTGTCCGGCCCACAGGCCCACTACGGCAAGGACAATGTCACCGGCGTGCGTTTCGCCGTGGAGGACCTCAATGCCAAGGGTGTGACGATTGGCGGCAAGAAGATCAAGTTTGAAGTGGTGGCCGAAGACGATGCCGCCGATCCCAAGCAAGGCACTGCTGCCGCACAAAAACTGTGCGACGAGAAGGTGGCGGCCGTGGCTGGTATCCTGAACTCGGGCGTGGCCATTCCATCGTCCAAGATCTTCAACGACTGCGGCGTGCCGTTCATCACTGGTGCGGCCACCAACCCTGAACTGACCCGTCCCGCCTACCCAGGCGTGTTCCGTATCATCGCCAACGACAACGCACTGGGCGCTGCGCTGGCAGGCTACGCAGCCAATACGCTCAAGCTCAAGAACGTCGCCGTGATCGACGACCGTACCGCCTACGGCCAGGGGCTGGCCAACGTGTTCAAGAAGGACGCGGAATCCAAGGGTGTCAAGATCGTTGCTTCCGAATTCACCAATGACAAGGCCACCGACTTCATGGCAATCTTGACATCGATCAAGGCCAAGAAGCCCGATGCGATCTTCTACGGCGGCATGGATGCGCAAGCCGGCCCCATGCTGCGTCAGATGGTGCAGTTGGGCATGACCAACGTGAAGTTCTTCGGTGGCGACGGCATCTGCACGGCTGAACTGGCCAAGCTGGCCACCGGCACCAAGACGCTGGAAAACGTGGTGTGCGCTGACGGCGGTGCTTCGCTGGCCAAGATGCCAGGCGGTGTCGAATGGAAGAAGCGCTACGACGCGAAGAACCCCGGTGTGTTCCAGGTCTACAGCCCGTACTTCTACGACGCGACCATGCTGATCGTCGACGCGATGCAACGCGCCGATTCCACCGATCCCAAGAAGTACCTGCCTGAACTGCGCAAATCGGAGTACAACGGCGTGACCGCCAAGATCGCCTTCCAGGACAACGGCGAGCTGAAGGTGCCTCTGTACACGCTGAGCCACTACATTGCCGGCAAGAAGACGCCTATCGGCGAATAAATCCTTCCAGCACCTTGGAACCACACACAACCCGCTTCGGCGGGTTTTTTGTTTCTACCGGGGAATGGCTGCTTCGGCATGCATAAAACCCGGGTGACAGTGGCTGCATGCAGCGCGCCCTACAATGCCGGTGTCATTCTTCGGAATGAACAACATTCTCAGGGCGGGGTGCAATTCCCCACCGGCGGTATCTGTGGCCAGCAATCTGCTGGACTGCAGCAGCCCGCGAGCGCTTGGTGGCCTGCATGGTCACCAGGGTCAGCAGATCTGGTGAGATGCCAGAGCCGACGGTTACAGTCCGGATGAAAGAGAATCGCGTGCGCTCCATGGCTCCTGCATTGCCGTTGTGCGGCTGTGCAGGTGCGTGTTGCGTTCGCGTGCCCTGATTCAGGTCAATTTATTGGATACACACCATGAATCAGATGTCCTCCATTTCCTATTCCATCAGCAAGGCTCAGCGACTGGCCATTGTCAGCGCGCAGTGGCATGCCGACATCGTGCGCCAGGCGCGCGATGCGGCTGTCGCCCAACTGGCCGAGCTTGGCTGGCAAAAAGACCAGATCGATCTCATCGATGTACCTGGTGCCTTCGAGATTCCGCTCGTGCTCAAGCGCCTTGCACAGACGGGCCAATACGCGGGCCTGATGGCCTGTGGCCTGGTGGTCAACGGTGGCATCTATCGTCACGAATTTGTGACGACAGCGGTCATCGATGGCCTGATGCGTGTGCAGATGGATACGGGTGTGCCCGTTTTCTCGGCCGTGCTGACACCGCGCGATTTCCACGACTCGCAAGAGCACCACGACTTCTTCCACCAGCATTTCATCAAGAAGGGCACGGAACTGGCCCGCGCCTGCGACGCAACGGTTCAACTGCACCGCTCGCTGGAGGCCCAGCAAACCCACAGGCAGCAGCCTCTGCACAGCCTGGCTGCGTAAGCCGGATCAGACGCCTGTCTTTTAAAAGCCCATTGCCGTGCTTGTGAATCAAGCGCTGCAATGGGCTTTTCTGCATCTGCAGGCTGCGCTCAGGGTGGATGCAGTCTTCCATCACGGGCCCGTTTGACGTTGTGTTGCTTTTGCCGCAAATTCACGAGCAGGGATTTTTCATACCATTATGAAGGGGAGCAATTTTGTATTTCTTTTCCTGAGAAAATTTTGCCATTTGATCCATCGCAATGGGCAATGGCATGGCACAAATCAATAATAAAATTTTACAGAAAGAGAAAGATGAACCGTAAATATATAGCAATTTTAGTTATTGGTCTCAGCCTTGCTGGAGGTATTGCGCATGCCGACGAAAATTCGCTGGGCCCGCTTGCCAAAATGGTAGGTGTCTGGGAAGGTGATAAAGGCAATGATGTGGCACCAGCACAAAAATCGACTGGTGCTATTGGCGCACCCGCTGCAAGCCCCTACTTTGAGCGGATCTCCATTGTGCCGGGTGCAGGCGCCACCAATGCCAGCGAGCAGGACCTTGTCACCGTTCAGTACCACCAGGAAGTATTCCGAAAATCGGACAAAAAGAAATTCCATGACCAGGTGGGTTATTGGATCTGGGATAAGAAGTTCAACACCATCCTGCATTCCTACTGTATACCCCGCGCAGTTTGCATTACTGCCGAAGGTAAGTTGGAGGATCCGAATAAATTTGAAGTCGGCACCGACCGGGCAATTGCCGAAAGCATATTCATGAAAAACAACGGCACCACCCGTATGTTCAATATGTCCATGGCAGTCAATGGCGATGACATGAAATATAACCAGGTAATATTAACCACCATTTACGGCAAAGACTTCAGCCACTCGGACAGCAATACGCTCAAGCGCGTGAAGCAATAAGAGCCGTCCACACCACCCGGCAAATCGCGGATATGTGTTGGAGAAGAGGCGCCGGCTCGTGCCGTGCGAAGCCACAGGCAATACCAACCTGCGACATTGCTTGGTGCCAACGGCTTCGCGTCCCCGGCTAGGCGAGGCCCGCAACGTAGCAATGGCATATCCAGACGGGTCGTGGCGGGCCTGGTTGCAGGCACGGCCACTCCCGCTGGGGAAGATGAATCGGGTCATTCTTGCGTGCAGGCTCTCGCCGGCGCCCCGGCATAGACAGTGACCATCCCACCGCTCCATTCTGTCGGCACGCGCCCAATGGCCTTTGTGGGAGGTGGAGGAAGCGTTCATCTGGCTGAGTGGTCCGGCCGCACGAGCTGGAGCCCCACGACTCCTGCCTGATTCCAGCCATCTTCCACTCTGATAACGATGCCCGTACCGTGAGGGTTAGCGAAGAAGCGGCCATCAACGGCATTCTCTTTCTGCTGCAGGCAGGTATTCGATGGAGGCCGGGCCAATCATCTCTCTATAGCGCAGAAGCGGTAGAACGCACTTTTTGTAGGCAACTGCAGAACCGCACCATGCGCGCAGGCGATCCGATTGGGATAATGGCCATCATCACGATTGTTGGCGCCTCGGGCGCCACCCAGGCCCGAGGAGCCTCATCGCATGCGATTTTCGCCCTTTCCCGAAGATGGCCCCGAGAAACCGCATTTGGCTGCTTCAAAGGGACCGAGTCAGGAGCGGCGCAGAATTCTGCGGGCCTGTGTCTGGCTGGCTGCCGGGTACTGTGTAGCCATCATTTTCCTCACGACGATGATGCGTGGCTTTCTGGGGGGCGAGCGTTACGAGCTGACTGCCGCCCGAATGACGCTGTTCGCCCTTGCTCCGGTTCTGATCATGGCTGTTTCGCTGGCCTTGCTGTGGAGCAGGAGCCGCAGCCTTCGCTCCATGGCTGCCCAGTCCGTTGCACTGTCGCTGGGGGCCGCATGCATTTTTGGTCTTCTGGATCAAAGCCTCAACGTCTATGAGTCGCAGCAGGTTGCATTCGACCTGAGCGATTTCAGCTACAACATGCTGTACGGTTCAGCACTGGTCTTTGGCTGGTGCTGCCTGCTGGTGGCGTATCTGTTCAGCGCCGACCTGATGGAGCGCGAGCGGCGCATGCATGCCTGGCGCGAAGAGGCGATGAATGCCCAGATGCGCGCATTGCGCTACCAGATCAATCCGCACTTCTTGTTCAACACCATGAACGCGCTGGCGGGATTGATGGAAGAGCGGGCGGTGGACCAGGCACGGACGATGCTGCTGTCTCTTTCCAGCTATCTGCGTGCCACGCTCATGCTGGATCCTTCGGCGGCTATTCCTCTCGAGGAGGAAGTTGCGATGCAGCAACGGTATCTGGATATCGAGCAGGAACGGTTTTCCGACCGCATGCGGGTGAGCATCGATGTGCCTGCCTCACTGGGAAAGACGCTGGTGCCAGCGCTGGTGTTGCAGCCTCTGGTGGAAAACGCGGTCAAGCACGGTGTCTGCAGCATGCCCGGGCCGGTGGAGATTGCGGTGAGCGCACGCGCGGATGAAGATCAGTTGCTACTGGTGGTGGAAAACGACTTCTGTCCTTTGACGGGTCGAATCAGCCATGGCACAGGCATTGGCCTCAGAAATGTGCGCGAGCGTATTGCGCTGCAATTTCCTCAAAAGGCCGCACTGACCACGGAAACCGTGGGTGAGGGACGGCGGTTTCGCGTCACGGTCTGCCTGCCTCTGCGCTGGGGGTGATGGAGTAAGCGCAGACGGTTTTGCTGGAGAGGCAAAGAGGGCTTTTGTTCGCGCCACGGGTGCCGCTGTCATTTTTTGGCACACTGGCGAGCCGTTCTCCGCTTTGGCGCAGCGGCTTTTTCATCGCCAGGCAGCCCTTGGAAGGGTGACTGCCGCGCAAGGCAGGCAGGCTGGCGGATCCCTTTTGCAATGACTGAATCTTCTCCTCTGACCCGCCAGCAAGCCTGGCTGGGTGTGATCGCCCTGGCCATGGGCGCCTTCGTCTTCAATACCAGCGAATTTGTACCGGTGGGCCTGCTCAGCGACATTGGCGCGAGCTATGGCATGACCACCGAGCGCGTCGGCCTGATGCTGACCATCTACGCCTGGATCGTTGCCCTCACTTCCTTGCCGTGCATGCTGCTGACCAAGAATGTCGAGCGCCGCAAGCTGTTGATGGGCGTGTTTGCCTTGTTCGTTGTCAGCCACGGCGTATCTGCCATTGCCTGGAACTACCCAGTACTGCTCGCAAGCCGCATGGGCATTGCACTGGCGCATGCGGTGTTCTGGTCCATCACCGCGTCGCTGGCCGTGCGCATTGCACCTGAAGGCAAGAAGCCCCAGGCGCTGGGCTTGCTGGCCACGGGAACGACCCTGGCCATGGTGCTCGGCATTCCGCTGGGCCGCGTGGTGGGCGAAGCTCTGGGCTGGCGCACCACCTTTGGCGGCATCGGCCTGGTTGCCCTGGCAGTGATGCTGGTGCTGTGGCGTCTGCTGCCACTGCTGCCCAGCGAAAACGCAGGTTCGGCCCGGAGCATTCCGATGCTGTTCAAGCGCCCAGCCCTGTCAGCTACTTATGCGCTGCTGATTGTGATGGTGACCGCGCAGTTCACCGTGTACAGCTATATCGAGCCCTTGATCCAGCGTGCTGCGGGGCTGTCCAACGACGTCACCACCTGGGTCCTCTTGCTGTATGGCGGCATGGGCATTGTGGGCAGTGTGCTGTTCGGCGCCATGGGCCTGCGCTGGCCGCGCGGTTTTCTGCTGGCGGCCATGGCGGTGCTGACGGCCTGCCTGTGGCTGCTGCTGCCCAGCACGCAATGGCCGCTGGCACTGTATGCGGTGTGCGCAGTGTGGGGTGTGTCCATGCTGTGCATGGTGCTGCCGCTGCAGGCCAAGGTGCTGCGCCTCGCCTCGGACGCCACCGATGTGGGCATGTCGCTGTTCTCGGGCCTTTTCAATGTCGGGATTGGCGCCGGCGCCCTGTTAGGTAGCCAGATCGGCACGCACTGGGGCCTGCAGTACCTGGGGCCAGTGGGCGGCAGTATTGCCGTGGCAGGGGTGCTGTGGTGCGCTTTTGCCAGTTGGTACTGGGTAGGCACCTTCGCGCCAAAGCCGCAGCGTTGAGCTAGCTCCTGATGGAAAGACGCGCCGCAAGGCCTGCGCGGTAGCGCACAGGGGCATTACATGGCCAGCGGCGCAAAGTGTGCCTGCAGCGCCGCCAGTGCCAGGCGCACGCGCGCCGGTAGGGCGTGCCGCTGCGGCGTGATGGCCCATATGTCCAGGCTGCCGCAGTCCCAGTCGGGCAGCAGGCGCAGCAACTGGCCACTGGCCACGGGCTCGGCAACGTCCAGCGAAAAGAGCCTGGCCAGGCCCAGGCCTTCGCTGCACAGCTGCTGCAGGCCTTGTTGCTGGTTGCAGATGATGCGCGGCGTGGTGTGCAACTGCGCGGTAGCTCCCGTGGCAGGGTGCTGCAGGCGCAACTCGGTCACCAGGGCTTTGCCGGTGTTGCGCACGATCCACGGCAGGGCCCCCAGTTGCCGAGGATGCTCGGGCAACTGGGCCTGCGGGGCCAGCAGGCTGGGCGCCGCGCAGATCCACCAGGGCAGGCGGCCCAGGGGGCGAGCCACCCAGGTGGAGTCAGGCAGGCTGCCCAGGCGCACGGCCAGGTCAATGCGCTCCGAGACCAGATCGGTGTGCGCATCGTCCAGCAGCAGTTGCAGGCGCAGCTGTGGGTGGGCATGCAACAGGGGGGCCAGCGCGCGGCCCAGGGGGGCGGCGAGGCCCAGCACGGCGGCAATGCGCAGTTCGCCAATCGGCTCTTCGCGTTCGGCTTCCAGCTCTGCGCGGGCCTGGCGGGCCGCCTGCAGCATGACGGCGCACTGCGCGTAGAAGCGCTGCCCTGCCTCGGTCAGGCTGTGCTTGCGGGTGGTGCGCTGCAGCAGCGGCAGGCCCGATTGCGCTTCCAGCTGGCGGATATGCTGGCTCACGGCCGAGGCCGTCATGCCCAGCGTGCGGGCGGCGGCGCTCATCGAGCCCTGTTCCACCACGGTGGCGAACACGGCCATGCGATTGAGGTCTTCCATGTGGGTGATTTTGAAGTGTGGCTAAACAATCATTGCAGAAATTGATGAATTATCAAATGAATGGCTGCAATCTACAGTAGAGGCCTACGCACACCACAGGCGCACCAGACGCCTTCTCTTCAATTTGACCAAGGAATTCACCATGCAAGTCGCACTGATTGGCGCCACCGGATTTGTCGGCGCTGCCGTATTGAACGAGCTGCTGCAACGCGGCCACGAAGTGGTGGCGCTTGCGCGTCAGCCCGAAAAAATCGCCGCGCAGCCGCACCTGAAAGTGGTGCAGGCCGATGTGATGGACGCCCAGGCCGTGAAAAGCGCGGCGGCTGGCAGCGACGCCGTGTTGAGCGCCTACAACGCAGGCTGGACCAATCCGCATATCTATGACGACTTCATGCGAGGCTCACGCGCCATCGTGGAAGGCGTCAAGACCGCAGGCATCAAGCGCTATCTGGTGGTGGGCGGCGCAGGCAGCCTGTTCGTCAACGGCCAGCAACTGGTGGATTCGCCCGAGTTTCCTGCAGCCATCAAACCGGGAGCCAGTGCGGCGCGTGACATGTACACCGAGCTGCAAAAGGAGCACAGCCTGGACTGGACGATGCTCAGCCCTGCCGTGGGTTTTCATGGCGGGTCTGCTGCGCAGGCACAGGGCCGCACGGGTAAGTACCGCACCGGCAGGGACGAGCCGCTGATGCAGGCGGACGGCCAGAGCGGCGATATCTCGGTGCAGGATCTGGCGGTGGCGCTGGTGGATGCGCTGGAGCAGAACACGCATCTGCAGCAGCGGTTTACCGTGGCCTACTGATGATTGCAGGCAGATAATCAGCAAAATAGCTGCTGGCGCTCTCCTGCAAAGCGCCAGCAGCTATTGTTTTTGTAGTTTCAAATGTTCTTCAGAAACTGCGTGATGTGCGAGAGCACTTGCTCGGGCATCTCGCGGTGCGGCATGTGGCGCGCACCGGGCAGAATTTCGCAAAGCCCGCCACCGCCAGCGAGCCGGGCGATGCGGGCGGGCTGGGCACTGGAGCCGTATTCGTCCAGCTCGCCGTGCAGGGCCAGGAGCGGGCAGGTGAGTCGGGGCAGGCTGTTGTCGAGTGACCAGTCGGCAAAGGCCGGGCTCAGCCAGGTTTCCGTCCAGGCGTCCACCACCCAACGCGCCTTGTCGCCATGGTATTTGGCCAGTCGCGCCAGTTGCTCTGCCTCCTGAAACCGGGCGCGTGCCTCGCGGATGCCTGCCAGTGTATGGGGCTCCACCAACGCCTGCGCGGCGATGGTGACCACGGCCCGGCATTCGCTGCTGGCGCGCGCGGCGATTTCCACCGCCATGCCGCCGCCCACGCTGTGGCCCAGCAGCACATAGCTTGCCAGTTGCAACTGTTCGCACACGGCAGGAAAGTGCCGCGTGGCTTCCTGCGCCACAAAATCGAGGTCGGGCAGACCCTGACGGGCATCGGACTGACCAAAGCCCAGCCGGTCGTACGCCACCACCCGGCGGCCCGTGGCGTGTGCCAGCTGGGCCGGAAAATCCCGCCATAGCGCGACGCTGCCCAGCGACTCATGCAGCATCACGATGGGCGCGCTGCCTTCGCTGCCTGCGTTGTCAGAAGGCGTCCATGACTGCGCAAAAAGCCGCCCCTCAGGGACGGTCATCCAATGCTGTTGGGTGGTGATGGTCGTCATTGCAGATGGTTGTGCGCAGAAGCATGCAGGGCAGGATGTGCAGCGGCTGAAGTGGAGACAGCGGCGGAGGGGGCAGCCGGATAGACAATGAATTCGAGCTTCATGCGCGCCTGGTCCGGGTCGGTCCAGCGGTAAGGCAGGTTGTAGACCCGGCGCTCGGGCATGCTGCCGATCGGCCAGGCCGCCCACCACCAGGCGTCGGGCGCGGGGGTTTCGGTCGATACCTGCAGCAGGGGCAGGCCTTTCGCGCGGGCCTTCTCCGCTTTGCGCCAGGCGCATCCGAGGTGAAAGCCGGGGTCGTCTGCGTCGCAGACCACCACTTTGGCCTGCGGAAAGAGCATGTGCAGCACGCCGCCTGTGGTGTGGTGCTCGGCCAGAATCATGCCTTGGCCATTGAAGCCGGCCTGGCGCAGGCTGGCTGCAATGGCGTCCAGTTGCCAGTTCAGCCGGTCGCCATTGCCTCGCTGGGCGTCGCGCAGCGGCGCGAGCATGGCAATCGAGCACATCAGCACCAGCATGGCCAGGCACGCGGCCAGATAGCGCCGCGCACCCCTCTCGTTGTCACCTGCCTGGGGCCAGCGCGACAGCACCCAGAGCGGAGCCATCAGCAGCAAGGGCTGGATCCAGCGGCCATCGAACTTGGAGGCTCCTGCCAGCACCATCAACGCCAGCACCGCAACCACCACGATCGCGTAGTGGCGCAGCAATGGCTCTACCCATGGCAGGGTGCCGGGGCGTTCGCTGTGAGTGGGTGCGGCTGGTGCTGCGGGTGTCTTCCAGAACTTCCCCAGCGTACAGGCCGCCATCAGCAGCCAGGGCAGCACTGCCAGCAGCAAGAAGGCCAGCAGGTCGCCTGCGCCGGTGGCCAGCCCGTGCAGGCGTGAGGGCGTATCGGCGGGATGCAGTTTGTCGAGGGTCGAGCCGCTGGCCTTGTCCCAGTGCTCCAGCACCCACCAGGCATGCGGGGCTACGAGGGCAAGGGTGACCAGCGGCGCCAGCCAGAAGCCACGTGACAGTAATGCACGGCGCGGGGCTGGCACGGTCAGTGCAGCAACCAGCAGGGCGATGGCGACGAGTGCGTAGCTGTACTTGGACAGAATCCCCCAGGCCACGGCCAGACCGATCCATACAAAGCCGAGTGGACGCGGATTGCGGACATGGCGCAGCACCAGCCACCAGGTGCAGGCAATCGCACAGGTCAGCATGACGGTGTGGGTCTGGTCGCGCAGCAACTGCCAGCCGATGCCCGGCAGCCAGGCCAGGCCCGCCGCCGCCAGCCACGCCGTGCGCTCCGGCAGCACCTGGCGCGCCGCCAGCAGCATGAACACAAAGGTCAGGGCGATCAGGGAGTTCTTGACCAGCACCACCGCCAAGGTGGTGGGCCCCAGTGCGAGGTTCACCGCCCATTGCAGCCAGGTATAGAGGGGTGGCTGCGGCCCGTAGCCCAGCCGCAGCCGTTGCGACCAGACCAGTTGCTCGTTCTGGTCCCATGAGACGGCAGAAGACATCCACAGCCGCGTGATGATCACCAGCAGCGCCAGCACGGCAATCCAGAGCCAGGGCGCGCGGCTGGGTGCCTGCACGGTGGTGTCGGAAGAAGCGCTCATTGCCAAAATACAGTCACCATCGGATAGCTCGTCATGATGCCTTGATCATATCGGGCTTGGTACGGGCATTGAATAACTCTTGTCTTTATAGCGGACTGCGCTTGCCAAGCATGCGCTGCAGCGAATGGTTCTCAGAACCAGCGAGCCACAAGCGGCATCAGCAGCGCCGCCAGCAACACCTGCAGGCTCAGGGCAAGGCCTGCGTAGGCGCCCGCGTCGGCGTTCACCTGCAGGGCGCGCGCAGCGCCGATGCCGTGCGAGGCGGTTCCAAGGGAGAAACCTCGCGCGACCCAGTCCAGATCACTGGTGCCCACGCCCAGCAGCCTGAACAGGGCCCGCGCCGAGAGTGCGCCAACGAGGCCGGTCAGCACGGCAAACACGGCGGCCAGCGCCGGAACGCCTCCGATCTTCTCCGCAACCCCCATGGCGACTGGTGCGGTGACCGATTTGGGCGCGAGCGAGCGCAGCACCTCGGGAGACAGGCCCACGGCCCAGCCCGCGGCGACCGCGACAATGGCTGCGGTAGCGCCCCCGGCCAGGGCTGCCACTAGGAAGCGGCTCCAGCTGCGCTGCAGTTCGGCGCGTCGCTCCCACAGCGGAAAGCCCAGCGCCACCACGGCAGGCCCCAGCAGAAAGTGGATGAACTGCGCGCCTGCAAAGTAGGTGGGGTAGGACACGCCTGTCACCATCAGAGCAGAACCCAGCACCACCACCGACCACAGCACGGGGTTAGCCCAGGGTGCCTGGCCGGAGCGCACATAGAGGGCCTGTGCCAGCACATAGACAACGAGGGTGGACGTCAGGCCGAACAGTGGCGCGGACGACAGGTATACCCAGAGCTGAACGAAATCAGGCATCGCCGGACTCCTTTTTCCCATCTGCGAACTGGTCGCGCATCAGCACCCGCACCAGCAGCACGGTGACGGCCATGCCCGCCCAGGTGGACAGGGCAATCACCAGCATCAGCTTGAGCCCGTAGTCGCGCAGCAGATCGAGGTGGGTAATGACGCCTACACCCACCGGAACAAACAGCAGTGACAGGTGCGAGAGCAGAAAGCGCGCCGTGGCCTGCACCGGCTCGCGCACCAGGGGCACACGCAGTGCCACGACCAGGAGCAGCATGCCGACCACCGGGCCGGGAAACGGCAGGTTCAGGAGGTGCGCCAGTGCTTCACCGATGAGCTGGAGCACAAGAAGCCAAGCCATTCCTTGCAGTGCTTGCATAAGGAGAAAGCCTTTCAAAGTGAAGAGTTGAATCCGTTCAGTTCCATGTGCCGGGCGGCAGCGCAAAGCAGATCTGCCTGATTGCGCAGCATAGCGCCGCAATCAGGAGGAGGGCGGTTGCACAGGGGCTTGCATGGCCTTTGCATAGTGCTGCGGCGCAAACCGCAGCGCCAGCACCGCAACGGCGAGTGCCATGCCCGCCTGGTAGAGCCAGCCGCTGGTCCAGCTGCCACTCCAATGGTGCAGCTGTGCCATCACGAGCGGCGCCAGTGCCGCCAGCACAAAGCCGCCGCCTTGCATCAGCGCGTTCAGGGCGCCCGCCTGGGTGGGGCGGGGCAGATGGTCGAGTGCCAGCACCATGAAGAGGGAAAAGCAGCCGCCCAGCCCCACGCCCAGGATGATGGCGTTGGCGGTTGGTATGGCATCGGGCCACAGCGCAAGGCCGGCAAAGCCGATGACCTGCGCAGCCAGGGCCACCAGCATCCAGCCGCGCCGGTCGATATGGCGGCGAGCGAGCGCTGGCATGGCCAGAGCCGATGCAGCCTGCGCAATGGAGAGAATGGCCAGCAGCGACCCACTTTGCGCGGCCGACCAGCCATGGCCCTGGTAGAAGGGCGCGAGCCAGGCCACCGTCGAGGCATAGCCGCCATTCATCAGGCCAAAGCTGATCAGCAGCAGCCAGGTGCGAGGCCGACGCATCAGCCAGCCGGTATCGCTGGCGGGCACGGTGCCGGACGCGGCAGGCGCCAGAGCCTGCGTACTACGCTGAATGCGCGTGAGCGCCCACCAGGCAAGCGGCAATGCGGCCAGCACGGGCAGCGCCCAGATGGCCATGGCCGCCTGCCAGCCCATGCCCCATTGCATGGCCAGTGGCGAGAGCTGCGCGCCCAGTGCGCCGCCACCCATCAGCGCGGCAGAGTACACGCCCATCATTGGCGCTACGTGGCCCGGCGACTGGCGCTTGATCAGCCCCGGCAAGGCACTTTGCACCAGGGCGACGCCCACGCCGCAAAGGCCGGCAGTGGCAATCAGCACGATGGTGGTGGCGTTGCCTGCTGGCATGAGGCGCAACGCACAACCCATGGCAATGAGCAGCAACGATGCACAGACGGCCGTGCGCGCGCCCAGGCGCTGCAGGGCTGTGGGTGCCAGCCAGCCACCCGCACCCATCAAGGCCATGGGGAGCAGGGTGAGCCAGGAGAAGGCCCGCAAGTCCATGCCGGTGGCCTGTTGTATGGCGTGGCCCAGTGGGCCGGGGGCCGTCAGAAAGGGGCGCAGATTGAGGGTGACGAGCACCACCGTCAGCAGCCAGAGCGCAGGTGTGATGGCAGGCGCCGCCTGGGCGCCTGGTTGGGTCGGAGACGACATGGCCGCTCAGCCCTGCGGCGGCCAAGGGCTGTCGCCATACAGCTGGGCGGCGGAGATGCCGGTGTCGATGCGGGTGATGGGTAGCGGTGGCGGGTTCAGCTGGATACCCAGGCGCTGGTAGGTGCCTTCGCTCGACAGGTTGTAGGGCGCGGCATCGGCGTTGTCGAACGCAAAGAACACTTGCCTGGCATTGCCTGCCACCAGCGCGGCAAGGCACATGGGGCAGGGGTGGCCGCTGGCGTAAATGCTCAGGCCAGCCAGGCTGGGGTTGCCACGGGCACGCGTGCCGGCGCGGATGGCCTGCAGCTCGGCATGGGTGCTTGGGTCGTGGCTGGCGATGATTTCATTGACACCCATGGCGATCACCACGCCGTCCTGCGCCAGCACGGCGCCAAAGGGGCGGCCACCAGCCAGGCGGTTGCGGTGGGCCAGATCAACCGCCTGGCGCATCAGCGCCACATCAGAATTCTGGTTTGTCATTTGCTATGAATTAGTGAGCTATTGGCGCTTGTAATGAAGGCAAGGAAGCCACTTTTTGAATATTTTTCTACAACGTTCCATTTTGCCTTTGGCGTGCGCACTCCGGGAGGCGCACTCCCAAAGGCCGAGGTGTGAGGATGTGTTTACCGCCGTCTCCGGCAGGCTTTCTGCAAGCTGCGCTAGCCAAGGCCCCTGCAAAGCGGCAAGATGCAGGCATGCGTCCCACCACTCGCCTTGTTCCTGACGATGAAAACTGGCAGCCCGACCGCACGGGGTACGCCCTATTCACCACCCGGTTGGGTGTGTGCTCCATTGCCTGGGGCGTGCGGGGCGTGGTGGCGGTAATGCTGCCCGACCCATCCCCCGACACCACTCGCGACCGTGTGCTGCACAGCGCTACCCGGCGTCGCCCAGGGGGCTGGCGGCAGGCGTTGTCAGCAGGCAGTCTGAGCCCGGCTGCGCTGCAGGCCGTGGCAGGGGTGCAGGTTTTGATGGCGGGCCGTGCCGAAGGTGCTGGAGACGCATCGGCCACCAGGGAGGATTGGGCCTTTGCCCAGCCGCGCCTGACCGCGGCTGGCATGGTGCTGCCGGATGTGCGTACGCAGTTCCGCTCCAGCCGCTGGGCTGCCAACGGCCTTCCACTGCTCGACGATATTCCGCTGGACTGGCATGGCGTTCCCGAATTTGCCCGGCATGTGTACCGGCTGGCATTGGCGATTGCGCCGGGCCACACCCGCACCTATGGCGAGCTGGCTGCCGATCTGGGTGCTGGCAGCGGCACTGAAGAAGCTGCCAGCAGCGCGAACGGCGGCCGGGGCCTGGCGCGGGCCGTGGGGCAGGCGCTGGGCGCCAATCCGTTTGCACCGGTGGTGCCTTGTCACCGCATTCTGGCGGCGCAAGGCGGATCGGGAGGCTTTTCGGCCAGTGGCGGCACGCGCACCAAGCTCAGCCTGTTGGAATGGGAAGGCGCTGCGCTGGGCGACGGGGCGACATTGCCGTTATTTTGAAGACGGATAAACCAGGAAAGTCCGAAGCCCAAAGTTCAAGCCTTCAAAAACCAAGAGCCGCAATCGCGGCTCTTGGTTTTTTGGGGGGGGGGAAGAAGGCTTACACCACGCCACTCTCGCGCAACTCGGCAATCTGCGCCTGGCTGCGGCCCATCTCGGCCAGAATCTCGTCGGTGTGCTGGCCCATGGCGGGTGGCGGGCGGCGCACCACGGGGGGCGTGGCGGTCAGGCGCATGGGGCTTGCCACAGTGCTGATGGTGCCAATGCCGTCGCCCGCATCGCGTGGCGTCTGCACATGCAGGCCGCGCGCCTTGACCTGTTCATCATCAAAGGCCTCGGCAATGTTGTTGATCGGGCCGCAGGGCACGGCCTTGTCTTCCAGCAGCTTGATCCACTCGGCGGTGGTGCGGGTCTTCATCAGCGGGTAGAGCAGCTCGGCCAGAGCCTTGCGGTTGATGATGCGGTCCGAATTCTTGGTGAAGCGCGCATCCTGCGACCAATCCGGGTTGCCGGTGGCCGCGCAGAAACGGGCGAACTGGCCGTCGTTGCCGATCGCCAGCAGCACATTGCCGTCCTTGCTGGGGAAGTCCTGGTATGGGCCCACGCTGGGGTGGATGTTGCCCGCACGCTCAGGAATGACGTTGGCATTGAGGTAGCCCACGGCTTGATTGGCGAGCACGGACATTCCCACGTCGAGCAGTGCCATGTCGATGTGCTGGCCTTCGCCTGTGCGGTGGCGCGCATGCAACGCCGCCAGAATGGAGCTGCACGAGAAGATGCCGGTGAACACGTCGGTCACCGCCACACCCACCTTCAGCGGGCCGCCGCCGGGCTCGCCATCGGGGTGGCCGGTGATGCTCATCATGCCGCTCATCGCCTGCACCATCAGGTCATAACCCGCGCGCGGCGCGTAGGGGCCGGTCTGGCCAAAGCCGGTGACGGAGCAGTAGATGAGGCGGGGGTTGATCTTCTTCAGGCTTTCGTAGTCGAGCCCGTAGGCCTTGAGGCCGCCTACCTTGAAGTTCTCCACCAGAATGTCGGCGTCGCGGGCCAGCTCCACGATCAGCGCCTGGCCTTCTGGCGTTGCCATGTCGATGGTGATGCTGCGCTTGTTGCGGTTGCAGCAGGTGTAGTAGCTGGCCTGGTCGGTCTTTTCGCCGTCATCGGTGTGCAGGTACGGGGGCCCCCAGTGGCGCGTGTCGTCGCCTGCAATGGGTCGTTCCACCTTGATCACATCGGCGCCCAGGTCGCCCAGCATCTGGGCGCACCAGGGGCCTGCCAGCACGCGCGAGAGATCGAGAACTTTGATGCCGTCCAGCGGCGCAATGGGTTGGGTCATGGTGTCTCCAAATTTGATAGCTGGCAGCGCTTGTCAGATGCGCGCTATGGCCTGAAATTTTCAGCAAATCCTGTCGATGGTACGGCCAGCTTTGCGTCTGTACCATTCGCATCCCGCAAGGGGCTGGTTAAAGGATCGCAAAGCGCAGGGCGCAGAAGGCAGACAACCCACCCACGGCATGGTCTGCTGTGCGGTGGGTGTGTCATGAATTGCAATCAATTTGGCCCTTGGGGCTTCGTGGGTGTGCGCTGATTGCTATTGAAAATATAGTCAATCAAATGCCACCCATTGGGTAACGCCGGGCAGGGTGGGTCTGAATGCGTCCTCAGTTGGCGAATGCAGCAATGCCGGTCTGCGCGCGGCCCAGGATGAGTGCATGCACATCGTGGGTGCCTTCATAGGTGTTCACCACTTCGAGGTTCACCAGATGGCGGGCCACGCCGAATTCATCGCTGATGCCGTTGCCACCCATCATGTCGCGTGCCATCCGGGCAATGTCCAGCGACTTGCCGCAGTTGTTGCGCTTGATGAGCGAGGTCACCTCGATCACGTTCTGGTGCTCGTCCTTCATGCGGCCCACACGCAGTGCGGCCTGCAGGCCCAGGCTGATTTCGGTCTGCATGTCGGCCAGCTTCTTCTGGATCAGCTGGTTGGCAGCCAGTGGGCGGCCAAACTGCTTGCGGTCCATGGTGTATTGGCGGGCGGTGTGCCAGCAGAACTCGGCGGCGCCCAGCGCGCCCCAGGCAATGCCAAAGCGGGCGCTGTTGAGGCAGGTGAACGGGCCCTTCAAGCCGCGCACTTCGGGGAAGGCGTTTTCTTCAGGCACGAAGACGTCGTCCATCACGATCTCGCCGGTGATCGATGCGCGCAGGCCCACCTTGCCGTGAATGGCGGGGGCGGTCAGGCCTTTCCAGCCCTTTTCCAGGATGAAGCCACGGATCTGGCCGACGGCGCCGCCTTCGGAGACTTCCTTGGCCCATACCACGAACACATCGGCAATGGGGCTGTTGGTGATCCACATCTTGCTGCCCTTGAGTTTGTAGCCGCCGTCGACCTTGTAGGCGCGGGTGGCCATGCTGCCAGGGTCGGAGCCATGGTCGGGCTCGGTCAGGCCAAAGCAGCCAATGAACTCACCCGTTGCCAGCTTGGGCAGGTATTTCTGCTTCTGCGCTTCGGTACCGAACTCGTTGATCGGCACCATCACCAGCGACGACTGCACGGAGGCCATCGAGCGGTAGCCCGAATCGATGTACTCAATCTCGCGCGCCACCAGGCCGTAGCTCACGTAATTGAGGCCTGCGCCGCCGTATTCGGTGGGGATGGTGGGGCCCAGCAGGCCCAGCTCGCCCATTTCGCGGAAGATGCTGGCGTCCACCGATTCCTTGCGGAACATTTCCTGCACGCGGGGTGCCAGCTTGTCGCGGCAGTAGGCGCGTGCCGCGTCGCGGATCATGCGCTCGTCTTCGGTCAGTTGCTCGTCCAGGTGCAGGGGATCGTCCCAGGTGAAATTGGCCATGTGTGTGCTCCTTGAATCCGTTTGGATGTGTATTGAATGGGTAGGGGGGAGGCGCGGGCAACGTGTGCCCGTCCACTCCTGTACAGCCGCCATCGTAGGTGGGGGCGTGCTGTGACGCAAACGATTGTTTATCATCCAGATATGCTGAAAGATCATTTATGAATATTGGCTGAACACCATGCCTGCTATCAAATTGGTAGAGGTGACATATGTTGGTAGAAGGAAAATACTTAAGATGGACAGGAAAAATAACTCCGTGAGGCCAGAGGAAAAGGTTGAGTTATGCGCCGAATGATTCCATCTACCCAGGCATTGGCCTGCTTTGAGGCTGCCGCCCGGCACGAAAGCTATACCCGCGCTGCGCAGGAACTGGCACTGACGCAGAGCGCCGTCTCGCGCCAGATCATTGCGCTGGAAGAGCAACTGGGCGTGCAGCTGTTCAAGCGGTCGCGCCACGGCATGGTGCTCACACCCGCAGGCCACCAGTACAGCCAGCAGGTGGCGCAATGGCTGCAGGGCATCGAGCGTGGAACGCTCGACATCATGGCCCACCAGGGTGCAGGGGGTGCCATCAGCATTGCCGCCGTTCCCACTTTTGCCACGCGCTGGCTGCTGCCGCGGCTGCCGCAGTTCCAGCAGTTGCACCCCGGCGTGGTGGTGCATATCGATGTGCAGACCCGTCCCTTTGTATTTGCCGAGCGGCAGGTGGACGCGGCCATCTACGCCGGCACGCCTGAGCAGGCGAGGCAGTGGCCGGGCACGCAGGCTACGTGGCTGATGGACGAGATCATCGTTCCGGTCTGCAGCCCGCGCCTGCTGGAGCCGGCCATTGACCGTGGCCGGGGCCGCGCGTACCAGCCGGTTGCGCCCCAGGTGCTGGCCCGGCTGCCGCTCCTGCAGCAAAGCACACGCCCGGATGGCTGGCGCAGCTGGTTTGACGAGGTGGGCGTGGAGGCGCCGCATGCGCTCGACGGCCCGCGCTATGAGCTGTTTTCCATGTTGGCCGTGGCAGCGGCGCAAGGCATGGGGGTGGCATTGATTCCGCCGATGCTGATCGAGGACGAACTTGCGCGGGGTGAGCTGGTGGTGGCCTGCAACCTGCCGCTCAGGGGCAGCCGGGCCTATTACCTGATCACGCCCCTGGCCACCGACGGAGCGCCGATGCGGGCGGCGCTGGAGGCCTTTGCGCGCTGGCTGGCGGGTCGGGCAGCTGGCTGAATACGGTGTTCGCAGAGAGGCCATGCGCCCATCGCCGACAATCCCGGGTCATTTCCAAGAAAACCGACAGAAACCTTTCAGGAGTTGCCATGTCTTTCTGCCAAACGCTTTGGCAAGCCAACCACGCCCTGTACCAGCGCACGCTGGATCTGCCCTTCAACCGCGAACTGGCTGCAGGTACCCTGAGCCGCGAGCGCTTTCGCCATTACATGATTCAGGATGCGCACTATCTGGTGGCCTATGGCCGGGCACTGGCCGTGGCGGCAGCCAAGGCCGACAACGCCGAAGGCGTGGTGCAGTTTGCCAATGCGGCCAATGAGGCGGTGGTGGAGGAGCGCAAGCTGCACAGCGGCTTCATGCGCGACTTCGGCATTACCGCCGAAGAGTTTGCCGCCACGCCGCTCACTCCGGCCTGCCACCACTATGCGAGCTTTCTGGTGGCCAACAGCTGGTCAGAAAGCTATCCCGTCGCATTGGCTGGCTTGTTGCCGTGCTTCTGGATCTACGCCGAAGTGGGGCGAGACATCTATGCGCGCTCCATGCCGGGCAATCCGTACCAGGCCTGGATCGATACCTATGCGGGCGATGAATTCCACGCCATTGTGCGCGGCGTGATTGCCACGATCGACCGCGTGGCCGACGCCGCCGACAGTGCGACACACCAGCGCATGGCAGAGGCCTACCGCTATTCGGCGGAGCTGGAATGGATGTTCTGGGACAGCGCCTACCAATCGGGCGGTTGGCCGACGCGCCCTTGAAGATGCATCCTTAGAACGTGTTTTCGATCTCTACGCAGCCGCGTTGGAGTGCAATTGGGATGAGTTCGAAGCGATGAGACGCAGCCTGCCCCAAGGGCTTGCTCAGCGGTTCACCGCCTCGCAGGCGGCGGCGCACTGTCTGCACGCGTCTGCGCAGCGCTGGCAGTGGTCGTGGTGGTGCTGCACGCATTCATTGGCGCAGGCCAGGCAGATCTCTCCGCATACGCGGGCCAGGTGTCTGGCCATTTCGCTGTTGCGGGCCATGGCAGAAGCCGTCAGTTGGCAGATGGCTGCGCAATCGATGTCCAGCGCAATGCAGCGCGTCATCATCTGCATGTCTTCCTCGCGCAGGCAACCGGCCAGGCAGGCATTGCAGGCGATGGCGCAGGCGTTGCAGGCGTCAATACAGGCCTGGTAGCTGGGGGTAGGGGTCATGGGAATCTCCTGTTGGGTGGGCGGGTGGCGTACTTTTCGTTGTACTCCGCCCTGCCACAGGTGTGTGTAGGTGATGGGGCCCAGTTGGCCAGGCAATCGATGGAGGAGGCATGGGCGCTGCCTGACTCTGCTTGCGCGAGGCTCCGTGTAAACACTCTGTCGCTCTTTGGTAAAGCAGTGCAATGTCGGCTTGTGGATGACACGGTTGGCGGTGTTGGCCTACAAAACAGGCCATGGCGCGGGCCTACGCTAGCGGCGTTATCTCACCAGATGCGCGATGGCGCAGACCCCGAAGTCACCTGAATCCGAGGCCTACGACCTACGAAACACGCATCGCAACCAGAAAAGGAGTTGCCATGTTGTCTCTCAATCCCGTCAAGCCCGACACCGTCTACCACGCTCCCGTGTTTGAGCCCACCGTCGACGAACTGGCCTTGCTCAAGAAGCTGGAGCTGGGCGAAGTGATCTCGATAGCGACCGCCCTGCACGACCATGTCTCCAAGCGGCTGTTCGAGTGGGGCATGGTGGATCGCCGTGATGGTGATCTGGCGATCACGGCATTGGGCCTGCAGCAGATTCGCCGTGTTGAATAGTGGCTGTACGGGCGCACTGCAAAGGCAATGCGTACCGGCTGAGGCCGGAAGAATCTTCTCAGTCGCTGAAAGGGTAACCGCACTGGTTGCCCTTTTTTTCATCACCTGTATTTAAACCATTGCAAATCAAGGTGATGGGCCTCTTATCTACAGCTGTGCACAGTGTTTTCCCCAGCATTGTGCCCGGTGGATGGGGACAAGCGGCGGGTGGATGACTTGTCCACCCGTGATGGGCAAAAAGGATCTGCAAAGTCCATGCGGCGCACGCTGGCTGCTACAAAAACAGGCATATTTTCGACTGAAAGCCGGTCGGAGCGCGGATAAAACGCGTGTTGCTTAAAATTTGAGCTGTTTCATGTTTTTGTTGTTTTATCAAATGCTTGCGGTGCTTATCTACAGCTGTGCACAGTGCTTTCCACAGCATTGTGCCCGCCAGATGGGGACAACGGGCGTGTAGACCGGCTTACACCTCGTTTTCAGTGAGCGGGGTGCACTGTTCCTGCAGATAGTCCAGCATGGCACGCAGCTTGGGCGGGATGTGTGGGCCTGGCGCATAGACGGCGTAGACCATGCGCGGGGCATAGCCGCCGGTGAGTTGCCAATCGGGCAGCACCTGCACCAGGCTGCCATCGGCCAAGTGGCTGCGCGCCACAAAATCGGCCATCAACGCAATGCCTGCAGCAGGCCCCTGCTGCAGCGCGCGTAACATGCCGTGGCTGCTGGCGATGGTGATGGGGGTGTTGAGCCGCACTTTGGTGGCGGGTGTGGCTGGCGCTTGGGAAGGGAGCATCTCCACCGTGTTCTGGAACAGGCCATAGCCCAGGCTCATGCAGCGGTGGGCCAGCAAATCCTGCGGGGTGGCGATGGGGGCGTGATTGCGCAGGTAGTCGGGGTGCGCCACCAGCACATAGGCCATGCGCGCCAGTGGCCGCGCCACCATGCCGGGCGGCAGGGCATCGGCTGCAGCAATGCGGATGGCCAGATCCAGCCGCTCGGCGGTCAGGTCGGCCATGGCATCGGTCATGGACACCTGTACCTGCACCTCGGGCCAACGTGCGCAAAAGCCCGGCAGCAGTGGAGCCAGCCACCAGTCGCCAAACACCAGTGGCGCGTTGATGCGCAGCACGCCCTGGGGCTGCTCGCGGTGTGCTGCGGCGCGCGATACGGCCAGCTCGGCGCTCTGCAGCATCTGCAGGCAGTCGGCGTGCACGGCGGCACCCACTTCGGTGAGCGACAGCGAACGCGTGGTGCGATGCAGCAGCTTGACGCCCAACTGCGATTCCAGCCGGCCTACGCTGCGGCTTACCGCGCCGGTGGTGAGCCGCAGTTGGCGAGCCGCACCGGCAAAGCTATGGTGGGCCACCACCTGTGTGAATACCTGCATATCGGCCAACGGAAGCGTGTCGGGAGTCATGGCGGAGGCTTGCTGAGTTTATTGATTGAAATTCAATAATAAATTGAAATGAAATTGGATTGTTGATTTTTCATTGATGCATGACCATGCGCATATGGCAATGACAAGGAGTTGGTGATGGCGCATTCAAGTACGGTCTCTCCGGGGGCAGGGTTGAGGGGCTCTTCAGCCCAGGCGAAAACTGGCGGAGGCACCTGGCGCATGGTGGCCGCCATGCTGCTCTCGGGCACCATTGGCCTCGTGGTGATCGAAAGCGGCCTGCAGGTGGAATTGGTGGTGCTGCTGCGTTGCCTGCTGGGTGCACTGGGGTTGGGTGCATGGCTGTGGTGGCGCAAGGCGTGGGTAGCGCCCAGCCGGAGCGGCTTCTGGATGATGGCCGCAGGCGGTGCGGCCCTGGTGGGCAACTGGGTGGCGCTGTTCCATGCCTACGCCTACGTTGGCATTGCGGTAGCCACGGTGGTCTACCATGTGCAGCCGTTCTTGCTGGTGCTGGCGGCAGCACTGGGTGGCGAGGCGCTGCGCTGGCGCCAATGGCCGTGGATGCTGCTGGCCCTGGCAGGCGTGGTGCTCACCAGTGGCCTGGGCAGCGATGCGGCCCTGGCGGGGCCACATGCAGCGGCAGGCCTGCCCATATGGGGGGTGTTGCTGGCTTTGCTGGCGGCAGCGCTCTACACGGTGACGGTGATCACCACCCGGCGCGTGAAGAACACCGCACCGGCGCAGATTGCCATGGTGCAGATGCTGGCGGGTGGATCGCTGCTGGCGCTGTGGCAGGCGCCGGCACTGGCCGCCATGGTGCTGCAGGGCTGGCAGCAGCCGGAAGGGGTTCCGCTTGCGCAGACCGTGGCTTGCGTGCTGGTGGTGGGGCTGGTGCACACATCGCTCATGTATGGACTGATGTACGGTGCCTTCCAGCGCCTGGGGGCTGCGGCCATCGCCATGCTGAGCTTTGTCTATCCTGCCGTGGCCCTGCTGGTCGATCTGTGGTGGTTCGGCGCGCACCCGGCGCCTGCGCAGTGGCTCGGCATGGGCCTGATCGTGGTGGCGGTGGTGGGCTATCGCTGGCAGGAATTGCGGGCCGTGCAGCGCTGAAGCACCGAGGCAAGACTGGCGGCATGCGCTTGCTGCAATGCGGCATTTACTTTTCTTCGCAGTCGGGATAAAGCAAAGGCAACACGGCTGCACTAGGATGCGATCATTCTTCTTTACATGAGGCGTCCTCCTGAGGGTGGGGGTGCCTGCGAATGTAAGACCACTGATCGATCGCATGCCATGGACCACAATTCCAACAATTCCGCCCATCCTGCCCATATTTCCCAGCCTTCTGCTGCGCCGCTGACCAGTCCGGCCCCCAAGCCGCGCAGGCGCTGGGTGGGCTCCACCATTGCCGTGCTGCTGGTGGCGGCGTTGGCGGGCGGTGCCTGGTACCTGGTGCAAAGCAAAAAAGCCGGCAGCGGCGGGCCAGGCGGTCCCGGCTTTGGCGGCCCGGGTGCGATGCGGTCCATGACGGTGACAGTCGGCAGCGCCACCGTCAAACGGCAGAACCTGCCGGTGACCCTGACCGCGATGGGCACGGTGGTGCCCACCAACACCGTCACCCTGACCACCCAGGTATCCGGCGTGCTGCGCGATGTGCTGTTTACCGAAGGCCAGATGGTGAAAAAAGGCCAGAAGCTGGCGCAGATCGACCCCCGACCCTTCGAGCAGGCGCTGATGCAGGCCAAGGGCCAACTGGCGCGTGACCAGGCCCAGCTGGACGCCGCGCGCGTCACCTTGAAGCGCTACCAGACGCTGTGGAGCCAGGACTCCATCGCCCGCCAGGACCTGGATACCCAGGCGGCCACTGCCAAGCAACTGGAAGGCACGGTGATCGCCGATCAGGCAGCGGTGCAGTCCGCTCAGCTGAACCTGGGGTACTCCAGCATCACTTCGCCCATTGATGGCCGCATCGGTCTGCGCAGCATCGACCCCGGCAACTATGTGAGCGCGGGTGGCACCACAGGCATTGCCGTCATCACCAAGGTGGCGCCTATCGATGTGAGCTTTACCGTGCCGCAAGACCATATTCCCTCGGTTCTCGACGCGCAAAAGCAGGACGGGCGCCTGCCGGTGGTCGCGCTGGACCGCGCGGGCAGCAAACCGCTGGCCACTGGTGCATTCCTCACCTTGGACAATCTGGTGGATACCACGACGGGTACCGTCAAGGCCAAGGCACGGTTTGACAATGCCGATGGCGCGCTGTTTCCCAACCAGTTCGTCAACACCAGATTGACGCTCAAGGACATCAGCACCCTGGTGGTGCCGGTCACCGCCATCCGCACGGGCGGCAACGGTGACTTCGTCTATGTCATCAACCAGGACCGCACGGTGAACCAGCGCACCGTGATCCGGGGCATGAGCACGGTCGAGTGGGTGGCAATCAGCAGCGGCCTGAAAGAAGGCGAGCTGGTGGTGACCGAAGGTGCCGATCGCCTCAAGGACGGAGCCAGTGTCGCCCTGCAAGGCGACACACCCACGCAAGCACCGGGCGCCAGCAGTGGCCGCCGAGGCAACCGGGGCGAGGGCGGTAGCGGTGGTGGAGGACGGCGCGGCGGCGCGGGCCGCTCGGGCGATGCGCCTGCAGCTTCCGGCGCTGCGGCCAACGGTGGTGGAGGCGGCGCAGCCACGGGCAACCCGGCCGGGGTGGTGCCCAATGCGGCGCAACCCACACCGGCCTCGCCTGCAGTGCCGGTCCCTGACGTGGTGCCCACGACGCCTGCCTCTTCTGCGGCTCCGGCAACGCCCGCCAAGGCGCAGTAAGGCGGGTTGATCGATGAGTCCTTCCCGTCCATTCATTCAAAGGCCGGTGGCCACGGCCTTGCTGATGGTGGCCATTGTGCTGTCGGGCCTGGTCGGCTTCAAGCTGCTGCCCTTGTCGGCGCTGCCCGAGGTCGATTACCCCACGATCCAGGTGCAGACCCTGTACCCCGGCGCCAGCCCCGAGGTGATGAGCCGCACGGTAACGGCGCCGCTGGAGCGGCAGCTCGGCCAGATGTCCGGGCTTGACCGGATGTCGTCCACCAGCGCGGCAGGGGTCTCCATGGTCACCCTGCAGTTTCAGCTGGGCCTGTCGCTGGATGTGGCCGAGCAGGAGGTGCAGGCCGCCATCAATGCCAGCAGTGCGCTGCTGCCTGCCGATCTGCCTGCGCCGCCTGTTTATGCCAAGGTCAACCCGGCCGATACGCCGGTACTGAGCCTGTCTATTACCTCCAAAGAACTGCCACTGACGGAGGTGCAGAACATCGTCAATACGCGGTTGGCGCAAAAGATCAGCCAGGTCTCGGGCGTGGGTCTGGTCACACTCGAAGGCGGGCAGAAGCCGGCCATGCGCATCCAGGCCAACACGCAAGCGCTGGCGGCCAATGGCATCACCTTGAGCACGCTGCGCACCGCCATCAGCAATGCCAACTCCAACACTGCCAAGGGCAGCTTTGACGGCCCCAAGCGCGCCTACTCCATCAACAGCAACGACCAGTTGCTGACTGCCGAGGCCTACATGAACCTCGTGGTCAGCTGGAAGAACGGAGCGCCGGTCTACATGAAGGACGTGGCCCAGGTGGTGGCCAGCGCCGAGAACGACCGCCTCGCAGCCTGGGTGGATGAGACACCAGCCATCGTCGTGAACGTGCAGCGCCAGCCCGGCGCCAATGTGATCGCCACGGTCGATGCCATCAAGGCGCGCTTGCCGGAGCTCACGGCCTCCCTGCCCGCATCGGTGGAGGTGAAGGTGCTGACCGACCGCACCACAGGCATCCGCGCTTCGGTGGAGCATGTGCAGATGGAACTGGCGCTGGCCGTCATCATGGTGGTGCTGGTGATCTTCTTCTTCTTGCACAGCCTGCGTGCCACGGTGATTGCCAGCCTGGCGGTGCCGATCTCGCTCATCGGCAGCTGCGGCCTGATGTACCTGCTGGGCTACAGCCTCAACAACCTGAGCCTGATGGCGCTGACGATTGCGACCGGCTTCGTGGTGGATGACGCGATCGTGATGATCGAGAACATCGCCCGCTACATCGAGGAGGGCGAGACGCCGATGGCGGCAGCCCTCAAGGGTGCGTCGCAGATCGGTTTCACCATCATCTCGCTCACCGTGTCGCTGATCGCGGTGCTGATACCGCTTCTGTTCATGGGCGATATCGTGGGCCGGCTGTTCCGCGAGTTTGCGGTCACCCTGGCGATCACCATCCTGATCTCTGCCGTGGTGTCGCTCACCCTCGTGCCCATGATGTCGGCGCGCTGGCTCAAGCACGAAGACACGGGCGCACACAGCCACGGCTGGGTGGGAGCCGTGCAGCGCGGCTTTGACAAGGTGATCCACCACTACGACCGGGGGCTGCAGTGGGTGTTTCGCCACCAGGGCCTGACCCTGGTGGTGGCCGTGGCCACCCTGGCGCTGACCGGATTGCTGTACCTGATGATTCCCAAGGGACTGTTCCCGACCCAGGACACGGGCCAGCTCAAGGCCCAGATCGTGGCCGCGCAGGAGGTGTCTTTTGCCCGCATGAGCGCGCTGCAGCAGCAGGCGGTGAGCGCCATCCTGCACGATCCGGATGTGGAATCGGTCAGTTCGGTCGTCGGTGTGGATGCCGCCAACAACACCATGCTGAATACAGGCAGCCTGTCGATCAACCTCAAGCGGCCGCATGATGCGCAGGACGCGGTGATGCAGCGCCTGCGTGACCGCGTGGGCCAGGTGGCGGGCGTGTCGATCTTTCTGCAGCCCGCGCAGGATCTGACCATCGATTCGCAGAGCGGGCCTACCGAGTACCGCCTGTCGATCGGTGGTGTGAGCACCGACGAGGTGAACCAGTGGACGCAAAAGCTGGCCGCCCGCCTGCAGGAGGTGCCTGAGGTGCGCAATGCCACCAGCGACGCCGGTCGCCAGGGGCTGTCGGCCTATGTGAATGTGGACCGCGACACCGCATCGCGCCTCGGCATCAGCACCAGCAGCATTGATGACACGCTCTACAGCGCCTTTGGTCAGCGCATTGTCTCCACCATCTTCACCGAAACCAACCAGTACCGTGTAATCCTGGAGGCGCAGCAGGGCCAGTTGAACAGCGTGCAGACCTTGGGCAATCTGGCCATCAACGCCAACAGCACGGGGGCCACGCCGCTGTCGGCCATTGCACGGATCGAAGAGCAGTTGGCGCCGCTGCAGGTCACCCGTGTGGCCCAGTACCCCGCAGCCACGCTGGGCTTTGACACTGCGCCCGGCGTGTCGCTGGGCCATGCGGTCGACGCGATCAAGCAGGCTGCGCAGGACATCGGCATGCCCCGGTCGCTGACCATGGAGTTCCTGGGCGCGGCCGGCGCGTACCAGAAGTCGCTCACCAGCCAGTTGCTGCTGATCCTGGCTGCGCTGGTGTGTGTATACATCGTGCTGGGTGTGCTGTACGAGAGCTATGTGCACCCGATGACCATCCTCTCCACCCTGCCGTCCGCAGGTGTGGGCGCCTTGCTGGCGCTGATGCTGAGCGGCAATGACCTGGGCGTGATCGGCATCATCGGGATCATCCTGCTGATCGGCATCGTCAAGAAGAACGCGATCATGATGATCGACTTTGCCATCGATGCCGAACGCAGCCAGGGCATGGCGCCGCAGGATGCGATCCACCAGGCGGCGCTGCTGCGCTTCCGTCCCATCCTGATGACCACGCTGGCCGCGCTGTTTGCTGCGCTGCCGCTGATGTTCGGCTGGGGCGATGGTGCAGAGCTTCGCCGCCCGCTGGGCCTGGCAATCTTTGGCGGGCTGATGCTCAGCCAGCTGCTCACGCTCTTCACCACGCCGGTGATCTACCTCGCCTTTGACCGGCTGGGTGCACGTTTTCGCCGCAAGCCTCAGACCCCCGCGCCTGGCGGCAGCGTGAATGATGGCGGCGCAGGCGACGGAGTGGCGGCATGAATCTGTCCTTGCCATTTGTCAAACGCCCGGTGGCCACGGTTTTGCTGACCATCGGTATCGCGCTGGCGGGAATGGCAGCATTCTTTGTGCTGCCGGTGGCGCCGCTTCCCCAGGTGGACTACCCGGTGATTTCGGTATCGGCCAGCCTGTCAGGTGCCAGCCCCGAGAACATGGCATCGAGCGTGGCCACGCCCCTGGAGCGACACCTGGGCGTGATTGCTGGCGTCAACGAGATGACGTCGAACAGCTCGACGGGCTCCTCGCGCGTCACCCTGCAGTTTGATCTCAATCGCAATATCGACGGCGCCGCGCGGGAGGTGCAGGCCGCCATCAATGCGGCACGCACCGATCTGCCATCCGACCTGCGCAGCAACCCCACGTACCGCAAGATCAATCCGTCCGATGCGCCGGTCATCATCCTGGCGATGACATCGCCCACACGCACACCCGGCGAGCTGTACGACGAGGTCTCGAACGTGGTGAGCCAGCGCATCTCGCAGGTCGATGGTGTCGGCGATGTGGAAATTGGTGGCGGGTCGCTGCCATCGGTGCGTGTGGAGCTGCTGCCGCAGGCCCTGAGCAAGTACGGCATTGCCACCGAGGACGTGCGTGCCGCCATCCAGGCCGCCAACGCCAACCGTCCCAAGGGCGCCATTGAGAATGAAGGCAACCGCCTGCAGATCTATACCCCTGCGCCCGAGCGCAAGGCATCCTGGTACCAGGGCCTGGTGGTGGGCTGGCGCGACAATGGCGCCGTCAAGCTGGGCGATGTGGCACGCGTGATCGACGGCCCGGCCAACGTGCACACCATGGGCCTGTTCAATGGCCAGCCCGCCATTCTGGTGCTGATCACGCGCCAGCCGGGGGCGAACATCATCGACACGGTTGACAACGTGCGCAAGCTGTTGCCTGAGTTGCAGGCGCAATTGCCCAAGGATGTGACCATCCAGGTGGCCAGCGACAGCACCAATTCCATCCGTTCGTCGCTGCGCGAGATCGAGACGACGCTGATGGTGTCCGTCGCACTGGTGGTGCTGGTGGTGGGCGTCTTCATCCGAAAGGCGCGTGCGACGGTCATCCCGGCAGTGGCGACCGTGGTGTCGCTGCTGGGGACCTTCGCCATCATGTATCTGCTGGGTTTCAGCCTGAACAACCTGAGCCTGATGGCGCTCACCGTGGCAACCGGCTTTGTGGTGGACGACGCGATTGTGGTGCTGGAAAACACCAGCCGCCACATCGAGCAGGGCATGGACAAGATGGCTGCAGCCTTGCTGGGTGCCCGCGAAGTGGGTTTTACCGTGCTGTCGATCAGCCTGTCGCTGGTGGCGGTGTTCATTCCGCTTCTGTTCATGGATGGGCAGATCGGCCGATTGTTCAAGGAGTTCGCCGTCACCCTGTCGGTGGCGGTGATGATCTCGCTGGTGATCTCGCTCACCACCACGCCGATGATGTGTGCGTGGTTCCTGCGCGATGAGGATGCCGTCAGCGCTGAACCCCAGGGCCGCATGGCGCGGACGCTGGAGGCCGGTTACTCCTGGATGCTGCGCATCTATGAGCGCAGCCTGGACTGGGCGCTGCACAGCAAGGCGCTGGTCATGGCCATTCTGGTGGTGGTGATCGGGATGAACGGCTATCTCTTCGTGCATGTGCAAAAGGGCTTCTTCCCGCAGCAGGACAACGGCCAGCTGGCTGGCGGCCTGCGTGCGGACCAGAGCATCTCGTCCACGGCCATGGCCGACAAGCTCAAGGATGCGCTGGCCATCATTCAGCGCGACCCTGCTGTGGACACCGTGGTGGGCTTTTCGGGCGGCAGCCGTGCGGGTGGCGGCTTCATGTTCATCAACCTCAAGCCAGTGAAGGAGCGCGATGTGACCAGCCTGCAGGTCGTGGCGCGCCTGCGGCCTCAGCTGTCGCAGATCACCGGCCTGCGTGTATTCCTCAACCCGGTGCAGGATCTGCGCATGGGCGGGCGCTCGTCCAACTCCACCTACCAGTACACGCTCAAGAGCGACAACACGGCAGACCTGAAGAAATGGGCCACGCGCCTTGCCGACCGCCTCAAGCAGGAGGCGTTGCTGCAGGACGTGGATACCGACCAGGCAGAAAACGGCGTCGAGGTGTATGTGGATGTGGACAAGCAGGCCGCCGCGCGCCTGGGCGTCAACTCCAAGGCCATCAACAATGCGCTCTACAACGCATTTGGCCAGCGCTCGGTTGCCACCATCTACAGCGATCTGAACCAGTATTCGGTCATCATGGAGTGGGCGCCCGAGTACACGCGCGGACCGCCTGCGCTGCAGGATATCTATGTGCCGTCCAACCTGGCGGGTACCGTGGGAACGGCGGCCAACCCGGCGCTCAAGAGTGCCTCGACCGGCAATGTCATCAGCACGGCTGCCGACACCATGGTGCCGCTGTCTGCCTTTGCCAAGGTGGTAGAACGGCCCGCGCCCACATCGGTCAACCACCAGGATGGCGAGCTGGCCACGACGATCTCGTTCAACCTGGACGAAGGTGTGGCGCTGAGCGAGGCGCAGGCCGTGATCCGGCAGGCGGAAGCCGATATCGCCATGCCGATCAATGTACGCGGTAGTTTTCAGGGCACGGCGCTCAGCTTCCAGAAGACGCAGTCGCAGCAGCTGTACCTGATTCTCGCGGCGCTCGTGGTGATCTACATCGTGCTGGGCATTCTGTATGAAAGCCTGGTGCATCCGGTCACGGTGCTGTCTACCTTGCCGTCGGCAGGTGTGGGTGCGGTGATTGCGCTGATGCTGTTCGACATGCAATTCACAGTGATTGCGCTCATCGGCGTGTTTCTGCTGATCGGCATCGTCAAGAAGAACGCGATCCTGATCATCGATTTTGCGCTGGAAGCGCAGCGCGCGCGGGGCATCAGCGCCACGGATGCCGTGCGCGAAGCCTGCGTGCTGCGCTTCCGTCCCATTCTGATGACCACCCTGGCTGCCGCGCTGGGTGCGCTGCCGTTGGCCATCGGCTTTGGGCAAGGGTCGGAGCTGCGCCAGCCACTGGGCATCGCCATCATCGGCGGCCTGTTGGCCAGCCAGGTGCTGACGCTGGTAACCACACCTGTCGTGTATGTGCTGATGGACAAGCTGCGTCGCCATGCGCCCGATGAGCGCTATCTGAGCCGTGCGCAGCCGCAAGAGGCCGGGCCTGCACCGGGTTAAGAAGAAATTTATGAAAACACAACGCGAACAACCATCTCCACGCGCCAACGCGCTGCGCACTCTGGCCTTTGCGCTGTGCTGTGCGGGCATGTTGAGCGCCTGCTCCGTGGCACCTGTGTATGAAGTGCCGAGCACACCAGCGCCCGCCAGCTTCAAAGAGGCAGGCGCACTATGGCAAGGCGCCCAACCCAATGACGCCATGGACCGTGGCGAATGGTGGACCTTGTTTGGCGACGCGAAACTCAACCAGTTGGCCGCGCAGGTGCAGGTGAACAACCAGAACATCGCGGCAGCGGCCGCTGCCGTTGCACAAGCCCAGGCTGCGGTGCGCGTGCAGCGAGCAGGCCTGCTGCCAACGGTCAGCGGCTCGCTCGGACAGACACGCCAGGGCGGCAGCCAGGCCAGCGGCAGTGGCAGTGCATCGCTGGGCATCAATGCCGCCTGGGATGCGGATGTATGGGGGCGTTTGAAAGAGTCCGTCAGCGCTGCGCAGAGCAGCGCACAGGCGAGCGAGGCAGACCTTGCCGCCGCCCGACTGTCGGCGGTGGGCAGCCTGGTGCAGAACTACTACCGGCTGCGCGAGGCTGATGCGGAGCTGCAGATCCTGCAGCAATCCATCGAAGGCTACCAACGCAGCCTGCAGATCACGCAGAACCGCTACGACAGCGGCATCGAAGCCAGGACGGCCGTGCTGCAGGCGCAAACCACCCTGACCAATACCCAGGCCAGCGCCGAGTCACTGCGCCAGTCGCGCCAGACCTATGAGCATGCGATTGCCGTATTGACCGGCCAGGCGCCAGCACAGTTCGACCTGCCTGCTGCCCCTTGGCAGGTTACGGTGCCGGAGGTGCCGGGCGTGGTGCCTTCGACCTTGCTGGAGCGCAGGCCCGATATTGCATCGGCCGAACGTGCCGTGGCTGCTGCCAATGCGCAGATCGGCATTGCGCAGTCGGCCTACTACCCGAGCCTCAGCCTGTCGGGGTCGCTGGGCCGCACGGGATCCAATCTGGGTGATTTGTTCAGCGCTTCGAGCCTGCTGTGGTCGCTGGGCGCGTCTATCAGTCAGAGCATCTTCAATGCAGGGGCCACTGCGGCGCAGGTGGATTCGGCCAGGGCTGGGCATGCCGCCAAGACGGCAAGCTACCGGCAGACGGTGCTGGGAGCCTTCCAGGCGGTGGAAGATGTGCTCAGCAACATCGCCGCACTGAACGCCCAGCAGCCGTTGCTGCAGCAAAGCCTGGATTCGGCCGAGAAGGTGGAGCAGCAGATGCTCAACCGCTACAAGGAAGGGCAGGTGCAATACACCGATGTGGTGACCGCGCAGGCGACAGCACTGAATGCGCGCCGCTCACTGATCCAGCTGCAGCTGAACCAGCAGCTGGCCGCGGCGCAACTGATCCAGGAATTGGGTGGCGGCTGGCATGCGCCATGGATGCAAGCCTCGGATGGGGCAGTGCTACAGCCCAAGCCTTAGGGTACTTTGAAGGACTGCTGCTGCCTGCGCCTGTTCACTGCAGCTGGGGCAGAAAGTTACGCCCCGTCCGTTCTACAAAACGGCCATAGCTCATTGGCGGCCCAAGGGTAGCGTTTGCGTCGTTGGGCAGTACCCAGGCCCAGGCGCGCTGCTGCTGTTCGTCATACACCAGCTTGTACAGGTGGCTGGGCACCCAAACCTGGTTGCGGCCAATGGTGTGTGCGCCGCTTTCGAACAGCGGGCCGGTATATACAAATACATTGCCGTTGGCGCGTTTGGCGTACTTGCGCACATCGCCTTCCAGCTTGGACCAGATCTTGCGGTTGTTGGTGGGGTCCTGAGGCACCATGTTCGACAGCGCAAACGACTGCGCCATGCCGGTTTCGGTGCTCTGGTTGGCGGCGGCTGCCATGTGGCCTCGGTCGTAGCCGCTGCCTTGGTAATCGGACAGATCAGCCTTGTACGCGGAGCGCAGACGCGCATCGGCATAGAAGCGGTCGGTCCGTTCCTGTCCAGCTGCATGTTGCAGGCGATTGCGATTGAGCCGTTCGATGGTGACGATCGGGGTTTTGGACAGCCCAGAATACAGCACGGCAAAGCCATCCGAGCACAGCGCTACCGGCATCCAGCTGGTACCCACGCTGGCCAGCCCGAGCGGGGCGCTGGCGGGCAATTGTTCTGCGCACTGCGCAAAACTGTCTGATGCGGAGGGTTGCTTGCCGGCCTGGCCTTTGGGTGGAGCAGGCTGGCTGGCCCCACTGCTGCTCCCCTTGCCACCGGATGACGGATGCGCAGATTCACGGCTTTGGCGGGCCAGGGTCTGCAGGGCTTCCTGCCAGTTGGCCCAGCGGTCCTGTTGCTCTTCGAGCCAGTGGCCGGCGTCGCGTACCAGCGGCTGGGTTTGCAGCCAATGCTGCGTTTTGTCTCTGGCCCAGTGGCGGGCACCTTCCAACTGGGGGGCCAGCACGAAAGACCCTGCCGCAGCTGCTGCGCTGTAAGTCGCAATGGCAGTCTTGCCGATCAGCGGACGCAGCAGCCGGGCGATCAGGCTGCTGGAGGATTTGCGGGATGTGTTGCTGCGTTTGCCAGCACGAGATGCAGAGCGGGAACGGGACGGGGGACAGGCCATGGACGAACAGACACCGGGGCGCTCAATGCGCCCTTTGCAGGAGAGCAGCAGACAGAAAAACGCATGCGCAACTGGCGCTGCGGCAGGAAGCTGTCTGCTATCGTTATTGTGGCGCGCTTACAAGCAAGGGCGCGCGTAAATGATGAAATTATTTAAAACATTTCTGCATGCCCTGGTGCAACAGAACGGGGGGCTTAGTGAAAGTCACGGCTGCGGATGCGCAAGGTGTCAAACCAGTCGGACATATCGCGCAATCGGTGGGCGATCAGGTTGCCGACATCGCCCGTGCGCTGCCAGCGCCCTTCCACCGCCAGCAATTGCGAATGCAGCAGCGCCTCACGCTGGTGTTCGCGAATCTTGGGCCAGCAGATCACCTGCAGGTTGCCGGTCTCGTCTTCCAGGGTGATGAACACCACGCCTTTGGCAGTGGGTGGCTGTTGGCGCAAAGTGACGATGCCGCAGGCGCGCACCCAGCTGCCGTCACGCGCATCGCGCAGGGCCGCATGGGTGCGGAACCTGTGGCGTTGCAGGCGTTCGCGCAACAAGGCCAGCGGATGGCGGCGCAGGCTCAGGCCCAGCGCGGCATAGTCCCAGTGGATGTCTTCCTGCTCGGCGGCCGAGGGCAATTCCAGGTGGCTTTCGTGGATGGCGGCGGCTTGCAGCAAGGGGCTGTTGTGCCGTGGCGCAGCTGCTTGCCATAGCTGGTTGCGGCGATGGCCTTCCAGGCTGGCTAAGGCATCGGCGGCGGCGAGTTGCTGCATGGCAGGTGCATCCAGCCGGGCGCGCAGGGCCAGGTCTTCGGCGCTGATGAAGGGCGCGGCCTTGCGTGTCTGCACCACGCGTTCACTCTGGGCTTGCGACAACTGTTTGACCAGTCGCAGCCCCAGGCGCACTGCAGGCTGCGCGCCGCCGCTGTATTCCATGGTGCAGTCCACCATGCTGTGCATCACATCGACCGGCAGCACCTGCACGCCATGGCGCTGTGCATCCTGGATGAGCTGGCTGTTGCTGTAGAAGCCCAGTGGCTGGCTGTTGATCATGGCGGCCAGAAATTCGGCCGGGTAGTGGCATTTGAGCCAGGCGCTGAAGTACACCAGGATTGCAAAACTGGCTGCATGGCTTTCGGGAAAGCCGTATTCCGAAAAGCCCTGAATCTGCTGGAAGATGGCTTCGGCAAACTCGGGGGTGTAATTCCGCTGCGTCATGCCCTCGATAATCTTGGCATGGTATTGCTGCAGGTCGCCGGTGCGCCTCCATGCAGCCATGTTGCGGCGCAGCTGATCGGCTTCGCCGGGGGTGAAGCCGGCGGCGACGATGGCGATCTGCATGACCTGCTCCTGAAAGATCGGAATGCCTAGCGTGCGCTCCAGAACGTGCTCCAGATCATCGCTGGGATAGTTGACTTTCTCCAGGCCTTGCCTGCGCCGCAGATACGGGTGCACCATGCCGCCCTGGATGGGCCCGGGCCGCACCAGCGACACTTCGATGACCAAGTCGTAGTAGTTGCGGGGCCTGAGGCGCGGCAGCATGCTCATTTGCGCGCGGCTTTCTATCTGGAAGACGCCGATGGTGTCGGCGGCGCAGATCATGTCGTAGGTGGCGGGGTCTCTGTGCGGGATGTCGCCCAGCCCGAAGGTGCCGCCCTTGCGCGCGCCAACCAGGTGCAGCATTTTTTGCAGTGCCGTCAGCATGCCCAGGGCGAGCACATCCACTTTCAGCAGACCCACGGCATCCAGGTCGTCCTTGTCCCACTGGATGACGGTGCGGTTTTTCATGCTGGCGTTCTCGATCGGCACCATGCGCGACAGCGGCCCGCGCGTCAGTACAAAGCCGCCGACATGCTGCGACAGGTGGCGTGGAAAGTGGCGCAGGGTCTCCACCAGCTCCACCAGTTGGTGCACGGCCAGGTCATCGGCCTGCAAGCCAGCCTTTTGCAGTGCTTCGCTGCGCAGCAGTTCGGCGTCCCATTGCGAATGGTCGCGTGCCAGCAGGTCGATCTGCTCCGCTGCAAACCCGAGGGCCTTGGCCACGTCACGGATCGCGGATTTTCGCCGGTAGCGGATGACCACCGCCGTCAATCCGGCGCGGTGCAGGCCGTATTTCTTGTACAGGTACTGGATGACTTCTTCGCGCCGCGCGTGCTCGAAATCCACGTCGATATCGGGCGGCTCGTTGCGTTCCCTGCTGATGAAGCGTTCAAACAGCACCGTGCTTTCGGCAGGGTTTACCTCGGTCACGCCCAGGCAATAGCAGACGGCCGAGTTGGCTGCCGAGCCCCGACCCTGGCACAGGATGTTCTGGCTGCGCGCATAGCGCACGATGTCGTGCACGGTCAGAAAGTAGTGCTCGTAGTGCAGTTCGCTGATCAGGGCCAGTTCATTCTCCAGCTGGGCCTGGGCTTTGGTGGGAATGCCTTGCGGCCAACGGCTGGCCGCGCCTTCGTAGGTCAGCTGGCGCAGGTAGCTGGCAGGGGACAGGCCCACGGGCACGACCTCGTCGGGATACTGGTAGCGCAATTCATCCAGCGAAAAATGGCAGTGCGCCGCGACGGTGAGCGTGGCATCGAGCAGATCGCGAGGGTACAGTTGTGCCAGCCGCAAAAGGCTGCGGAGATGGCGCTCGGCATTGGGCTGCAGGCCGTAGCCGCACTCGGTCAGCGGCTTGCGCAGGTGGATGGCGGTGAGCGTGTCCTGCAGCGGTTTGCGCGAGCGCACGTGCATGTGCACATCGCCTGCGGCCACCAGGGGCATGCCTGTGGCGCGGCTGGCAGCGCGCAACTGCAGCAGCCAGGCTTCGTCGCCCAGGCTGCGGTCTTGCTGCACCGCAAGCCAGCAGCGGCCGGCAAAGTGATCCTGCAGCCATCGGGCCTGGGTATCGATGTGGGAGGCGCTTGCCTGGCGGTGCGGGGCCAGCAGCAGCACGCAGTCATCAAACACTCTTTTCTTGATAGCTGCTTGCGCAAGCGCGTATTGCCCTTTGGGTGCTCTTCTTCGCAAATGGGTAATCAGTGCGCACAGGTTGCCGTAACCGCGCAGGTTGCAGGCGAGCGCGATGAGGGTGAAAGGCGGCGCATCGTCATCACTGCATTGCACTTCGAACTGCGCGCCGATGATCAGTGGCAGGCCGCATTCGCGGGCTGCCACATGGGCGCGCACAATACCGGCGAGCGAACATTCATCGGTCAACGCCAGTGCGGCATAGCCTTGGCGGTGCGCGCGTGCCACCAGCTCGTGCGGGTGGCTGGCGCCGCGCAGAAAGCTGAAATTGCTCAGGCACCACAGCTCGGCGTAGCGTGGAATGGCGGGGCGGGGAGGGGATGTCATGGCAAGGCTCATGCAAAGCGGCCATGCAGAAACCAGGCGCTGTCCTGCGCTGACAGGCGGGTGTGAAAGACCCACAGCAGGCCTGCATGCGCACTGTGTGCCACCCAGTAATCGCGTACGGCGGTGTGCGCGATCTGGCGCGTGGGAATTGTGGGAGGCGGGGTGTCGGTGTCGGATTTCGTATCTGCTTCGCCAGCGCTGGGCAGCACAAAGCCAGGGCTGCGGTGCCACCAGCCGCCTTCGATGCGCTGCGGCCCTGCCAGCAACTGCAGCGGGCCTTGGTACAAGGGCTGGCTGTTGCCGTCCTGCAGCAATTGCAGGGGCTCGGCCAGCAGGAAGCTGGGTTGGGGCAGGGGTGGCACTGCGGGTTGTGTGGCTGGTTGTACGGGGGATGGAGCGCCAAGTTGGCAGGCGGGCTGCCATTGCACCTGCCATTCAGGGCGATGGTCGGCCTGCAGTTGGGGGCGCTGCACCTGGTGGCTGCCCAGGCGTGCGGTAATGCGCTCGAGCACCTGCACCAGGCTCTCGCCTTGTGCGGTGGTGTCGGGTAGCAGGCTGGCACTGGTTTCATGCAGGGCTTCGGGGGCATCGGCGTGCAGGCTCAGCTCGCCCACGGGCGCGAGCAGTTGCACATGGGCCAGATGCGCTTGCAGCAAGCGGGCCAGGTGCCCGACGTCGCGTGTAGTGGTGGCCGTATGCAATACCAGTTCGCCGCCATCGCCCACATGTTTTGAGCGCATTGCGTCATGGCACCAGCGCAGGGTGCAACTGCGTATGCCTGCCCGCTGCGCAGCAAGCCAGCCACACAGCTGCAGCAGCAGGTGGCGCGCGCCATGCATCAGGCCATCGGCCTGATCGATGCGCATGGGTAGCTCCAGCCGGGCATCAAAGCGCGCAGGCAAGTCTATCCAGGGGTATTGGTCGGGGCGCAGGCCATAGGCCTGGTCGAGCGCGGCCAGCAGATCTGCCCCCAAACGCCTTGTCACGCCGCCGCGCGGCAGGGCTTGCACCGCTCCCAGGCTGGTGCAGCCCAGTTGCGAGAGCAGTTGGGCGTGGTGTGCGGTCGCATCCAGGGCGGCCAGCGGCAAAGGTGCCAGCACCTGCGCCAGTGGCGCGCCAAAGCCGTGGCGCAGGCCGCAGCGTGCCAGGGCAATGGCGGCCAGGCTGGTGGGAGCCCAACTGATGGCGCGCACGCCCTGTTGCCGGGCTTCGCGCAGCAGGCGCCGGGCCAGTTGCTGACGGCCACCGAAGAGGCGCTGGCTGGCAGACAGCTCCAGCACCAGTGCATCGCCAAACGGCGCAGGTGAGGGCACGCAGGCTACGCGCGGTGTGAACTGCAGCGCCCACAACGCCAGGCCATGCATATTGGCATCAATGCGGCTGGGCGGTGGCGCGGTCTGTGTGTTTTGCAGATGGGGCAGCAGTGCGGCCCAAAGCGATGTCATGGCGTACAGGAGAGGGTGAGGGGGCTGAAAGAGGGGTGGAAGAAGGCGTGGGGGTTGCGCTACCCAGCATGCGAGGCGTCAGGAACGCTTGCAGGCTGTGCGGTGCGGCAGGCAGATCGAGCGTGCCGGTATGTGCCGGCCCGCGCCGCTTGACGATCTGCAGCTGCAGTGACCAGGGCCTGCTGGTATGCACCAGCAGGCGCAGCGGTGCGGCCGATGCCTGATGCTGGCCACTGCTGGGCCGAAAGAGGAAGACCAGCCCTTCAAATTGCTGCGCGCTGATCTGCAGACGACGGATCTGCTCGGGATTGGCCTGCGGCAGCCAGGCGAGGAGCACGCCTGCCGCATTGGCGCGGATGAGCTGCTCCAGCGCCCAGAGCCGATCCTGCGGCGTGGAGGTGTTGATCCACACGAACTGCTCGGGCGCCAGTCCCTGCTGCGCCAGGCCGCTGGCATGAGGCGGCAGCGGCGGGCCGATGGCCACGATGGCTTTGCGCTGCAAGCTGTGCTGCTGCAGCGCGGCGGCTGTCAGTCGCCATTCCAGCTGGCCTGCCTGGGATTGCAGCACTTCCGTCAGGCACTGGCTGGGCCAGCCTTTGCCGGGCAACTCGCAATCCAGTGCTTCCCATCCCGTAGGTGTACAGGCCAGTTGCGTGCGCACCAGGCAGTCGCCGCGCCAGATGCTGGCGGCAACCGATGGTGGCAAGACAGGAGCCGGATTGGACGGGATGGAATGCATGATAAATACTGTTTATATATACAGTATAAAGCGGTGCGAGGTGCTTGTCTGCAATGGCCGGGGCAAGAGGCTTTCCTCTTATCAAATGCATAGCGCACAATGCTTTGCCAGATAGCGCTGGCAGGATTTTTATTACCATGGCTTGCAGCACGGGTAAGATCAGGCCCACATGCATATACCAGAACCCCACGACTCCGCCGACCGGCCAGTGCCACCGCATGCAGCGGCTTCGGCGCGGCATACGGCCGTGGCCGATGGCGTAGCCATTGATGGCCTGGCGCCCGTTCCGCATCTGGAGCGCAAGGCCGCTGCGCTGCTGCTGTTCACGATACTGCTCATCCTGGGATCGGCGTTGTATCTGTTGTATGCGCGCGGTGTTTTTGAACCCAAGCAAGAGCTGATCCTGACGGCTGAAGACTCCGAGGGTGTGACCATTGGCATGGACATGACGTTTTCGGGCTTCCCCATCGGCAAGGTGGACAAGATCGAGCTGGCCCAGGATGGCACGGTGCGCATCCATGTGGCAGTGCCGGAAAAGGATGCGCACTGGCTGCGCATCAGCAGCGTGTTCACCCTGGTCAAAGGTTTGGTCGGGGGAACCACGATCAAGGCGTACTCGGGCATTCTGGACGATCCACCTCTGGAAGACGGCGCGGTGCGCGCCGTGTTGCTGGGCGATGCCACGGCGGAGCTGCCGCAGCTGATGAGCAATGCACGCCAGCTGCTGGAAAACCTGAACATGATGACCTCGGCCGGATCGGCGCTGGACAGCACCTTGGTGCAACTGCGCACGCTCAGCACCAAACTGAATGGCCCTGGCGGCGCGCTGGGCGTGGCGCTGGGTGGAGATGAAGAGGCCAAGAAGATCTCCGTCACCCTCGACCGTGCCAACCAGTTGCTCGCCCGCCTGGATGGCCTGGTCAAGAATACGGACAAGCAGGTCTTTGGCGCGCAGGGCGTCATGCCCGAGGTACGTGCAACCGTCCAGCAGCTCAATGGCGTACTGACGGATGTGCGCGGCAGCCTCAAGAAGGTGGATGCCGTGCTGGTGGAGGCGCAGGCTGTAGGTGCCAACGCGAAGGATGCCACTTCCAACCTGGGCGACTTGCGGGCCGATGTCGAGGCCAGCCTGCGCAAGGTGGAGGGCATGTTGGCCGAGTTGAACCGCAAATGGCCGTTTGCCAAAAAAGAGGCGGAGGTCAAGCTGCCATGATGCCGACGCGCTTTTTCTCTTCTTCTGCGGTACATCGGATTGCTATTGTTCTGGTAGCATCTTGCACGCTGGTGGCTTGTGCAGGAGGCCAAAAAGTACCAGATTGGGCCATCAGCGAACAGGGTGCGGCCGAGCGGGCAACCGATGCCTACCTGTCTGGCAACAGCCGCGTTGCCGATGCAGAGTGGCGCCGTGCGCGTGAGGAGGTTCGCCGCACTGCACGACCTGACCTGCTGGCCCGGCTGGAGCTGGCACGCTGTGCCGCACAGGTGGCTGCGCTGGATGTATCCCCATGCAGCGGCTATGAGGCAGTGGCTCAGGATGCGGCAGCGCCCGAGCAGGCCTACGCCCGTTATCTGCGCGGCGCACAGCAGCCTGCAGACATTGCACTGTTGCCCAAAGTCCAGCAGACCGTGGCGGCGCAGCAAGCCACCGGAGCTGCTGCAGCGCTGGCGGCCATGGAAGACCCGCTCTCGCGTCTGGTGGCGGCAGGCGCGCTGGCGGTGCGCAGCCCACTGCCCATGGAGGTGGTGCAGCAGGCGGTCGACACTGCTTCTGCCCAGGGCTGGCGCCGTGCACTGCTCGCATGGCTCATCAATCAGCAGCGTCTGGCGCAAGAGCAGGGCGATACCGCGTTGGCGGCGCAGGTGCAGCGGCGGCTGGATGTGCTGCAGGCGACGCAGAAGTAGCACAGCGCCTGCGCAACCTGTACGCCTTCCCTACAATCGCTGCCCATGCAACTTTCAACGCTGTGGCGGCAATCGTCCGCTTTTCGCATGGGGGTGTCGATCAGTATCGCCACCGGGCTGTATGGCATCTCCTTTGGTGCTTTGGGTGTGGCCGCAGGTCTCTCGGTATGGCAGACCTGCGCGCTGAGCCTTTTGATGTTCACGGGCGGTTCCCAGTTTGCATTCGTTGGTGTGGTGGCGGGCGGCGGCGCCGGAGTGGCTGCGCTGGGCGCAGCCAGCTTGTTGGGTGTGCGCAATGCGGTCTACGGCATGCAGATGGCAGCGCTGCTGGGCCCCAAGGGGCTCGCTCGGCTGCTCTCGGCACAGCTGACAATTGATGAATCCGCCGCCACTGCTCTGGGCCAGGCGGACAAGACCGAGCAGCAGCGCGGCTTCTGGACGGCGGGCGTTGGGGTCTATGTCCTGTGGAATCTTTTCACGGCAGCAGGCGCACTGCTGGGCAATGCGCTGGGCGACCCCAGCCGCTGGGGGTTGGATGGTGCGGCAGTGGCTGCTTTTCTGGGGCTGCTGTGGCCGCGCCTGAAGGGGCGGGAGCCGATTGCGCTGGCTGTGGCGGCTGCGGCAGTTGCCATGCTGGCGGTGCCCATGGTGCCGCCGGGCATTCCGATTCTGATTGCTGCCGTGCTGGGCGGTGTGTGGGGTTACTGTACCCGCAGCAGTGGGCAGGCACCCCGCGCCGCAGGAGGCGCCGCATGAGCACGGAAACCATTGCACAGATCGGTGCCCACTGGTGGCTCTGGGTGTTGCTGGCGAGCTCCATTGCCTATGCCACCAAGCTGCTGGGTTACGGCGTGCCCGCACGCTGGCTGCACCATCCGCGCATGGCTCGGGTTGCGGGTTCGCTCACCATCGCCTTGCTGGCTGCGCTGACAGCAATGAACACCTTTGCCAGCGGCCAGCAACTGGTTCTGGATGCGCGGCTGGCGGCCTTGGTGGTTGCGGCCATTGCGCTAGCGCTGAGGGCTCCGTTCCTAGTGGTGGTGGTGCTGGGGGCCGGGGCATCGGCGGCCGTGCGCTGGTGGATGTAAGAACGTGTTGACGATCTCCTTGCGCCGCGACAATGGCTTTGCGGGCGCCCCTGACCGGGCGTCCCTAGCCGGGCGCCCCCAAACCCACTGTCCCTACGGGTTGGGGTGAAATCGGACGATTTCTGCACGCTGGCCCTTGCTTGCACCCCGGTGCAAGCTGCGGCCCAGTGCTTCGAACTCATCCCGATTGAACTCCAACGCGGCTGCGTAGAGATCGTCAACACGCTCTTAGCGCCGCAAAGCAGTTCCTGGCACAGCGGTTCAGCACTTTGGTATAATCGACCGGTTTTGCATGGTGCAAGACGCACGTCGCAAGCTTTTCCGGCTGCGACGCAAGTAACCAAAAATGCCAGCGCGAGCTGCATTTTTCAGAAGGAAAACACATGATCGCCGCATCTATCAAGGCCGAAGTTGTAAAGGCCAACGCACGTTCCGCTTCCGATACTGGTAGCCCAGAAGTCCAAGTGGCTTTGCTGACCGCCCGTATCAACGAACTGACCCCTCACTTCAAAGAGCATGCCAAGGACCACCACGGTCGTCGCGGCCTGCTGCGCATGGTGAGCCGTCGTCGCAAGCTGTTGGACTACCTCAAGTCCAAGGACGCTGACCGTTACACCGCGCTGATCGCCAAGCTGGGCCTGCGTAAGTAAGCCTGGGGTGAAATGAAAACGCCTGAGTTAGTCCGCTAGCTCAGGCGTTTTTTACTTCGGAGGGTGTAAAGCAGAGCGAAGCTGTGTCATTCCAATGCTGCAAAATTTGTAGCTATAAGTGCAGCACTGGAATGGCATCGTGTTCTGTTTGTACCCTTAAATCAAGCAGGGCCTGCGTGCCCAGCTATCCATCAAGGAGTCAATATGACCATGTTCAATAAAGTGACCAAGACTTTCCAGTGGGGCCAGCATACGGTCACCATGGAAACCGGTGAAATCGCACGCCAGGCTTCTGGCGCCGTGCTGGTCAACATCGATGACACCGTGGTTCTGGCCACCGTCGTCGGTTCCAAGATTGCCAAGGCCGGCCAGGATTTCTTCCCGCTGACCGTGGACTACATTGAGAAGACCTACGCTGCAGGCAAGATCCCTGGCAGCTTCTTCAAGCGCGAAGCCAAGCCCAGCGAACTGGAAACCCTGACCAGCCGCCTGATCGACCGTCCGATCCGTCCGCTGTTCCCCGAAGGCTTCTACAACGACGTGCACGTGGTCATCCACACCATTTCGTTGAATCCCGAAGTGGATGCCGATATCGCCGCGATGATCGCCGTGTCTGCTGCACTGTCTGTCTCGGGCATTCCTTTCAATGGCCCGATCGGTGCTGCCCGCGTGGGTTACATCAATGGCGAATACGTGCTCAACCCCGGCCAGACCCAGCGCAAGGATTCGCAGATGGATCTGGTGGTGGCTGGTACCGAAGCCGCAGTGCTGATGGTCGAGTCCGAAGCACAGCAACTGCCTGAAGAAGTGATGCTGGGCGCCGTGGTGTTCGGCCACGACCAAGGCAAGATCGCCATCAACGCCATCCACGAACTGGTGCGCGATGCCGGCAAACCCGCATGGGACTGGGTTGCGCCCGCCAAGGATGAGGCACTGATTGCCAAGGTGACTGAGCTGGGCGAAGCCAAGCTGCGCGCCGCTTACCAGGAGCGTAACAAGCAAGTGCGCACGCTCGCCTGCCGCACCGCCTATGCCGATGTGAAGGCTGCGCTGACGGAGCAAGGCGTAGCGTTCGACGGCGTCAAGGTCGAAGGCATGCTGTTTGACATCGAAGCGCGCATCGTGCGTTCGCAGATCCTGGCTGGCGAGCCTCGCATCGATGGCCGCGACACCCGCACCGTGCGCCCCATCGAAATCCGTAACTCCGTGCTGCCACGCACCCACGGTTCGGCACTGTTCACCCGTGGCGAAACCCAGGCGCTGGTGATCTCCACCCTGGGTACCGAGCGCGACGCACAGCGCATCGACGCCCTGGCTGGTGAGTTTGAGGACCGCTTCCTGTTCCACTACAACATGCCTCCGTTTGCCACTGGCGAAGTAGGTCGCATGGGCTCGACCAAGCGCCGCGAAATCGGTCACGGCCGTCTGGCCAAGCGCGCCCTGGCGGCCTGCCTGCCCTCGAAGGAAGAATTCCCCTACACCATCCGTGTGGTGTCGGAAATCACCGAGTCCAATGGTTCTTCGTCGATGGCATCGGTTTGCGGCGGCTGCCTGTCCATGATGGATGCAGGCGTGCCCATGAAGGCGCACGTGGCAGGTATCGCCATGGGTCTGATCAAGGAAGACAACAAGTTTGCCGTGTTGACCGACATTCTGGGTGATGAAGATCACCTGGGTGATATGGACTTCAAGGTGGCGGGTACGACCAACGGCATCACTGCCCTGCAGATGGATATCAAGATCCAGGGCATCACCAAGGAAATCATGCAGGTTGCCCTGGCGCAGGCCAAGGAAGCGCGCATGCACATCCTGGGCAAGATGCAGGAAGCCATGGGCGAGGCCAAGGCTGAGATCTCGTCGTTTGCTCCCAAGCTGTACACGATGAAGATCAACCCCGAAAAGATCCGTGATGTGATCGGCAAGGGCGGCGCCACCATCCGTGCACTGACCGAAGAGACTGGTACCCAGATCAATATCGAGGAAGATGGCACCATCACCATCGCTGCCACCGATGGCGCCAAGGCGGACGAAGCCAAGCGCCGCATCGAGGAGATCACTGCCGAAGTCGAGATCGGCAAGGTCTACGAAGGCCCGGTCGTGAAGATTCTGGACTTCGGCGCTCTGGTTAACCTGCTGCCGGGCAAGGATGGTCTGCTGCACATCAGCCAGATCGCCCACGAGCGCGTCGAAAAGGTCACCGATTACCTGCAGGAAGGCCAAGTGGTCAAGGTCAAGGTTCTGGAAACCGATGACAAGGGCCGCGTCAAGCTGTCGATGAAGGCGCTGACCGAGCGTCCAGCGGGCATGCCGGAGCGCGAACCTCGCGAGCCACGCGAATTCCGCGAGCGTGCACCACGCCAGCACCGCGAGCCGCGTGAGCCACGCGTGGGTGCTGAGGGCGATCAGCAACAACAGCAGCAGCAGTAATGCCTGCTGGGCGCACCCGAGGTCCTGGGGCCTGGGTGCGTTTTTGTTGATCGAACAATGTGAATGATGTGATGTACCAAGGAAGCGCCATGGACAAAATGCGTGCTGTCGAGATGAACGGCTTTGGCGAGCCAGGCGTCTTGAAGCTGGGCGAGCGCCCCATGCCGCAAGCGGGGCAGGGCGAGCTGTGCATTCATGTGGCTGCCAGCGGTGTCAATCGCCCGGATGTGCTTCAGCGCAAAGGCCACTACGCACCGCCTCCGGGCGCGTCCGATCTGCCAGGGCTGGAGGTTGCTGGTGTCATCGTTGCCGGTGATACTGCGGCCATGGCCGCGCAGGGGTTGAAGCTGGGCGACCGTGTCTGCGCGCTGGTTGCCGGTGGCGGTTATGCAGAGTATTGCGTGGCGCCTGTTGCGCAATGCCTGCCGGTGCCTGCGGGTCTGTCGGACCTGGAGGCGGCAGCCCTGCCTGAGACCTTTTTCACGGTCTGGAGCAATGTGTTTGACCGCGGTGCGCTGCAGGCGGGCGAAACCTTGTTGATTCAGGGTGGCAGCAGCGGCATTGGCGTGACGGCAATCCAGCTGGCCAAGGCTTTTGGTGCACAAGTGATTGTGACGGCGGGTTCGGACGAGAAATGCCAGGCCTGCCGTGAGCTGGGGGCTGACCATGCCATCAACTACCGGACGCAGGATTTTGTCGCAGAAGTCCAGCGCATCACCGCAGGCAAGGGCGTTGATGTGATCCTGGACATGGTTGCAGGCGATTATGTGGCCCGTGAGGTGGAGGCGCTCGCAGAGGATGGCCGGTTGGTCATCATTGCCGTGCAAGGCGGTGTCAAGGCGGAGTTCAATGCCGGCCTGGTGCTGCGCCGCCGTCTGCAGATCACCGGTTCCACCCTGCGTCCCCGTCCTGTGGCTTTCAAGGCTGCGATCGCAAAGGCCCTGCAGGCCAAAGTGTGGCCTTTGCTGGCTGCTGGCAAGGTGCGTCCCATCATTCATAGCCGGTTCCCTGTGGCGCGTGCGGCCGAGGCCCATGCGCTGATGGAATCCAACCAACATATCGGCAAGATCATGCTGAGCTGGAGCGAGCAATGAAAAAACTGATTGCAGGCAATTGGAAGATGAATGGTAGCTTGGCTGCCAACCAATCCTTGCTGCAAGAAATTCTGCAAGGACTGGGGCAGGCTGCGTGCGATGTGGCAGTGGCTGTGCCTGCCGTCTATGTCTCCCAGGTACAAGGCTTGCTGCAGGGCTCTGCCGTGCAACTGGGTGCGCAGGACGTATCTGCGCACGACAGTGGTGCCTACACTGGTGAGGTGTCTGCAGCCATGCTGCGCGAGTTCGGCGTGCGCTATGTCCTGGTGGGGCACAGCGAGCGACGCCAGTACCATGGCGAGACCGATGCCATGGTGGCTGCCAAGGCGCAGAAGGCACTGAATGCGGGTATCACACCGATTGTGTGTGTGGGTGAGACCCTGGCGCAGCGCGATGCCGGTGAGACGGAGGCTGTGGTCAAGCGCCAACTGGCGGCGGTGATCCATGCCATTGGTGCCTGCACAACGGAAATCGTGGTTGCTTATGAGCCTGTCTGGGCCATTGGTACCGGCAAGACTGCGACGCCCGAGCAGGCGCAGGCTGTCCATGCTGTATTGCGCGCGCAACTGGCGGCTGCCAGTACCCAGGCGGCCAAGGTGCCGCTGCTGTATGGTGGCAGCATGAATGCAGGCAACGCCGAGCAACTGCTGGCACAGCCGGATATCAATGGTGGCTTGATTGGTGGTGCAGCACTGAAAGCACCAGATTTTCTGAAGATTATTGCCGCTGCCGCTTGATTTATAGGCGCGGGCAGCTATCGATTTTGATAAAGAGGGTAGATGATGGTAACGATTTTGTTGGCAATTCAGATGTTGGCTGCACTGGGCATGATTGGCTTGGTGCTGGTTCAGCATGGCAAGGGTGCAGATGCGGGTGCGGCTTTTGGTAGCGGTGGCGGTGCGGGCAGCCTGTTCGGTGCTTCCGGCAGTGCCAATTTCCTCTCGCGCAGCACAGCGGTGCTGGCTGCGGTGTTCTTTGCAGCTACGCTGGCACTGGCTTATTTTGGCAATGCCCGTCCTGCATCCGCTGGTAGCGTACTGGAGGGCCCTGCTGCAACCATTCCGCAGTCCAATGCACCGGCTGTTGATGCTGCAGTGCCTCCCGCAAGCTCTTCGGTGCCTGCACCGGCAACGCCTGCTGCTCCGGCTGCTGGCGGTGATGCCGCTGTGCCTGCGCCTGCAGCAGCAGCAGATGTTCCTGCCGCTGCAACGCCTGCCGAGCCAGCGCAACCCGCAGCGAAATAAGTCAACTATTTTGGAAAGAATCCCCGATATCAGGGTTTTTACAGAGTAGAATCTTGGTCTGTCTGGGAAGTAAATTGTTGCAAAAGCAATTACACCTGCCAGACCAGTCAAAAACAGCCGTCGTGGTGAAATTGGTAGACACGCTATCTTGAGGGGGTAGTGGCGAAAGCTGTGCGAGTTCGAGTCTCGCCGACGGCACCAACACAAAAAAAGGCCTGCCTGGGTCGCGTCTTGTGCTTACCCAGGTTGGCTCCTGCGGTGAGTACTCAGATGAATCTCGATCAATACCTCCCAGTCCTCCTGTTCATTCTGGTGGGCATTCTTGTCGGTGTAGGTCCTCTGGTGGCGGGATACATCCTTGGTCCCAATCGCCCAAATGCGGCGAAAAATTCCCCTTACGAATGCGGCTTTGAGGCGTTTGAAGACGCACGCATGAAATTTGACGTGCGTTACTATCTCGTCGCCATTCTGTTCATTCTCTTCGACTTGGAAATTGCTTTCCTCTTCCCCTGGGCAGTATCGCTGCACGAAGTGGGAATGCCTGGTTTTATCGCGGTTCTCGTGTTCTTGGCCATTCTGGTGGTGGGTTTCGCCTATGAGTGGAAAAAAGGCGCGCTGACCTGGGAATAACCGGAAATCACAAAGGTGCACGATGATTGAAGGTGTGTTGGAAAAGGGCTTTGTCACCACGAGCTACGACTCGGTGGTGAACTGGGCCAAGACAGGGTCCATCTGGCCCATGACGTTTGGTTTGGCATGCTGCGCTGTCGAAATGATGCACGCAGCTGCAGCGCGCTATGACATCGGTCGCTTTGGTGCCGAAGTGTTTCGCGCGAGTCCACGCCAGGCGGACTTGATGATTGTGGCTGGCACGCTGTGCAACAAGATGGCTCCGGCCATGCGCAAGGTGTATGACCAGATGGCGGAGCCGCGCTGGGTGATCTCGATGGGCTCTTGCGCCAATGGCGGTGGCTACTACCACTACAGCTATTCGGTGGTGCGGGGCTGTGACCGCATTGTTCCGGTGGATGTGTACGTTCCAGGCTGCCCTCCCACTGCCGAGGCGCTGATCTACGGCATCATCCAGCTGCAGCAGAAGATTCGCCGCACCCATACCATTGCGCGCGCCTAGGAGTCGGAATGAGTGTTGAACTGATACAGCCGACTGTGCTGCAACAAAACATCGCCCGTGTGCTGGGCGACAAGGCGCGTTCCGTGACCTTGGCGCTGGATGAGGTGACAGTGGAAGTGGCTGCCCAGGACTATCTGGCTGCAATGCAACTGCTGCGCGATGCGCCCGAATGCAAATTTGAAGTGCTGATGGATCTGTGTGGTCTGGATTACTCCGCATACAAGGATGTCGGTACCGATGGCCCCCGCTATGCGGTGGTGTGCCACCTGTTGTCGGTGAGCCTGAACCAGCGTCTGCGTGTGCGCGTGTTCTGTCAGGACGATGATTTTCCGGTCGTCGACACGTTGAGCGAGTTGTGGGGCTCCGCCAACTGGTTTGAGCGCGAAGCCTTCGACCTGTTTGGCATCGTGTTTGAAGGCCACTCCGATCTGCGACGCATTCTGACGGACTATGGCTTCATCGGCCATCCCTTCCGCAAGGATTTCCCGCTGTCCGGCCATGTCGAAATGCGTTACGACGCGGAGCAGGGCCGGGTGATCTACGAGCCTGTCTCGATCGAGCCACGCGAGATCACGCCCCGCATTATTCGTGAAGAGCATTACGGAGGCCTGCACTGAGGCATTCGGTCCTCACGATGAAAAAACATGGCTGAAATCAAAAACTACACACTCAACTTCGGTCCCCAGCACCCTGCAGCACACGGGGTGCTGCGTCTTGTGCTGGAGCTCGATGGTGAAGTGGTGCAACGCGCTGACCCGCACATTGGTCTGTTGCACCGCGCCACCGAAAAGCTGGCCGAGAGCAAGACATTCATCCAGTCGCTGCCTTACATGGATCGCCTGGACTATTGCTCGATGATGAGCAACGAGCACGCCTACTGCCTGGCCATCGAAAAGCTGATGGGCCTGGAAGTGCCTATCCGTGCGCAGTACATCCGTGTGATGTTCTCCGAAATCACCCGCATCATGAATCACCTGATGTGGCTGGGCTCTTCGGGCAATGACGGCGGCAGCTCCACCATCCTGATCTATACATTCCGCGAACGCGAAGACCTGATGGATATGTATGAGGCCGTCTCTGGCGCCCGCATGCATGCTGCCTACTTCCGCCCCGGTGGTGTGTACCGTGATTTGCCTGACAGCATGCCGCAGTACAAGGCCAGCAAGGTGCGCAATGCCAAGTCGCTGGAGCTGATGAACAGCAACCGCAAGGGCTCGCTGCTCGACTTCATCGATGATTTCACGGCACGCTTCCCCAAGTGCTGTGATGAATATGAAACTCTGCTGACCGACAACCGCATCTGGAAGCAGCGCAATGTGGGTATCGGCGTGGTTGATGCCGAGCGCGCGCTGAACCTGGGGCTGACCGGTCCGATGCTGCGTGGCTCCGGCGTGGCATGGGATATGCGCAAGAAGCAGCCTTACGAGGTCTACGACCGCATGGAGTTCGATGTGCCAGTGGGCACGACGGGTGACTGCTATGACCGTTACCTGGTTCGCGTGGCGGAAATGCGCCAGTCCAACCGCATCGTCAAGCAGTGTGTGGATTGGCTGCGTGCCAGTCCCGGCCCGGTGATCACCGACAACCACAAGGTTGCTCCTCCGGATCGCGAAGCGATGAAGAGCAACATGGAAGAGCTGATTCACCACTTCAAGCTGTTCACCGAAGGCTTCAAGGTGCCCGAGGGCGAGGCATACGCGGCTGTAGAGCACCCCAAGGGTGAATTCGGCATCTATTTGGTGAGCGATGGTGCCAACAAGCCCTATCGCATGAAGATTCGTCCACCGGGATTCGTGCATCTGGCCGCTCTTGACGAGTTGAGCCGCGGCCACATGCTGGCTGACGCCGTGATGGTGCTGAGCACCCTGGACATCGTGTTTGGAGACGTTGACCGATGATTACCGAAGCAACAAAAGCACGTTTTGCACGCGAAGTTGCCAAGTATCCGGCAGAGCAGAAGCAATCGGCCGTGATGGCCTGCCTGTCGATCGTGCAGCAGGAAGAAGGCTGGGTCAGTCAGGAGAGTGAGGCAGTCATTGCCGAATTCCTGGAAATGCCGGAAATTGCCGTGCATGAAGTGACCACCTTCTACAACATGTACAACCAGCATCCGGTCGGCAAATACAAGCTGAGCGTATGCACCAACCTGCCATGCCAGTTGCGCCGTGGCCGTGAGGCGCTCAAGCACCTCGAAGACAAGCTGGGCATCAAGATGGGTGATACCACCGCCGATGGCGTGTTCACCGTCGAACAGTCCGAGTGCCTGGGTGCCTGTGCCGATGCGCCGGTGCTGCTGGTCAATGACCGCCATATGTGCAGTTTCATGGATGACGAGAAACTGGATCAGCTGGTGGACGGATTGCGCGCAGCGGAGGACACCAAGTGACTACATCCGCTCAAATTCTCAAGCAGTTCCAGGCAACTGGCGTCGAAACCTGCTTTCATGACCGCCACATCGATCCGCAGATCTATGCGGGTTTGAACGGCACCAACTGGTCGATCAAGGACTACGAGGCGCGTGGCGGCTATGAAGCCCTGCGCAAACTGCTGGGCAAGGACGGTGGCGAGGGCCTGACCCAAGACCAGGTAATTGCGACCATGAAGGAATCAGGTCTGCGTGGCCGTGGCGGCGCAGGTTTCCCTACCGGCCTGAAGTGGAGCTTCATGCCTCGCAACTTCCCCGGCCAAAAGCATCTGGTATGCAATTCGGACGAGGGTGAGCCTGGCACCTGCAAGGACCGCGACATCCTGATGTACAACCCGCACATCGTGATCGAAGGCATGATCATTGCCGCGTACGCGATGGGTATTTCGCTGGGCTACAACTACATCCACGGCGAAATCTTCCAAGTCTACGATCGCTTTGAAGCTGCTCTGGAAGAAGCCCGTGCGGCTGGGTACCTGGGTGACAACATCATGGGCAGCAGTTTCAGCTTCCAGTTGCACGCACACCATGGTTTTGGCGCCTACATCTGCGGCGAGGAAACGGCTCTGCTCGAGTCGCTTGAAGGCAAGAAGGGTCAACCTCGCTTCAAGCCGCCTTTCCCTGCGAGCTTTGGCCTCTACGGCAAGCCTACCACCATCAACAACACCGAAACCTTTGCTGCGGTGCCATGGATCATCCGAAACGGTGGTCAGGCCTATCTGGAGTGCGGCAAGCCGAACAACGGTGGCACCAAGATCTTCTCGGTCAGCGGTGACGTGAACAAGCCAGGCAACTATGAGGTTCCGCTGGGAACACCATTCTCCAAGCTGCTGGAGCTGGCCGGTGGTGTGCGTACGGGCCGCCAACTGAAGGCAGTGATTCCTGGTGGATCTTCCGCGCCAGTGCTGCCGGCGAACATCATGATGGAATGCACGATGGACTATGACTCCATCTCCAAGGCCGGATCCATGCTGGGCTCGGGTGCCGTCATCGTGATGGACGACTCGCGCGACATGGTCGAGAGCCTGCTGCGTCTGTCGTACTTCTACCAACACGAATCCTGCGGTCAATGCACGCCTTGCCGCGAAGGCACGGGCTGGCTGTGGCGCATGGTGGATCGTATCCAGCATGGCCATGGCCGCAAGGAAGATTTGGACATGCTGGACTCCGTGGCCGGCAACATCATGGGGCGCACGATCTGTGCATTGGGCGACGCGGCTGCCATGCCGGTACGCGCAATGATCAAGCATTTCCGCCATGAATTCGAAGCAAAGATCAACGCTGCTGAAAAGCAGACCGCTGCTTCTTCCTGATCGCGAGAGAGCATATGGTTGAAATTGAAATAGACGGTCAGAAGGTCGAGGTCGCGGAAGGCAGCATGGTCATGCACGCGGCTGATGCTGCGGGCAAGTACATCCCTCACTTCTGTTACCACAAGAAACTGTCGATCGCGGCAAACTGCCGCATGTGCCTGGTGGACGTGGAAAAGGCTCCCAAAGCCATGCCTGCGTGTGCTACGCCGGTGACGCAAGGCATGATTGTGCGCACCACTTCGGACAAGGCGGTGAAGGCTCAGCAATCGGTGATGGAGTTCCTGCTCATCAACCACCCGCTGGATTGCCCGATCTGCGACCAGGGTGGTGAGTGCCAGTTGCAGGATCTGGCCGTGGGTTACGGTGGCAGCAGCTCGCGCTACCAAGAAGAAAAGCGTGTGGTGTTCCACAAGAATGTGGGTCCGCTCATTTCCATGGAAGAGATGAGCCGCTGCATCCACTGCACCCGTTGCGTGCGCTTTGGACAGGAAGTGTCCGGCGTGATGGAGCTGGGCATGGTCAATCGCGGCGAGCACTCCGAGATCACTACGGTGGTGGGCGACACGGTCGATTCCGAGCTCTCTGGCAACATGATCGACATTTGCCCCGTTGGTGCACTGACGAGCAAGCCTTTCCGCTACAGCGCCCGTACCTGGGAGCTGTCCCGTCGCAAGTCTGTCTCGCCCCATGACTCCACGGGTGCAAACCTGATCGTTCAGGTCAAGAACAACAAGGTGATGCGTGTCGTGCCTTTCGAGAACGATGCCGTCAACGAATGCTGGATCGCCGACCGTGACCGCTTCTCCTACGAAGCGCTCAACGGCGAAGAGCGCCTGACCAAGCCCATGATCAAGCAAGGTGGTCAGTGGTCGGAAGTCAGCTGGCAGGTCGCCCTGGAATATGTTGCCAATGGCATCAAGGGTGTGCAGCGCGATCATGGCGCCGAGGCACTGGGTGCATTGGTCAGCCCGCACAGCACGCTGGAAGAGCTGTTCCTGGCAGGCGAGCTGGTGCGCAGCCTTGGCAGCCGCAATATCGACTATCGCCTGCGCAATGCCGAATTTGCCAAGGACGACGGTGTTCGCTGGCTGGGTCGTTCCATTGCTTCGCTGTCGGATCTGAACACCGCTTTGGTGGTGGGCTCGAACGTGCGCAAGGAACATCCGCTGTTCGCGCAGCGTATTCGCCAGGCTGCCCGCAAGGGTGCGGTGGTCGCCACAATCAATGCCAAGGCTTTCGATCTGGCCATGCCTGTGGCCCACCAGTTGCTGGCTCCTGCTGCGCAGTGGGCTTACGCGCTGTCTTCGGTCGCGGCCGCCATTGCTCAGTCCAAGGGGATCGAGGCGCCGAACAATGCGGGTACGGTCACGCCTGAATCCATCGAGATCGCTCGTGCACTGCAAAGTGGTGAGCAAAAGGCCATCCTGTTGGGCAATGCGGTAGCGCACCATGCGCAAACCAGCACCTTGCTGGCGATTGCCAACTGGATTGGTACCCAGACGGGTGCGACCGTCGGCTTCCTCACGGAAGCGGCCAATACGGTGGGTGCCCAATGGGTGGGTGCCGTGCCGCAAGGGCAGGGCCTCCATGCTGGTCAGATGCTGGCTGGTGGCATCAAGGCCGCCATTTTGCTGAACACGGAACCCGCGTTCGATTCGGCCGCTGGCAGCAATGGTCTGCAAGGCTGCGAGATGGTGGTGAGCCTGAGCCCGTTCAAGGCCAACATGGACATCGCCGATGTGCTGCTGCCGATTGCCCCATTCACCGAGACATCGGGCTCATTCGTGAACGCCGAAGGCCGCGTGCAGGGCTTCCATGCAGTCGTCAAGCCTCTGGGTGATGCACGACCAGCCTGGAAGGTGCTGCGCGTCATGGGTAATCTGCTCGGCGCAGCAGGCATGGATTTCGAATCGTCCCAGGATGTGCTGGCCGTGGCTACGCGCTCGCAGGACCAAGTTCCTGCTGAGCTGCTGTCCAACAGCACCAAGACGAATATGGCGGTGTCGGCCCCTGCAACCCAGGAGCCGGTTGTCGCAAGCATTTACCAGTTGGATGGAATCGTGCGTCGTGCGCCTGCGCTGCAAATGACTGCGGATGCCCGCCAATCCTCGGAGGTGGTGGCACCATGATTGACGCGATTTACAACGGCGGTCTGACACTGATCGCAGCGAACTGGTGGTCGACGCTGGTCTGGCCGGTGATCTGGAACCTGATCAAGATCCTGTGCATCGTGCTGCCTCTGATGGGCGCGGTGGCCTATCTGACGCTGTGGGAGCGCAAGCTGCTGGGCTTCATGCAGGTGCGCTACGGTCCCAACCGCGTGGGTCCTTTCGGTTTGCTGCAGCCGCTGGCCGATGGCTTGAAGCTGGCGACCAAGGAAATCATCACGCCGACGGCTGCGAGTTCCGGCTTGTACCGCCTGGGCCCCATCATGGCCATCATGCCTGCGCTGGCAGCCTGGGTGGTGATTCCTTTTGGACCTGATGTGGCATTGGCCAACGTCAATGTAGGTCTGCTGCTGGTGATGGCGATCACTTCGATTGAAGTCTATGGCGTGATCATTGCGGGCTGGGCGTCGAACTCCAAGTACGCCTTCCTGGGTGCGCTGCGCGCATCTGCCCAGATGGTGTCCTATGAAATCGCCATGGGCTTCTGCTTCCTGGTGGTCATCATGGTTACGGGCAGCATGAATCTGACCGAAATCGTGCTTGCGCAAGGCAAGGGCATGATGGCATCGGCCGGTGCCAGCATCTTCTCCTGGAACTGGCTGCCTCTGCTGCCGATGTTCATCGTCTACCTGATCTCGGGCGTGGCCGAAACCAACCGTCACCCGTTCGACGTGGTGGAGGGCGAGGCCGAAATCGTGGCTGGCCACATGGTTGAATACTCGGGCATGGGCTTTGCCGTGTTCTTCCTGGCTGAATACGCCAGCATGTGGTTGGTGTCCATCCTGGCCGTGATCATGTTCCTGGGCGGCTGGTTGCCACCTTTCGAATTCCTGTCGTTCATCCCCGGTTGGATCTGGCTGGCAGTCAAGACTTTCCTGGTGGTGTCGATGTTCATCTGGATTCGCGCGACTTTCCCGCGTTTCCGCTATGACCAGATCATGCGTCTGGGCTGGAAGATCTTCATCCCCGTGACCCTGGTGTACCTGGTCTTTGTCGGCGGCTGGCTGCTGTCGCCCTGGAACATCTGGAAGTAAGCGGAGACACACAACATGACTACTGCAGTTTCTCCCCGCACTTTCTCGGTGAAGGACTTTTTCAAGAGCTTCATGCTCTGGGAATTGATGAAGGGCATGGCCCTGACGGGTCGCTACGCCTTCGCGCGCAAGATCACCGTTCAGTTTCCTGAGGAAAAGACGCCGCTGTCTCCACGTTTTCGTGGCCTGCATGCGCTTCGCCGCTACGAAAACGGTGAAGAGCGTTGCATTGCCTGCAAGCTGTGCGAAGCCGTCTGCCCTGCAATGGCGATCACCATCGAGTCCGATGTGCGTGATGACGGATCGCGCCGTACCACCCGTTATGACATCGACCTGACCAAGTGCATTTTCTGTGGCTTCTGTGAAGAAAGCTGCCCCGTTGACTCGATCGTGGAGACCCAGATTCTGGAATACCACGGTGAAAAGCGCGGCGACCTGTATTTCACCAAGGAAATGCTGTTGGCCGTGGGCGACCGTTACGAACCTGAAATTGCCGCAGCCAAGGCTGCGGACGCAAAGTACCGTTAAGGCGGCGCTTGGAGACTGATTGAAAAGAGCCCCACATGGACGTCACAACTGGTTTTTTCTATCTGTTCTCGGTGGTGCTGCTATACGCGGCATTCCGGGTCGTTACTGCCCCAAATCCGGTGCACGCTGTGCTGCACCTGATGTTGGCGTTTTCGCAGGCAGCCGGTATCTGGCTGCTGCTCAAGGCTGAGTTTCTGGCCATCGTTCTGGTGATGGTTTACCTGGGCGCCGTGATGGTGCTGTTCCTCTTCGTGGTGATGATGCTGGATATCCGCATCGACCAGTTGCGCAAGAGTTTCTGGAAGAACTTTCCGCTCGCCGCTGTTATTTTTGCGATTGTGGCCTTCGAAATGGGTGTCGTGCTCATCGGCGGCTTCAGCATGGTGGATGAGCCCAAGGTGATTCCAACGGTGGTGGATGCTGCTGGCAAGGTCGTTCCCTACAGCAACGTCAAGGCGCTGGGTACGCTGCTGTACACCGAGTACCTGTTCCCAGTGCAGATCGCTGCCGTGATCCTGCTGGTTGCCATGATTGCTGCGATTGCACTGACACTGCGCCATCGCAAGGATTCCAAGGCGATCGATGCGTCGCTGCAGGTGCGCGTGCGTGCCGAAGACCGTCTGAAGCTGGTGAAGGTGGAAACGGTGAAGCCTGCTGCCCCTGTGGTGCAAGAAGCTGCCGCAACCGAGGAGAAGAAGGCATGACACTGACACTTGGTCACTTTTTGACTCTGGGAGCAATGCTGTTTGCTCTGTCTGTGGTCGGAATCTTTCTGAACCGCAAGAACCTGATTGTGCTGCTGATGGCCATCGAGCTGATGCTGCTCGCGGTGAACATGAACTTCGTTGCCTTCTCCCATTACCTGGGTGACATGCACGGACAGATCTTCGTGTTCTTTATTTTGACGGTTGCCGCTGCGGAGTCGGCTATTGGCTTGGCTATCTTGGTGCTGCTGTTCCGTAACAAATCCACCATTGATGCGGAAGATCTCAATGCCCTGAAGGGTTGAGGCACCAATACTTGCAAGGTTAAGAAGAATGAGTCAAACCCTTTCTGCTTCAACACTGTTGGCGGTGCCTCTGGCTCCGCTCGCAGGATCTTTGCTGGCAGGCATATTCGGTACCGCATTTGGTGGCAACCGTATCGGCCGTGTCGGTAGCCGCTCGCTCACCATCCTGGGTGTGCTGATTGCTTTCGTCATCTCTGCGATGACGTTCCAGAGCGTTGTGTTCGAAGGTGCCACCTTCAACCAGACGCTCTACACCTGGATGACGGTGGGTTCGCTGAAGATGGAAATCGGCTTCATGATCGATTCCATCACAGCAATGATGATGTGCGTGGTGACCTTCGTGTCGCTGATGGTGCACATCTACACCATCGGTTATATGGCAGAAGATGACGGCTACGACCGCTTCTTCTCGTACATCTCGCTGTTCACCTTCTCGATGCTGATGCTGGTGATGAGCAACAACCTGCTGCAGCTGTTCTTCGGCTGGGAAGCAGTGGGTCTGGTGTCGTACCTGCTGATCGGTTTCTACTTCAAGAAGGAAACTGCGATCTTCGCCAACATGAAGGCTTTCGTGGTCAACCGCGTTGGTGACTTCGGCTTCATTCTGGGCATTGGCCTGATCGCTGCCTACACCGGCACGCTCAATTACACCGAGATCTTCGCCAAGACCAATGAGCTGGGTGGCATCACTCTGCCGGGTACCACCTGGTCGCTGATGACCGTGATCTGCATCTGCCTGTTCATTGGTGCCATGGGCAAATCGGCACAGTTTCCGCTGCACGCCTGGCTGCCTGATTCGATGGAAGGTCCAACCCCCATCTCGGCACTGATCCACGCGGCGACCATGGTGACCGCCGGTATCTTCATGGTTTCTCGCATGTCGCCGCTGTATGAGCTGTCGGACGCTGCGCTGAACTTCATTCTGGTGATTGGTTCGATCACTGCGCTGTTCATGGGTATTCTGGGCATCATCCAGAACGACATCAAACGCGTGATTGCATATTCCACGCTGTCGCAACTGGGCTACATGACCATTGCACTGGGTGTGTCGGCCTACTCGGTGTCGGTGTTCCACCTGATGACCCACGCATTCTTCAAGGCGCTGCTGTTCCTCGGAGCTGGTTCCGTGATCATGGGTATGCACCACAACCAGGACATCCGCTGGATGGGTGGTGTGCGCAAGTACATGCCCATCACCTGGATCACCTTCCTGCTGGGTAATCTGGCGCTGATCGGTACGCCATTCTTCTCGGGCTTCTACTCGAAGGATGCCATCATTGAGGCGGTGCACGCTTCAAATCTGCCTGCTGCCGGTTTTGCCAACTTTGCCGTGCTGGCTGGTGTGTTCATCACCGCGTTCTACTCGTTCCGCCTGTATTTCATCGTGTTCCACGGCAAGGAACGTTACGACCAGAACCCTGATGCGCACCATGATGACCACCATGGACATGACGACCATCACGGCCATAGCCACGATGCCAAGCCGCATGAGTCGCCATGGGTGGTGACCTTGCCTCTGGTGCTGCTGGCCATTCCTTCGGTGGTGATTGGTGCCATCGCGCTGATGCCCATGCTGTTTGGCGACTTCTTCAAGGGCGTTATCTATGTCGACGGCTCCAAGCATGGAGCCATGGCGGAGTTGGCCGAGAAGATTCACGGCTGGGTGCCGATGGCATTGCATGGCTTTACGGCTGCGCCTTTCTGGCTGGCCCTGGCAGGTGTCGTGGTGTCCTTCATCTTCTACATGGTCAAGCCCGAGATTCCTGCAGCCATCAAGCGCGCTTCGCAGAAGATCGGCCTGTACCAGGTGCTGGAAGGCAAGTACGGCGTGGACTGGGTCTATGAAAACGTCTTTGCCCGTGGCGCGCGCGTATTTGGCAATGTGTTCTGGAAGGTGGGCGACCAGGGCCTCATCGACGGCCTGATCGTCAATGGCTCCTGGAAGGTGGTTGGCCGTATCGCTGCGCTGGTGCGCTGGCTGCAGACGGGTTATGTGTATCACTACGCACTGGTCATGATTCTGGGCATCTTCCTGGCCATGACGTACTTTGTGCTGCTCAACAAGTAAGGAAGAAGAAAAATGGGATTGTTGAGTCTTGCAATTTGGACCCCCATCGTCTTTGGCGCGGTGGTGCTGGCTTTCGGCAAGCAAGAACAAGCCAAGATGGTGCGCTGGATCGCCTTGATCGGCGCGCTGGCTGGCTTGCTGGTCACGATACCGCTGTACACAGGCTTCCAGCTTGGTACTTCGGCCATGCAGTTCGTCGAAAAGGCCTCCTGGATTCCGCGCTTCGGAATCAATTACTACCTGGGCGTTGATGGCATCTCGTTCTGGTTTGTCCCGCTGACGGCCTTCATCACGGTGATCGTGGTGCTGGCGTCCTGGGAGAACATCACCGAGCGCGTCAACCAGTACATGGGTGCGTTCCTGATTCTGTCGGGTCTGATGATCGGTGTGTTCTCCGCACTGGACGGTCTGCTGTTCTACGTGTTCTTCGAAGCAACGCTGATCCCGATGTACCTGATCATCGGTATCTGGGGCGGACCCAACCGCATCTATGCGGCTTTCAAATTCTTCCTGTACACGCTGATGGGTTCGCTCCTGACCCTGATCGCGATCTTGTACCTGTACACCAAGGCAGGCAGCTTCGAAATTCTGGCTTGGCACCAGTTGCCGCTGTCGATGACGGAGCAGACGCTGATCTTCTTTGCCTTCTTCGCAGCCTTCGCGGTGAAGGTTCCGATGTTCCCGGTGCATACCTGGCTGCCGGACGTGCACGTGGAAGCACCTACCGGTGGTTCCGCCGTGCTGGCCGCCATCATGCTGAAGCTGGGTGCCTATGGCTTCCTGCGTTTCTCGATGCCGATTGCACCTGACGCTGCCCATCAGTGGGCATGGCTGATCATCGCGCTGTCGCTGATTGCCGTGATCTATGTGGGTCTGGTTGCCATCGTGCAGAAGGACATGAAGAAGCTGGTGGCGTACTCGTCGGTGGCTCACATGGGTTTTGTGACTCTGGGTTTCTTCATCTTCAACGACATCGGTGTGATGGGCGGCATCGTGCAGATGATTGCCCACGGCTTCGTGTCGGGCGCCATGTTCCTGTGTATCGGCGTGCTGTATGACCGCGTGCACTCCCGCGAAATTGCTGCCTATGGCGGCGTGGTCAACACCATGCCCAAGTTTGCTGCCTTCGCGCTGCTGTTCGCAATGGCCAACTGCGGCTTGCCGGGCACCGCTGGTTTCATCGGTGAATGGATGGTGATCCTGGGTGCCACCAAGTTCAACTTCTGGATCGGTGTTCTGTCTGCAACTGCCCTGATCCTGGGTGCGGCTTACACCCTCTGGATGTACAAGCGCGTGTACTTTGGCCCGGTGACCAATGACAATGTCCGTGAGCTGCAGGATATCGGTGGCCGCGAATTCTTTATCCTGGCCGTGTTGGCAGCCGCAGTGCTGTACATGGGTATCTATCCTGCGCCATTCACGGATGTGATGGGTGCGTCGGTTGCTGACCTGCTCAAGCATGTCGCCACGTCCAAGCTGTGATGCCCGGACAGAATTGAGAGACTTGAGATGATTGATAACATCAGCTGGCTGGCTATCTATCCTGAAATCGTACTGTTGGTGATGGGCTGCGTCATCACCCTGGTGGACCTCGGCGTCAAGAGTCGTGGTCGTACCGTGACCTACATCCTGTCGCTGCTGACCCTGGTGGTAGTGGCCGTGATCACGGGCATGTACGCCAGTGCAGGCAATACCTTCTACGCCTTTGGCAACATGGTGGTTTCCGACTCCATGGGCAACTGGCTCAAGTGCTTCGCAGCCATCGCCATGGCGGTGACCCTGGTGTATGGCCGAGGCTATGCGCGTGACCGCGAAATGCTACGCGGCGGCGAGTACTTCTCGCTGTCCCTGCTGGCCTTGCTGGGCATGAACGTGATGATCTCAGGCAACAATTTCCTGATCATCTACCTAGGCCTGGAATTGCTGACCCTGTCGAGCTATGCGCTGGTATGCCTGCGTCGTGACAACGAAGCCGCTGTTGAAGCCGGCATGAAGTACTTTGTGCTGGGCGCCATGGCTTCGGGCTTCCTGCTGTACGGCCTGTCCATGATCTATGGCGCTACCGGCTCGCTCGACATCGGCGAGGTCTTCAAGGCGGTGAACTCCGGTCTGATCCGTCACCAAGTGCTGGTCTTCGGTCTGGTGTTCGTGGTAGCTGGCCTGGCCTTCAAGCTGGGTGTGGTTCCATTTCACATGTGGGTTCCTGACGTGTACCAGGGCGCGCCAACGGCTGTCACCATCATCGTTGGCGGTGCACCCAAGCTGGCAGCTTTTGCAATCGTGATCCGTCTGCTGGTGGATGGCCTGCTGCCGCTCGCCATCGATTGGCAGCAGATGCTGGCGGTGCTGGCCATCATGTCGCTGCTGGTGGGTAACCTGGCCGCCATTGCGCAAACCAATATCAAGCGAATGCTGGCGTACTCGACCATCTCGCAAATGGGTTTTGTGCTGCTGGGCCTGATGTCCGGTGTAGTCAATGGCAATGTAGAGGCTGCTACCGCTGGCAACGCATACAGCGCCGCCATGTTCTACGTGGTGACCTATGTGCTGACGACGCTGGCTACCTTCGGTGTGGTGTTGCTGCTGGCCCGCGAAGGTTTCGAGAGTGAAGAGATTGCTGATTTTGCAGGCCTGAACCAGCGCAGCCCCCTGTATGCGGGTGTGATGGCCATCTGCCTGTTCTCGATGGCGGGTATTCCTCCGCTGGTGGGCTTCTATTCGAAGCTGGCTGTGCTGCAGGCGCTGGTGGCATCGGGCAGTGGTCTGTACATTGCGCTGGCCGTGTTTGCAGTGATCATGTCCTTGATCGGTGCGTTCTACTACCTGCGCGTGGTCAAGGTGATGTACTTTGACAAGCCCATCACTGCCACCAAGGTGTCGGCCCCGCTGGACGTGCGTGCCGTGCTGGTCGTCAATGGTGCCTTGGTGTTGATCCTGGGTATTGTGCCCGGTGGCCTGATGAAGCTGTGCTCCGATGCCGTGCTGCGTGCATTGGCAAGCTAAGCTGTAGTCCTTCTGCAAGAAAGCCCGCATGTCTATCACTGCATCCATCTGGCTCGTGATAGTGGCGGGCTTTGTCGCAGCCAACATTCCTTTTCTCAATCAGCGCCTTTTCGCCGTCGGCCCCCGAGGCAGTGTGGGCGGCAAAGCCCTGTGGATACGGTTGGTCGAGCTGGTGGTGCTGTATGTGCTGACAGGGGCTCTGGCCTTGCTGCTGGAAGGCAAGGCCGGGCAGCGCAGCGCCCAGGGCTGGGAGTTTTACGCCATTACTGCCACGCTGTTTCTGACTTTTGCCTTTCCAGGATTCGTCTACCAATACCTGACCCGCAAAAGCCGTTCGGCGGACTAGCGTATGAAGGTTCTCAATCTGCGCTGCCCTTTGAACCACGTGTTCGAAGGCTGGTTTGCTTCTGATGCCGAGTTTGCGCAGCAACAGCAGGGTGGCTGGCTCAGTTGCCCGATGTGCGGCTCCGCCGAGGTCGTCAAAGGTCTGAACGCTCCCCGTCTGGCACGCAAATCCAACGCAGTATCGGCTCCCGCCAGTCCCACCCAGGAGACGTCTCGCCAGGGAACGGCAAGTGATGCGGCAGCACCGGTTGCCGATCTTCAAGCCATGCAGCAGGCATGGCTCGCGGTCTCTCGCCACATTGTGGAGAACACCGAAGACGTGGGCTCCAGCTTTGCCGGGCTTGCACGCCAGATGCATGAAGGTGAAGTAGAGGGCCGCGCCATTCGTGGCACCGCAACTGCAGACGAAAGACGGTCGTTGGCGGACGACGGAATCGAAGTTGTCCCCTTGCTGCTTCCAGAAGCTGCAAAACACAGCCTGCAGTAGCATTTTCATTTTTCAATCAGAACAGCCAGTATTGCACTGGCTGTTTGTATTTTGTGCTTCCTAATTCATAGCGATCTCATGCCAATTCCATGGCAATCAAGGGCATGCCGGTCATCGAGATCACAGTTCTGGCGGGCATCTTGCATGTCATCCTGATGACTATAAAAATATGAGCAGCTCGCGCCCACGGGAAAACGCTTACGCATGCGTACTTACAGGCTTTCCCCACTATGACTTCTTGATAGTTTTTCCTAACATGGGCATTGTCGAAGCGGCGTGTCCTTTACGTGCAAGGATGCGCCGAACTTTTTTAAGCGAAGTGGTGCAGTGCCAATGAGTGATGTCATTCTTCAAACCCAGGATCTCACCAAGGAGTTCCGTGGATTTACAGCGGTCAGCAACGTGAATTTGTCCGTTCAGCGGGGATCCATCCACGCCTTGATCGGGCCCAATGGCGCGGGCAAGACCACCTGCTTCAACCTGCTGACCAAGTTTCTGACCCCGACCAAGGGCGTCATTCATTTCAATGGCGTCGATATCACCAAGGAAGAGCCAGCGCAGATTGCGCGACGCGGGGTGATTCGCTCGTTCCAGATCTCGGCAGTCTTTCCACACCTGACCTTGGTGGAAAACGTGCGTATCGCGCTGCAACGCCAGTTGGGAACCTCCTTTCATTTCTGGCGCAGTGAGCGCACGCTCGACAGCCTCAACGGCCGCGCCGTCGAGTTGCTGGATGAAGTGGGCCTGGCCCACATGGCCAATGAGGTGACCCTGAACCTGCCCTATGGTCAGAAGCGGGCGCTGGAGATTGCGACGACGCTGGCCATGGAGCCCGAGCTGATGCTGCTCGACGAGCCAACGCAGGGCATGGGCCATGAGGACGTGGACCGGGTGACGCAACTGATCAAGAAGGTGTCGGCAGGCCGCACCATTTTGATGGTGGAGCACAACATGAAGGTGATCTCCACCATTGCAGACCGCATCACCGTTCTGCAGCGTGGCGCGATCCTGGCCGAAGGCGATTACCAGACGGTGTCTCAGAACCCGCAGGTGATGGAAGCGTACATGGGAACGACGGACGGCCAGCTGCAGGGAGCGCACTGAGATGAACGACAAGAATATGACGCCTGCCTTGGAAATCTCCGACCTGCAGGCATGGTATGGGGAGTCGCACGTGCTGCATGGCGTGAACATGCGCGTGATGCCGGGCGAAGTGGTCACATTGCTGGGCCGCAATGGAGCGGGCCGCACATCCACCATGCGCGCCATCATGGGCCTGACAGGGTCTCGCAAGGGCTCGATCAAGGTCAATGGCGTCGAAACCATCGGCATGCCAACCCACAAGATCGCCCACCTGGGGCTGGGCTACTGCCCGGAAGAGCGCGGTATTTTCGCCAGCCTGTCCTGTGAAGAAAACCTGATGCTGCCACCCGATCTGAAGATGGGGACACCAGGCATGTCGGTCGCTGAAATCTACGAAATGTTCCCCAACCTGGCCGAGCGCAAGCACAGCCAGGGCACCCGGCTGTCGGGTGGCGAGCAGCAGATGCTGGCCGTGGGACGGATTTTGCGCACAGGCGCCAAGCTGCTGCTGCTCGATGAAATCTCCGAAGGGCTTGCACCCGTGATCGTGCAGGCACTGGCTCGCATGATCATCAGCTTGCGCGCCAAGGGCTATACGGTGGTGATGGTGGAGCAGAACTTCCGTTTTGCTGCTCCTCTGGCAGACCGCCTCTATGTCATGGAACACGGGCAGATCGTCGAGCAGTTCGGGGCTGATGAGCTGGAGGCCAAGATGCCGCTGCTCAACACCTTGTTGGGTGTTTGATAAAAATAATAGCTGGCAGCGCTTGGTTTGATTGGGTTTGAGGTAGAAAAATAATTAAACCCCCCAACCGGTAAGCGCTGACTGCTCTCTTTTTTTAGGGCCAGCAGAAAGCATGACAACCATTGCTGGTCCATCAGAAATGTTTTTACAGGAGACAGAGATGAAAGCGAAGCTCACAACCATTGCACAGGTCACTTGCTTGATGGCCCTTGCTGCCGGCGCGGCCCAGGCGCAGGAAAAGGTCAAGATCGGCTTCATTACCGACATGTCCAGTCTGTACGCAGACGTCGAGGGCAAGAATGGCGCGATCGCCATCCAGATGGCCATCGATGATTTTGGCGGCAAGGTGCTGGGCCAGCCAATCGAGCTGGTGTCGGCCGATCACCAGAACAAGGCGGATATCGCCGCATCCAAGGCGCGTGAGTGGGTGGATACCCAGGGCGTCACCATGCTGTTTGGCGGCACCAACTCCGGCACCGCACTGGCCATGGCCAAGATTGCGCAGGAGAAAAAGCGCGTATTCATCGTCAACGGCGCTGGCGCAACAGCCCTGACCAACGAGCAGTGCAGTCCCTACACCGTGCACTATGCCTATGACACCATGGCGCTGGCCAAGGGTACCGGCAGTGCCGTGGTCGAGCGTGGTGGCAAGAGCTGGTTCTTCCTGACCGCGGACTATGCCTTCGGCCATTCGCTGGAGAACGATACGGCAGCTGTCGTCAAGGCCAGCGGTGGCTCGGTGGTGGGTACGGTCAAGCACCCGCTCAATGCATCCGATTTCTCCTCTTTCCTGCTGCAGGCGCAAAACTCTAAGGCCCAGGTGCTGGGTTTGGCCAATGCGGGTGGCGACTTCATCAACAGCGTCAAGGCTGCGAAGGAATTCGGCATCAACAAGACCATGAAGACTGCGGGTTTGCTGGTGTTCCTGACCGACATCCACAGCCTGGGCCTGAAGAACACCGAAGGCCTGCTGCACACCGTCAGCTGGTACTGGGACATGAACGACGAATCGCGCAAGTTTGCCGAGAAGTTCTTCGCCAAGACCAAGCGCATGCCCACCGACATCCAGGCTGCAGACTACTCTGCCACGATGAACTACCTGAAGGCCGTGGAAGCTGTGAAGACGGCGGATGCCGACAAGGTGATGGCACACCTCAAGAGCACGCCGCTCAACGACTTCTATGGCAAGGGCGTGCTCCGCCCCGATGGCCGCTACGCCCACGACATGTACCTGGTGGAGGTCAAGAAGCAGGCCGAGTCCAAGAAGCCCTGGGACTACCTGAAGGTGCTGCAGACCTTGCCGGCTGACAAGGTGTGGACCACCAAGGCAGAATCCAAGTGCGCTCTCTGGAAATAAGCTGAATCCCGGCGCGTGTTCATCCACTGATTCGTGAGCCCCTCATGGAAATTTTTGGTGTTTCAGTTCCGGCCTTGATGAGCCAGCTTCTGCTGGGCCTCGTCAATGGGTCGTTCTATGCCATCCTCAGTCTGGGATTGGCAGTTATCTTCGGCTTGCTCAATGTGATCAATTTCGCACATGGAGCACTGTTCATGCTGGGGGCCATGTTCACGTGGATGGCCGCGTCATACTTCCAGGTCAACTACTGGGTGATGCTGTTGCTATCGCCCATCCTGGTTGGCGCCATCGGCATGGTCATCGAGCGCTTCCTGCTTCGCCACATCTACAAGCTCGACCACCTCTATGGCCTGCTGCTGACCCTGGGCCTGTCGCTGTTGATTGAGGGCGTTTTCCGCTCGATCTATGGCGTATCGGGCCTGGGCTATGACACGCCTGAACTGCTCGAAGGCGCGACCAATGTTGGCGTCATGATGCTGCCCAACTACCGCATGTGGGTGGTGGTGGCATCGCTCGTGGTGTGCTTTGCGACCTGGTTCGTCATTGAAAAGACCCGCCTGGGCGCCTACCTGCGCGCTGGCACGGAAAACCCGCGCCTCGTTGAAGCCTTTGGTGTGAATGTGCCGTTGATGATCATGCTGACCTATGCATTCGGCGTGGGCCTGGCGGCCTTTGCCGGTGTGCTGGCTGCGCCGGTCTACCAGGTCACGCCTCTCATGGGGCAGAACCTGATCATCACCGTGTTTGCGGTGGTGGTGATTGGCGGCATGGGCTCCATCATGGGCGCGATCGTCACGGGCCTGGGCCTGGGCGTGATCGAAGGCCTCACCAAGGTGTTCTATCCGGAAGCCTCGGCCACCGTGGTGTTCGTGATCATGGTGATTGTGTTGCTGGTGCGCCCAGCAGGCCTGTTTGGCAAAGCGAAGTGAGGGCTAGGGGATGAATTCCAAGAAATTTGCCAAATGGGGATACGGCTTGCTGCTGCTGGGGCTGATTGCAGCCCCCTTGATGGGCGCCTATCCGGTGTTCGTCATGAAGCTGATGTGCTTTGCGCTGTTTGCCTGCGCCTTCAACCTGTTGCTGGGCTATACCGGGCTGCTGTCGTTCGGCCATGCTGCATTTTTTGGTGGCGCAGCCTATATCACGGGCCATACCATCAAGACATGGCATCTGACGCCTGAACTCGGCATTCTGTTTGGTGTGGCCTTCGGTGCGTTGCTGGGCCTGGTGTTTGGCTGGCTGGCCATTCGCCGCCAGGGTATCTACTTCTCGATGATCACCCTGGCGCTGGCGCAGATGCTGTTCTTTGCCTGCCTGCAGATGCCGTTTACCGGCGGCGAAGATGGTCTGCAGGCCGTGCCGCGTGGCAAGCTGTTTGGCGTGCTGAGCCTAGAGAGCGACCTTACGATGTACTACGTGGCGCTCGTCATTGTCGTGCTGGCTTTCCTGCTGATCATGCGAACCGTGCATTCACCGTTTGGCCAGGTGCTCAAGGCCCTGAAGGAAAACGAGCCACGCGCCATCTCGCTGGGCTACGACGTCAATCGCTTCAAGCTGCTGGCGTTTGTCATCTCGGCAGCGTTGGCAGGACTGGCTGGTTCGCTCAAGACGGTCGTGCTGGGCTTTGCCACGTTGACGGACGTGCACTGGACCGCTTCGGGCCAGGTTATCCTGATGACGCTGGTGGGTGGTCTGGGCTTGCTGTCCGGGCCTATCGTGGGCTCTGCGGTGATCGTGGCCCTGGAAAACAAGATCGGCGATATTGGCAACGCGCTGTCGCGCTGGACGGGCGTGGAATGGTTCAACACCCTGGGTGAGTCCGTCACCATCGTCACCGGCCTCATCTTTGTGATCTGCGTGCTGGCCTTCCGCCGAGGCATCATGGGCGAATTGATCGCTTTCGTCGATCGCAGGAAGAAATAAGCCCAACTGCGCAGTTTCTCCACTGCGCTGCCAACGACAAAGGCCCGCATGTGCGGGCCTTTGGTTTTTGGGCGGGATTATTTCCAGAGCTTGCAGGTGGATTCTGCCCTGGTCGTCCACACCTCGTCGGGGCTGAGCGTCTTGAGAATCTTGAAGTAGTCCCAGGCACCTTTCGATTCTGCAGGTGCCTTCACCTGCATCAAGTACATCTCATGGGCGTAGCGGCCATCGGGGCGAATGGTGCCCTTGGCATAGAAGTCGGACAAGGGTTCTGACTTGAGTGCTGCCATCACCTTGTCCGAATCGGTGGATTTGATCCTGTCGGCAGTCTTGAGATAAGTCATCATGGCCGAGTAGTCGGCCGCCTGCAGCGAGGTGGGCATCTTCTTGAATTTCTCAAAGAAGCGATCGGAGAACTTGCGGCTTTCCGGGTTCAGATCCCAGTGCCAACTGTCGGTGAACATCAGCCCTTCAGTCTGCTTGAGACCCAGGCTGTGGATGTCCGAGCTGAAAAGCAGCAGGCCCGCCAGCTTCATGGTCTTGGTCACGCCAAACTCCCGCGCCGCCTTGATGGTGTTGATGGTGTCTCCACCTGCATTGGCCATGGCAAGTATCTGTGCCTTGGAGTTCTGTGCCTGCAGCAGAAAGGACGAGAAATCCGATGCATTGATGGGGTGCCTGACCGAGCCAATCACGCGGCCTCCAGCCGCCTTGATCACCTTGGTGGTGTCGGCTTCCAGGGCATGGCCGAAGGCGTAATCGGCGGTCAGGAAGAACCAGTCCTTGTCTCCCAGGCCCACGATGGCGCCGCCGGTGCCCTTTGCCAGTGCCACGGTGTCGTAGGCGTAGTGCACCGTGTACGGACTGCACTGGTCATTGGTGAGGGCCGATGTGCCCGAGCCGTTCACAATGATGAGGCGCTTTTTCTCCTCGGCCACCTTGGCCATGGCAAGGCCAGTGCTGGAGGTGGTGCCGCCCACCAGCATCTGCATGTCGCGCTGGTCAAACCATTCGCGCGCCTTGGATGCTGCCAGATCCGCCTTGTTCTGGTGGTCGGCAACCATCAGCTCCACCGGCTTGCCAAGCACCTTGCCACCATAGTCATCAATCGCCATCTGCAAGGCAAGAGCACCGCCCTTGCCGTCTACATCCGCATAGACGCTGGACATGTCGGTGATGAACCCGATCCGCACCTTGTCCTGCGCCATGACACCCTGGGCCGCCAAGGCGAGAACACAGCCAGCAGCCGCTGCAGCTATTGGGCGCCTGCGGTGTGGTAGCGCGCGGCGCGCGGGTAGGCGTGGCGTTGCAGGAACATTCATGGGAGTACTCCTTGTTCAAAAAGACATGCGTACGGCGCGGCGGCCACGTGCGGGGCAGGCGTAGGCTGCTGCGCCCCGATGGTTGCAGGCGGAATGAGCAGTGCCTACTGGGGTAAGCACCAAAACAGGGCCACCCCCGCATGGATTTGAGCGAATGGGGCTGGTGTACGCAATGACGGCGAAGGGCTGGCGCAGTACGGCGGGAACCGGCTATACTGCATGCAGCTCCGGGGTGTGCGAAAGCGCTGAGATGCGAAAGGCAGTTGCAAGACTGCTGATTAGCGAACCCGACGAACTTGATCCGGTTCATACCGGCGGAAGAAGAGCGGGACCCTGACGCAGGGCCCTTGGACAAGAGGATGCGGGGCATCCATCCATGGGCACAGCACACCCCAGGCGCCTCGCGCACTGGGGTTTTGTCTTTTTAGGGCGAACTTTCGGGGCGCAACGGCCTTGGCTGGAGTCGGCAGATTCCAGAGGGAGCCTCAGCATTGGCCAGTCAGTCAGTGCAAAAGGCTCCCCCGGTGCAGGATGGTGGCGGCACCAAAGCCGTCACCACCAGATCAGAGCGGGCCCAGCACTCCACGGAGCGTTTGATGAACTTCATACGCTTTTTGGAGACTGCAATGAACGCCCCCGATTCGATCTTCACTCCCGCCGCTGGCAACGCCCCTGATGCAGCCCGCTTTGCCCAGCTGCTGGCCCAATCCCGCCAGCCTTTTCCGGCATCCACCAAAAGCCATCTCAATGGCGCCATCCACCCGGAGCTGCGTGTGCCCGTGCGCGACATCGCACTCACCAATGGCGAGCAGGTCAGCGTGTATGACACCTCGGGGCCGTACACCGATCCGTCGGCGGTGATCGATGTGCGCAGCGGCCTGCCCAGCGTGCGTGGCAACTGGATCGAATCGCGTGGCGACAGCGAATACTATGCCGGCCGCCTGCGCGTGGCGCTGGACGATGGTGGCAAGCGCGGCGAGGAGGATGCGCGCGTGGCCCAGCTGCGGGCCGAGGCAGCCGCGCTGCAGCGCCAGCCACGCCGGGCCAAGAGCGGTGGCAACGTCACCCAGATGCACTATGCACGCAAGGGCATCATCACGCCCGAGATGGAATATGTAGCCTTGCGCGAGAATGGCCGCCGCGAGTGGATGGCCGAGTACCAGCAAGATGCTGCACGCGAAGCGCGCCTGGCCGGCAACAGCCTGGGCGCCGCGATTCCGAAGATCATCACGCCCGAGTTCGTACGTGACGAAGTGGCGCGCGGCCGCGCCATCATTCCGGCCAACATCAACCACCCCGAGATCGAGCCCATGGCCATCGGGCGCAATTTCAAGGTCAAGATCAACGCCAACATCGGCAACTCGGCTGTCACATCCAGCATCGAGGAAGAGGTCGAAAAGCTGGTCTGGGCCATTCGCTGGGGCGCCGACAACGTGATGGATCTGTCTACCGGCAAGAACATCCACACCACGCGCGACTGGATCATCCGCAATTCGCCCGTGCCCATTGGCACCGTGCCTATCTACCAGGCGCTGGAAAAGGTGGGTGGCATTGCCGAGGACCTGACCTGGGAGATCTTCCGCGATACGCTGGTCGAGCAGGCCGAGCAAGGCGTGGACTACTTCACCATCCACGCAGGCGTGCGCCTCGCATACATCCACCTCACGGCCCAGCGCCGCACCGGCATCGTCTCGCGCGGCGGCTCCATCATGGCCAAGTGGTGCATGGCACACCACCGCGAGAGCTTCCTGTACGAGCACTTCGAGGATATCTGCGACATCATGAAGCAGTACGACGTGAGCTTCTCGCTGGGCGATGGCCTGCGCCCGGGCTGCGCGTCGGATGCCAACGATGAGGCCCAGTTTGCCGAACTCAAGACGCTGGGTGAGCTGACCCAGATCGCATGGAAGCACGATGTGCAGACCATGATCGAGGGCCCTGGCCACGTGCCCATGCACATGATCCAGGCCAACATGACCGAGCAGCTCAAGCACTGCCACGAAGCGCCGTTCTACACCCTGGGGCCGCTGACCATCGACATCGCCCCCGGCTACGACCATATCGCCAGTGCCATCGGTGCAGCCATGATTGGCTGGTTCGGCACCGCCATGCTGTGCTATGTGACGCCCAAGGAACACCTGGGCCTGCCCGATCGTGACGACGTCAAGCAGGGCATCATCGCCTACAAGATCGCGGCGCACGCTGCCGACGTTGCCAAGGGTCATCCGGGCGCACGCTCGCGCGACGATGCGCTCTCCCAGGCGCGCTTCGATTTCCGCTGGGAGGACCAGTTCAACCTGGGTCTGGATCCCGACACGGCGCGTGCGTTCCATGACGAGACGCTGCCCAAGGACAGTGCCAAGGTGGCGCACTTCTGCAGCATGTGCGGGCCCAAGTTCTGCTCGATGAAGATCACCCAGGAAGTGCGCGATTTCGCCAAATCGCAAGGCGTGGCCGCGGAGCAGGGCATCTCGGTGGGCATGCAGGCCAAGGCGGAAGAGTTCAACCGCACGGGCGGCGAGTTCTACATTCCGATCGCATCGGATACGACAGCGCGTTGAACCGTGTGAGATAGAGACGAAAATAGCGGCCAGCGCCAATCCATAAAGCGCTGGCTGCTATTTATTAGGTAGCAACTACCTGAAGAGGCCGTTAGCTTCAGTCTGCCAGCTCACGCAGTACCTGCCCATACACCTCCAGATCGTTGGCCGAAAAGCAGCAGAACACCACAGACTGAACGCCGGGTGCGTTTCCTGCACATGCCTTGACGGTTGCCACGGCGATGCGCGCCGCAAGTGCAATGGGGTAGCCATAGATGCCGGTACTGATGCTGGGGAAGGCGATGGCCTGTGCACCCACGCTTTCGGCCAAGGCCAACGAGTGCCGGTAGCATGCCGCAAGCATTGATGCTTCATCGTTTTCGCCATTGCGCCACACAGGTCCTACGGTGTGGATGATGTGTTTGGCAGGCAACCGGTAGCCACCCGTGATCTTGGCGTCACCCGTTTTGCAGCCGCCCAGCAATCGGCATTCGTGCAGCAGCTCGGGCCCGGCGGCCCGGTGAATGGCGCCATCGACCCCACCGCCGCCCAGCAGCGACGAGTTGGCGGCATTGACGATGGCATCCACCTGCAAGCTTGTGATGTCGGATTGGATGGCAGTGATGTGCATGGCAAGAGTCCGGCAATGAGGGCCTCTACAAAGGCGGTTTGCAGAGGGCCCCTGGGGTTTCAGCGTAGCGCCTCCACAAGTGACTCACCTGTATCTTGCAACGAAAGTGTCAGACCTATTTGCTGCACTGCACTAAACTTGCCTGCAGTGACGGCCTATCGCCTGCGATTTTCATCCAAGAAAGACCCAGCCATGAATGTCTCTCAAGCCATGAAAGAGCGCCGCTCGGTGCGCGCGTTTTTACCCAAGGCCCCTACGGCAGACCAGGTGCACAGCCTGATGAGTGATGCGGCGCAGGCCGCATCCGGAGGCAACCTACAGCCCTGGCGTGTGGTGGCGCTGGCGGGGGCGGCCTTGACGCAGCTCACGGATGCTATTGCTGCGGCGCAGCCCGATGAGGAGCAGGTCAGCAACCTGTCGTATCCGCCCAACCTGTGGGAGCCGTACCGCAGCCGCCGCTTCAAGAACGGCGAAGATTTGTACAAAACCATTGCCATCCCGCGCGAGAACAAGGCGGCACGCCTGGAGCAACTGGCCAGGAATGGCCAGTTCTTTGGGGCGCCGACGGGTATTCTGGTGTTTGCAGACGAGCGCATGGGCTATGCGCAGTGGGTGGATCTGGGCATCTACCTGCAATCGCTCATGCTGCTGGCCACCGAGCGCGGCATGGCCACCTGTGCCCAAGGCTTTTGGCGCCGCTATGGCAATACGGTGGAGCGGGTACTCAAGGCCCCTGAGCCTTACCGCGTTGCCTACGGTGTGGCACTGGGCTATGAAGACACGCTGGCGCCGATCAATACCTTGCGCGCCGATCGTGCGCCGTTTGCCGAGTGGGCGCAGATGCGGGGCTTTGAATGAACTGTTTGCGGTGAAAGTGGCTGCTGGCGCTTGTCCGTAGCGCGCTATCACTTAAATTTTCATAGCAAAAAGCCGCAAGGGTTTCTTGCGGCTTTTGTGTTTTTTGTGCTGTATGGGCCTGCGGTTGGCCGGGTTTACTTCCAGATAGGGCAGTTGGCCTCTTCCTTGCTGGCAAACAGGGTGTCGCCGGGCAGCTCCTTGATCAGCTTGAACGAGTCGTGCTTGGCCTTGGATTCTTCGGGCGTCTTCACCTGCAGCAGGTACATGTCGTGCACATAGCGGCCATTGGGCTGGATCTTGCCCTTGCCAAACATGTCGTTCAGCTCCATGGATTTGAGCGTGGCCATCACCTTGTCGGCATCCAGCGTCTGGGCCTTTTCCACGGCCTTGAAATAGTTCATGGCAGAGGAGTAGTCAGATGCGTGCAGCGAAGTTGGCATCTTGCCGGTCTTGGCATAGAAGCGGTCAGTCCATTTGCGTGCCTCAGGGGTCCGGTCCCAGAACCAGCTGTCGGTGAACATCAGGCCACCGGCAAGTTTGAGCCCCAGGCTTTCTACTTCGTTGGCAAACACCATCAGCGCCACCGGTTTCATCTTGGGGGTGACGCCAAACTCACGCGCGGCCTTGAGCGAATTCATGAAATCGCCACCCGCATTGGCGAGGCCCAGAATCTGCGCCTTGCTGGACTGCACCTGCATCAGGTAGGACGAAAAGTCGTTGGCATGAAAAGGTGCGCGAACTGATTTGAGTACCTGCCCGCCGTTGGCGGTGATGACCTTGGTGATGTCGTTTTCCAGCGTGTGACCAAAGGTGTAGTCGGACACCAGCAGGGCCCAGTTCTTGCCGCCTTGCTCTGCCACGGCCTTACCCGTGCCCCGTGCAATGGCTGTGGTGTCGGAGTTGTAGTGCACCCAGTACGGCGAGCAGTTGGCACCGGTGATACCCGAGGAATACGCACCATTGATGAGCAGCACGCGTTTTTTCTCGTTGGCCACCTGGCCCATGGCAAGAGCTGTGGCGGTGTTGGTGCCGGCAATCAGCAACTGCACGCCCTGCGTGTCTACCCATTCGCGTGATTTGGTGGAGGCAATATCCGCCTTGTTCTGGTGATCTGCAGCGATCAACTCAATCGGCTTGCCCAGCAGCTTGCCACCGAAATCGTCAATGGCCATCTGGATCGCTGTGGCACCGCCCTTGCCGTCGCCGTCGGCGTACTGGCTGGACATATCGGTCAGGAATCCCAGGCGAACCTTGTCCTGGGCGTGGGCCGGGCTGGCCAGCAGACCGCATGCCAACGCGCAGGCTGCCATGACGGGGCTCAGAACTGGGGACGAGGGCTTGAACATGAAAGGCTCCTTTGTAATTGGTTGGAGTGGATAGGTGTCTGCATGCATGCTAGAAGCATTGCTTCTGGTGCGTGATAGTGAAAACCGTTGCACCTACCGTTTCATGTCGCCCAGGTTACGTCGTCTGAATATTGATAACCTATATGTTTTTAATTTTTGTGCAGATAGCAGAGGATGTGTTGAAGAAGATACGGCCGTTGGCCATAGGAAAGGTGCATGCTTTTTTCATGACCGTGTCATTGATTGTTGCAAAACTCTCGCCTTTCTTTTGGGGATACTATGCGACGCCTACCTCTTGTGGCAGCAATGGCAACATTGCTGACATTGCCCTTTCAAACCACACTTGCCGCTGAAAGCGCTGTGGTTGCAAGCATGCAGCCTCTGCAGGCGCTGGAGGCCAGGCTGGCCAAAGCCGATCCACAAGGGCAGGTCTATGTCGACAAGGTATTCAACGACAAGACTGCAACCGGCCTGCCTATTGGCTGGCGCACGCCTGGGTGGAACAAAGGCAAGGCCTCCATTGACGCGACAACCGGCAACCTGCTGATCGACGGCACCGCCAACGACACCGCAATGACGGCCGTCATGCTGCCGGTGGAGCTGGAAAAGCTGTCCAACTACCGCATCGACATGGAATTCACCTTCGACAAGGTGAACAGCAACACCCGCTGGGGCAGTGTGATGTACCGCAGTTCTGCAGAGAGCGGAACCTACGCCTATGAGCCGTATCACCAGTTCGCAATGCGACAGAACGCCACTGCCAGCAATGGCACTGAATTCGCATTCCGCAAGGCGGGTGCATGGTCGGTGACCAGCACCAAGGCTTTTACCGAAGCCATCGACAAGAACAAGACTTATATTGCCAGCGTGGTGGTGCATGGGAACCGTGTTCGGCAATACCTCAATGGAGTCTTGTTGCACGATGTCGTCATCACATCTGGTCTGACCCAAGGCGGTATCGGCATGCAGACTGCGGGGCTGGTCATGCGCGTCAAGAGCCTGAAGGTGACCGAACAACTGACCCCTTTGCCTGATCTTGACATGCCTGTCACCGTGCAGGACACCGGCACACTGGCTGCCATGGCGCCGACGCTGGTGCAGGCGGCCCATGCAGGCGTGGCGCTGGACGGAACGGGCGTCAGCACGAGCTTGCTGAGTTTGGACAGCGCGCTCAACCTCAAGGACGCCAATGGCGCCGTGGTGGGCACCCTCAAGGCGCACTACGAGCAAGCTGCGCGTAACACCATACCGCTGCTGCGTATTGACGATGCGGCCACGGTGCATGCGCTGGTGGCTTTCTCCAACGATGTACACAACCTGGCCGATGTCACGCTGCTGTCTGGCGATGTGGCACTGCTCAAACAGGCGCGCGTAGCGCTGCCCAAGGTGCGCACGGCTGTGGATTTCAGCCAGCGCAACCTGGGCACATCGACCCAGGATCTGCTCACGATCTCCGGCGACACCAACCGTGCAGGCGCCAAGATCGCCATCCTGCCCGCGAACCTGAGCCACCGTGACTTCGTGGCCCGCCTGCAGCGCCTGCTGATCACGGTATGGACAAGTGCCGAAGCGGATACGCCCGAGCAGGCGGCACGCATCCTGACCAGTGGCGTCAACGGCGTGGTGTCGGCCAACAGCGCTGCCTATGCGGAGGTGTTGCGCAAGCTGCCTGCCAATACCCTGCTGCGCAAGCCGCTCGTGATCGGCCACCGCGGCATGCCCAGCCGTGAAGACGAAAACACGCTGGAAAGCGCCAGAGCAGCCGTGGCCGCCGGGGCCGATGCTGTGGAAAACGATATCTACATCACCACCGATGACCACCTTGTCATCATGCATGACGACACGGTCAACCGCACCACGACCGGCACCGGCGCTGTCGAAGGCATGAGCCTCGATCAGGTCAAAGCCTTGCGCACCAAGGGCAAGGGCTACCAGGTGCCCACCATGCGCGAGTATTTCCAGACCTTCAAGGACAAGCCCATCACCCATGTGATCGAGCTCAAGAGTGCCAACCCGCGCATCATTGCCCAGCTCAAGAAGGAGATGGAGCAAGAGGGCGTGGCCGACCAATCGGTTGCCATTTCGTTCAGCAGCGACCAGCTCAAGCGCAGTGCCGAGCAGATGCCGGAGTTGACCGGCGGCTTTCTCAACAGCATTGCCGAGAGCGCCGATGTGACCAACAGCGTGCGCAACGTGCTGGAAGCCACACAGGCCAATTCCTCTACCTTCAACCCCAGCTATGGCGCCATCAGCCAGCGCACCATGGAGGCGGCCAAGCATCGCGGCGTCACATTCTGGCCGTGGACGGTGAATACGCCCGCAGATTTCTACAAGTACTACAGTTGGGGCACCCACGGCATCACCACCGACCACGCCTATCTGGCCAGCGACTTTCCGGTCGATATTTCTGCCAAGCCCCAGCAAGGCGTGCTGGCACTCAACACGCCAGTGAATCTGGAGGTTGATCTGCTCACGCAACTGCAGGACAAAAAGGCTGCAGTGGCCAACGAGCTGGTGTACCTGGGAGGCACTGCCGCTGTGGCACAGGACAACGGCGGCACGCTGAGCTTCAGCACGGCTGGCACGGCCATCGTCATGCCCGGCTACCGCCACAAGATGGATGCCAACTACAACTACGTGATCCTGGGCAAGCCTGTAACACTGATTGTTGGCGATGGCAGCCATGGCGTGGTGGGCGTGCCCAACGTGGCATCGGCGGGCAGCGTTGCGTGCTCCAGCGCCGTACCGGGCCAGACCAGCAGCTGCACGGTAGTGCCGCAGCCGGGCTACCAACTGCTGGGGCTGGCCGCAAGCAGCAATTGCCCCGCAGGCAGCTGGAATGCGGATCGCTCCACCTACACCACGGGCACGCTTACCGGCCAGTGCCAGCTTCAGTTTGATTTCGCTGCCAAGCCTGCAACGGCTTCCCTGGCACCAGTTGGCAAGGCGGGTGATGTGCAGGCCAGCGTCAGTGGCGGTGGCTCCGGTCTGTGGGCGTTCGATGGGGGCAAGCCGGTAGCCGTTAGCGCTGCTTCACAGCCGCCTCAAGGCGTGAGCTTTCCGTTTGGACTGGTGAGCCTGCAGCTCACGGGTGGACAGGCAGGGCAAAGCGCCACGGTGGAGTTGACCTATCCCGAGACGCTGCCCGCAAATGCCAGGTACTACAAGTTTGGCAAGACGGCAGACAACCAGAAGGACCACTGGTATGCGTACCCCAACGCCACCATCAACGGCAACAAGGTGGCGCTGAACCTGACGGACGGCCAATTGGGCGATGACGACCTGGTGGCCGACGGTGTGATCCGCGATCCGGGCGGTGTTGCTGTAGTGGCGGGAGACCCTGGTACGCCATCGACGCAGGCTACGCCGGTTCCGGCCCTGGGTCAGGCGGCTTTGGCACTGTTGTCGGGCGGCATTGGTATGCTGGCCTGGCGCCGCAAACGCAAGGCTCAGGCCTGATCGCTGCGTTGAAATGACCCACAGATGGCTCACCCCCGCCAGTTGCTCAAAGCCCGGGCGGGTTTTTCTTGCCGCAGTCGGGTGAGGCGTAGCCGGATTTAGTTGCGAGGGGCGCGGACTGCGTTCTTGGGCCGAAAGGCCTTGCACACCGCGTCTTGCGTTTCCAGATAGGGGCCGCCAATCAGGTCAACGCAGTAAGGCACGGCGGCAAAAATGCCTGGCACGAGCTGCGTTCCATCGGCATCCTTCAGGCCTTCCAGCGTTTCTGCAATTGCCTTGGGCTGACCGGGCAGGTTGATGATCAGGCATTGGCCGCGTATGACGGCGATCTGGCGCGACAGGATGGCCGTGGGCACGAAGCGCAGGCTGATCTGGCGCATCTGCTCGCCAAAACCAGGCATTTCCTTGTCAGCCACGGCCAGGGTGGCTTCGGGCGTCACATCGCGCAGCGCCGGGCCGGTGCCGCCTGTGGTCAGCACCAGGCTGCAGCCTGCATTCACCAGTTCGATCAAGGTCTGGCTGATCAGCGCCTGTTCGTCGGCAATCAGGCGGGCCTCGTAGGCCACCGGGTTGTGCAGCGCACGGCCCAGCCAATCCTGCAGGGCGGGCAGGCCTTTGTCCTCATACACACCACTGCTGGCGCGGTCGCTGATCGAGACAATGCCGATTTTGACGGAGTCGTATGCAATACTCATATTTTGATAGCTGATTGCGCGCACCCACCATGCGCCAGGGGCTGTTTTCTCTCAATCCTCATCGCTGGCATCGTCATCTGCCGCGGATGCCTGCACGCGTGCTGCGTGGGCGGCCATCACATGGTCCCGCACCAGCTGGAACAGCTCGCGGTATGCGCGGCCTTTGCGGGCGGCCTGGCCGGTGGATTCCTGCACATTGGCCTCATGGGCGCCGGGCATGTCCTTGCGCGCCTGGCGCACCAGCGAACGCAACTGCTGGATATCGGTCTGCGGCGCCTCGTTGATCCATTGCGCGACGGCATCGTCGTCTGCAATCATGCGGTCGCGCCACTGTTCCGAGGCATGCAGCAGGGCTTTTTCAATGCCGGAGCCTTCCTTCTGCTCTGTGAGCGCGGCGTTGATGGCGGCTACCTCGCTTTCGTCGAGCCTGCGCATCAGCTTGCCAACGAACTGCATCTGGCGGCGCTTGCCTTCAAAATTGGTGATGCGCTTGGCTTCGGCCAGCGCGTTCACCAGAATCTCGGGCAGTTGCAGGCGGTTGAAGAGATCGCTGCGCAGCGTGAGCAGTTCCTTGCCGAGGTCCTGCAGGGCATCCATTTCCTTTTTCAGATCGGACTTGCTCGATTCGGTCGTGCCTTTGAGTTCGGCCTTCAGCTCGATATCGAGTTCGCTGCCTTCGGCCACGAACTTGCCGCGAACGAAATAGCCTTTTTTGGGTTTGCGTGACATGGTTATGCTTTTGTTCAAAAGGCCACAGCCCGGCAGGGAGGAGCTGAACGGGCCATTGCCTCTGCTGCGCACGCTGGTTGCGCAGGTCGTTCAGCCCATCTCAGTGCCAGGGCGATGGCGGTTATCAGTATCATAGCGGGCAGTATGAAAAAAACCGTATCCAGCTCCAACAGCCAGGGCGATGCCCAGGCCGCAACCGGCTTCAGTTACAGCCGCGCATTTTTCAAAGACCTTGTCGAGCAGGCACTGTCGCATGCCAAAACACTGGGTGCCACCGACGCCGGAGCAGATGCCTCCGAAGGCGCAGGCCTGTCGGTCAGCGTGCGCAAGGGCGAACTGGAGACGGTGGAGCGCAACCGCGACAAGTCGCTGGGTGTGACGGTGTATATCGGCAAACGCCGAGGCAATGCCAGCACCTCGGATTTTTCGACCGAAGCGGTAAAGCGCACGGTGCAAGCAGCCTATGACATCGCCCGTTTCACGGCCGAAGACCCGGTTGCCGGCCTGCCCGATGCAGCCGATATTGTGCCAGCAGCCGAGCAACGCGAACTTGACCTGTTCCATCCGTGGGCTATTGACAGCGAGGCAGCCGCACAATTGGCGCTGCAGTGCGAAGCGGCCGCCTTTGCCACCGACAAGCGCATCACCAATAGCGAGGGAGCAGGCGTATCGGCCCAGCAAAGCCATTTCTACAGTGCGCATACCAACGGTTTTGCCGGTGGCTACGCCAGCTCACGCCACAGTATCTCGGTGGCTCCCATAGCGGGCAAGGGTGCCGACATGCAGCGCGATGCCTGGTACAGCAGCATGCGCCGCGCGCAAGATCTGGCCGACCCGGCTGTCGTCGGGCGCTACGCCGCAGAGCGCGCCTTGTCGCGCCTCAATGCACGCAAGATTCCTACTACCGAATGCCCGGTGCTGTTCGACGCGCCGCTGGCCGCGGGCCTCGTGGGTTCGCTGGTGCAGGCCATCAGCGGCGGCGCGCTGTACCGCCGCAGCTCCTTCCTGCTGGGTTCCTTGGGCAAAAAGGTGTTCCCCAAGCACATCCAGCTGGTGGAGGATCCCTTCCTCATTGGCGGAAAGGGCAGTGCGCCGTTCGACGACGAAGGCGTGCGTGTCAGCAAGCGCCATGTGGTGGAAGACGGCAAGGTCAATGGCTATTTCCTGTCCACCTACTCGGCCCGCAAGCTGAGCATGAAGACTACGGGCAACGCAGGCGGTGCCCACAACCTGCACTTCTATTCCTCCAAGACGCGGCCAACTGACGATCTTGCCGCCATGCTGCAAAAGCTGGGTACGGGTCTTTTCGTGATCGAACTCATGGGCCAAGGCGTGAACCCGGTCACAGGTGATTACTCGCGTGGCGCCAGCGGCTTCTGGGTCGAGAATGGGCAGATTGCCTTTCCCGTGCAGGAAATCACGATTGCCGGCAACTTGAAGGACATGTTCAAGGACACTCTGGCTGTGGGCGCCGATGAGTACTGCGCGGGCTCCAAGACCCTGGGCAGCATTCTTGTTGGCAAGATGAAGGTGGCAGGTTCCTGATGTTCACTGGGATCATTCAGGCGGTCGCCACCATCAGCGCCATTGACGACCAGCCCGGCCTGCGCACGTTCACGGTTGCCTTTCCTCCAGGTTTTTGCCAGGATCTGGCCATTGGCGCGAGCGTATCGCACGATGGCGTATGCCTGACAGTGACCGAGCTGGTGGACGCGCAGCATGCACGGTTTGATGTGATGCTGCAAAGCCTGAACATCACCACCCTGGGCCAGTTGCAGGTGGGCTCGTCCGTCAATGTGGAGCGCGCCGCCAAGGACGGTGCCGAGATTGGCGGCCACCCGCTGTCCGGCCATGTGGATTTCACCGGAACCCTGGCTGCGATCCGCGAGTTCGACAACAACTACGTGATGCGCGTGGCCGTGCCCGAAGCCTTTCGACGCTACGTGTTTGCCAAGGGCTATATCGCTATCAACGGCGCCAGCCTGACGGTTGCCGAGGTGAACCGCCAGGAAGGCTGGTTCGAGGTCTGGCTCATCCCCGAAACCCGCCGCATGACGGTGTTCGAAGCCAAGCGTGTGGGCGACGGCCTCAACATCGAGATCGAACGCGGCACGCAAGTGGTGGTGGACACCGTCCGCGAAGCCGTGGATGAAAGCCTGGGCCAGCTCAAGCCCTTGCTGGAGAGCCTGCTGCGCGAGAGGGGCCTGTCGCTGGACGATCTGGTCAAGCCGCCGCAGTTGCCACGGGGATAGGGTCCTGCCAGAGAGCGTTCCCCACTTGGCCTGCCGCCGCCAGCCTTGGCGCACCAAAATACCCGCATCAGCGGGTATTTTTCATGGCTGGAGCTTGGTTGGCAGCAGCAGCGAGACGCACGCTGCAACGAGCAACAACACGGCAGCCGCCCCAAAGGCAATCCAGTGCGTGCCAAATTGCTCGAATGCCCAGCCGCCAAGCCAGCTGCTGATCATGGCGCCGATCTGGTGACCCAGGTAGGCCCATCCGTACAGCAGGCCTACCAACTTGATGCCATACAGATCGCCCAGAATGGCAGATGAGGCGGCAATCGAGCCAGCCCAGACAATGCCGCCAATGGCAGCCACTGCATATAGCTGCCAGTGGTGAACGACGGCCACCAGGCCCACAAAGCCCAGGCCGCGTACCAGGTAGATGACGGCAAGGATGTAGCGGCGCGGCACCATGTCGGAGAGTTTGCCCAGCGCCAGAGTGCTGAAGATCGCCACAAAACCGATGAGACCGATGCCCCCCGCGCTGCTGCCCGCGTCAAAGCCATGGTCCATCAGCATGGGCATGCCGTGGGTGCCCAGCAGGTTCATGCTGAAGCCGCAGGCAAACAGGCCCAGGAAGATCTGCCAGAACGGTGCGGTTGCGATAGCCTGGGTAAAGCTGATTGCTTCTGATTTTGTAGCTACTGGCGCTTGATGGGTGGGCGTTGTTTGCCGGTTTTGTTCAATTTGCGCAGCAGTCAGATCGGTATTTTCGGGTGCATCGTCGCGCACGATCCATAGAGCCATGGCGCCGATGATGAGTGCAAACACCACCGCAAACCCCAGCAGGGTGCGCTGCCAACCCCATAGGCCGATGGTGGTGGTGAAGACGGGTGTCATCACCGCGATGCCCGCCATCGAGCCCGTTGACAGAAAAAACAGTGCCATGCCACGCTGGCGCGTGAACCAGCGGCTGATCATGGGTGTGACTGCCACCGGGCTGGTAAAGGCCAGCCCAAGCGACAGCGCGACGCCATAGGCCCAGAAAAAGCTCCATGGCGTGCGGGCGTTCACCGTCCAGAGGCAGGCGAGCACGACAATGGCGGTGCCTGTCAGCAAAACAGTGCGCGTGCCCTTGCGCGCCACCAGCCAGCCTGCCGCTGGCATGCCCAGGCCATAGCAGAGCATGCCGACTGCCACGATGGACGAGAGCAGGCTGCGGCTGAAGCCCAGATCCTCCGACATGGGCAGCATGAATGGGCCAATGCCCATGCGCATGCCGACCGTGAGCAGCGTGAGGATGGTGGAAGCCGCGACGATCACCCAACCGAAGTAAAGGCCGGGCGGCGGGGTAGGGCCCGGGGGCACTGAAGAGGGGAGTGCTGTCATGTCGCGGTGGCTGCAGGGCGCCCTAAGGCGGGCCTGCGCAGCAGGGATGGATAACTGCAGATGATAGGCCGGGGCTCAGGATCCACAAGCAGGCTGGGTGGCTGGATGTCGCCCACGCGGCATGGTTGGTTGCGGTTCAGCGCTTGTGAATGGCTTGGGGCGTGGTGTCGGGCAACAGCATCAGCAGCGTGCGGTTGTAGTCTTCCACCACCATCAATTGCCCCAGGTGGTTCAGCGCGAGGCCGGTGGGGCGGCCCAGCGGGCGCATGTTTCCGTCTGCCGTCCATCCGGTCAGCCATTCCACCGGTTTTCCGCCTGGCTTGCCGTCCTTCTGGCGCGCAAAGCCCACCACCCGATGGCCCTGCGGGCCGTGCCAGGCTACCAGCAACTGGCCTTGAAAAGGACTGGCTGCGGGCGTGGCGAGCAAATGCAGCGGCGCCGTGTGCGCAGGCCACAGCATGCGGGGTGCCTTGGTGGACGCACACCGGACGCGCTTGTCATAGCCGCGCGCCACGCGCTGCTGGCCCACGCAGTAGGGCCAACCGTAGTCTGCGCCCGCGACCAGCTCGTTCAGCTCTTCCGGCGGTTCATTTTTGTCGCGGTAGTCGATATTGTTTTCGCCTTGCCACAGGCTGCCTGCGGCCGGGCCATCGGGCAGCGTGGCAAGCGCCACCGAATTGCGCAGGCCGAGTGCAAAAGGTGCAAATTGCTGCACGGGCGGTTGCCCGGATACTGGCGGGTTGTGCAGAACCGCACGCCAGACCGCGCCACGGAACTGCATGGCCTCCCGCTCGGGGCACGGATAGGCAAGCTCGCCTTGCGCGCCCTGGCAGCGGTCGGTGACCGAGCCCATGTTGACATACAGGCTGCCATCCGGCCCGAACGTGATTTCCTTGAGCGGGTGGGCTCCGTCGTTGGGCAATGCGTCCAGCACCGTCTGCGGCTGTACCGGCTGGCCTGCTGCGGGCACCGGCGTGCGCCAGATGCGGCCCGCCTCGCCGATGTAGATCTGCGCATCGGGGCCGCGCACCAGTGCCAGGGGCCGATCCAGCTTATCTGCCAGCACTTTGACCTGCGGGCGTTGCAAGGGTGTGGCAGTGGGCTGCGCAGGCAGCGCTATCTCCAGCAGCCGCCCCTGGTGGGGCACCCAGCTGCCCATATCGATGATCCACAGGCGGCCTGGGCTGATCTCCAGCACCCGGCGCGGTGCGCGCAGGCCATCGCGTTCATCGGCCACCAGGGCCACGCAGGTTCCTGCTGGGCTGCCGATGCTCACGCGCTCGTAGCCGCCACAACTGCCCTGCGGCGTGTAGCCCCGCGCCTGTACCTGGGGCGTGCATGCCAGCAAGGCTGCCAGCGCAGTGGCTGCGCGCAGCCCTGCCAGGCGCTCAGGCCAGCAATTGCGCAATGGCCTGGCCCACATCGTCTGTCTTGGCCTGTCCGCCCAAATCGGGCGTGCGGGGGCCGCTCAGAATGGTCTGGCTGACCGCGTCGACGATGGCATCGTGTGCCTGCCGCCACGCGCCCTGGCCGTTGCCCAGAAAATCCAGCATCAGCGCCACCGACCAGACCATGGCAATGGGGTTGGCAATCTTCTGGCCATAGATATCGGGTGCGGAGCCATGCACGGGCTCGAACAGCGAGGGGAAGTTGCGCTCGGGGTTCAGGTTGGCCGACGGTGCCAGGCCAATCGTGCCGGTGGTAGCGGGGCCCAGATCGGAGAGGATGTCGCCGAACAGGTTGGTGGCCGCCACCACGTCAAACCGGCCGGGCTGCAGCACAAAGCGGGCGGTGAGGATATCGATGTGCTGCTTGTCCAGCACCACATCGGGGTAGTTTTTGGCCATGGCTTCGGCGCACTTGTCCCACCAGGGCATGCTGATGGCAATGCCATTGGACTTGGTGGCGAGGGTCACATGCTTCTTGCTGCGGCTCTGGGCCAGGTCGAATGCGAACTTGAGCAGGCGGTCTGCGCCCTTGCGGGTGAACACGGCCTCCTGCAGCACCATTTCGCGGTCCGTACCTTCGAACATGATGCCGCCCAGCGCGGTGTACTCGCCTTCGGTGTTCTCGCGCACTACGTAGTAGTCGATGTCGCCCGGCTTGCGGCCAGCCAGCGGGCAGGGCACGCCATCAAACAGGCGTACCGGGCGCAGGTTGATGTACTGGTCGAACTCGCGGCGGAACTTGAGCAGCGAACCCCACAGCGATACGTGGTCGGGCACGGTGGCGGGCCAGCCCACGGCGCCGAACAGAATGGCATCGAAGCCTTGCAACTGGGCTTTCCAGTCGTCGGGCATCATCTGGCCGTGCTGGGCAAAGTAGTCGCAGTGCGCCCAGTCGAAATGCTGCATCTCCAGCGGCAGGTCAAAGCGTTTGGCTGCAGCTTCCAGCACACGGATCCCTTCGGGCATCACTTCCTTGCCGATGCCGTCGCCAGCCAGTACGGCGATACGTTGTTTCTTGCTCATGGATCGTCCTCTAGGTGTCTTGGTGGCACTGCCAGCCTGCGGCGGCAGACCTACAATGGCGCGTCCTTGCCATTTTGCAAGGAGGATGCCAGCTTCGCCACGCATCCTAGCGCCATTGGCACGGGCTGTGCAGCATTTGCGGGACAGCGTGTGCGCTTGCTGCGGTTTTCGCTGATCTACCGTGTCTCACCTCCCTTTTCCTCCTGAATTCCTGGCCGTGCTGGCCGCTGCCTGCTGGGCGATGGCTGCGCTTTTTTCTGCGCCGGTCTCGCGCAAGATGGGCGCATTTGCCTTTACGCGCTGGCGCATGGTGTTTGCCAGTGTCATGCTGGGCGGCTGGGCCACCATTGCGGGTAGCTGGGGCACGCTCAATCCCACCTTGATTGCGGTGCTGGTACTTTCGGGCTTCATCGGCATTTTTATTGGCGATACGGTGCTTTTCGCCTGCATGAACCGGCTCGGGCCTCGCCGCTCGGGCATTCTGTTTGCCACGCACTCGATGATGTCTGCCGTGCTGGCTGCGCTGTTTCTGGGCGAGCGCATGGGCGGCACTGCCATGGTGGGCTGCACCCTGCTGGTAGGAGGGGTGATGACGGCGATTGCCTTTGGCTCGCGCGCAGGCAGCGCTACGGAGTGGGAGGCCACGCGTGGCCGCCTGGCGGTGGGTGTGGGCCTGGGCCTGTTGGCTGCGCTGGGGCAGGCCTTGGGCACCTTGGTAGTCAAGCTGGTAATGGGGCCGCAGGTCGATCCGGTGGCTGCTTCAGCCATCCGCATGGCGGCAGGTTTTGGCTTTCATGCATTGCTGCTGGTGGCGCGCTGGCAGCCTGCCCGTTTGCAGGCGCCCATGGTACAGCGCGACTGGGCTCTGGTAGCGGGCAGCGCCTTCTTGTCGATGGCGCTGGGCATGACTCTGATCTTGGCCGCGCTCAAATACGGTAGCGCGGGCCTGGTGGGCATGCTGTCGTCGATTTCACCGATTCTGCTGCTGCCGCTGCTGTGGTGGAAGACCCGCGTGGCGCCTACTTTGGGGGCTTGCCTTGGCGCCGTATTGACGGTTGCGGGCGTGGCGCTGATTCTGTCGCGCAGCCTGTAGCGCCGTACAGGCTGCGCGCAAAGCTTATTTGATCAGCTTGACGGAACCGGACAGGGTGACCGATACCGTGGTGTAGCCGGCTTCCAGGCCTACGGGCTCGCTGGCATCCGCCGATTTGGACATGGCCATGGCATAGCCGCGGTTGGCACGCATCATCGGCTGGCTGGTGCCGCTCTGGTTCAGGTTGATGTTGCCATATTCATAGCGCGCAAACCCCATGGCGCTTGCCGTGACCTTGGCCTTGGCCTCAAAGGCTTTGACGGCGTCGGCAATCAACTGATCCTGCGCTTTTTTACGGGCAGCGTCCGACAGGCGAAAGCCGGAGCCTGCCAGCCGCGCCTTGTCCATCAGGGCAGCCATGGTCTGGCCGACCTGGGCGGTGTCGGTCGATTCGATCTGCACGTTGAAGTTGGTGCGCCAGCTGGAGATCTTGCCGTCCTTGTTATAGACGGGCGTGGTGAACAGGTTCTCGGTGGTGACCTGCAGCGACGGTGATTTCTTCACCGTGGCGAGCACATCGGCCAGTGCGGTTTTGCCCAGCTGTTGTGCCTGCGCCTGGTCTTTTGACTCCTTCTCCACGCTGAACTGCGCCCATGCGGTGTCTTCTGGCACGCGGGTCGTTGCTTCGGCGTCAAGCGTCAGAGTGGGTCCGGTATCGGCGGCCTTGGAGTTGCTGGAGTGGTTCTGGGCCATGGCGGTGGTGGTGACGAATGGGGCGGCGGCGATCAGTGCGGCGGTTGCCAGCAAGCGCATTTTTTTCATGAAAACTCCTCGTAGAACGGCAGGGCCCGTCATCGGCCTGGTGAGCGATGCCTTGGTGGCCCTTGCGATGGTAGTTGCAGCCGGGCCCATAGCTGTGCGGGCGAATTCCGCATTTGGCTGGGGCGTGCGTGGTCTGCACACTGCAATGGAGTGTGACAGCGTAGGGCTTCGATAGTTCCGCGCCTGTAGGAGAGCTGCCGCAATGCCCTTGGTTAATCTAATTTCACATTGGCGGCGTTCACCACGGCTTCCATGCGTGATTTTTCTTCACGGATGAAGGCGGTTGTCTGTGCGGGAGGCATCAGTTGGATATCGTAACCCTGCGCCACCAGTGCCTGCGTGGCCTCGGGGGTTGCAACGCCTTGTACAAAGCCTTGGTACAGCCGTTGCCGTTCCGCGTCTGCCAGCCCGGCCGGCGCAATGGCGGCAATCCAGCCGTCCAGCACATAGTCTGGCAGTCCCTGTTCAGCGATTGTGGGCACGTCGGGCAGTGCGCTCGACCGTTTGGCGCTGGTGACGCCCAGCGCACGCAATGCGCCGGTCTTGACATGCGGCGCTGCGGGCGCAACGGCCACCACACCCAACTGTACCTGGCCACTGAGCAAGTCATTCATCAACTGGCCCATGCCGCGGTAGGGGATGTGCGGAATCTGCAGCCCGGCCTGCTGCACAAACATGGCTGCGCCCAGGTGCAGGATGGTGCCGTTGCCCGAAGATCCGTAGTTGAGCGTGCCCGGGTTGGCCTTGGCATGGGCGATCAGTTCCTGCACATTGCGCACGGGCAGCTTGGGGCTGGCAACCAGCACGAAAGGTGTGCTGCCGATGATGGTGATGGTGGTGATGTCGCTGATCGAATCGAACGGAATGTTCTTGTAAAGGCTGGGGTTGACGACATGGTTGTTGCTGATGATGCCGATCGTTGAGCCATCCTTGGGGGCGCGCACCAGCTGTGCGGTGCCGGTAATGCCTCCTGCGCCGGGCAGGTTCTCGATCACCAGGGCCTGGCCCAGCACCTTGCCGATGCTGGGGCCGATGGCACGGATGGCTCCATCTGCGCCCGAGCCGGCCGACAGCGGCAGGATGACGCGCAGCGGCTTGTCGTGCGGCGCTGCGGCTCGGGCCAGCGGCGCCAGTGTGCCAGCGGCACAGGCGATGGTGGACGCCAGCCACTGGCGGCGAGTGATGGATGGGGATGCGTTCATGCCTTGTCTCCTGAATGCGGGTCTGCGCCCGTCTGGTAAGCGGTGATTGCTATCAAATCAAAAGCTTGCCTCTGCTGCTAGCCTGCAATGGCTCCAGTGGTGCGCAGCGTTGCAATCGCAGCGTCGTCATAACCCAGGCTGTGCAGCAGCTCCCGGGTGTGCTCACCCAGCTGCGGCGGGTTCAGGCGTACGCCCAGGCGCTCGCCTGCCAGCCGGATGGGCAGCAGGGTGGTGGGCGCTTGCTGGCCGGCACGTTCGCCATCGGTCAGGCGCACATCGGCCAGGCCGCCCGTGGCAAGCAGGTGCGGGTCGTTCAGCAACTGCTCGGGCTTGCTGATGGGGGCGTAGGGCAGGCCATTGGCCTCAAACTGCTGGGCGATATGTGCTGCCGTCATTGGTGCAAAGCGCTGGCGCAGCTCGGGCAGCAAACGGTGCCGCAGGCGCACACGGCTGTTGTTGGTGGCGTACTGCGGATCGGCCAGCAGATCGCTCCAGCCAAAGGCGGTGCACATCGCAGCCCACTGCGCATCGCTCACGGCGGCCAGAAAGATCTGCTCGTCGCTTTGCACCGTGAATACGTCATACACCGACCATGCAGAAATGCGGTTGGGCATGGGCTCAGCGGCTTGGCCAGTCACGGCGTACTGCATCATGTGCTGGCCGACAAGGAACACATTGTTTTCGAACAATGCGGAGTCGATCTCCTGCCCCTTGCCGGTTTGCGCCCGCTGCATCAGTGCGGCCATGGCGCCAATGGCGCCAAACATGCCGCCCATGATGTCGTTGACGCTGGTGCCCGCGCGCAGCGGGTCGCCAGGGCGGCCCGTCATGTAGGCTAGGCCCCCCATCATCTGCACCACTTCGTCGAGCGCGGTGCGGTGCTCGTACGGCCCGGGCAGAAAGCCGGTGTGGTTCACGTAGATGAGGCGGTCGTTCAGCCTGGAGAGCGCTGCGTAGTCGAGGCCGTACTTTTTCATCACGCCGGGCTTGAAGTTCTGCGCCACTACATCGGCGGTGCTGGCCAGGCGGATGGCTGCCTCCAGCCCCTGTGGTTGGCGCAGATCCAGAGCGATGCTTTTCTTGTTGCGGTTGAACATGGGGAAAAAGCCCGCGCCTGCGCCCAGCAGGTGGCGGGTGCGGTCGCCTTCGACAGGCTCTACCTTGATGACCTCCGCCCCCAGGTCTGCCAGCACCATGCCGCAAGTGGGGCCCATGACCATGTGGGTGAATTCGACCACGCGCAGGCCCGCGAGTGGCAGAGTGGGTGGGGTGCTGGAAGAGGAAGGATTGCTCATGATTTGGTAGCTATAGGCGCTTTGGATATGGGCGCCAGAAGGTATTTTTATTGGAAGTTCTTTGTGGAGACTCAGATGGCTGTCGCGCAGGAGGCTGGCTTGGCACTGCTGCGGATGACACCGGCCTGCCACAGGCTGCCATGCAAGGTCTCGCCAGGCAGCCAGTGTTGCAACTGCTGCCGCAACTGCAGCAGGGCTGGCACGTGTATACCGGTGGCCACGCCCATGCGTTCGAGCATGTAGGCGAGGTCTTCGGTGGCCACATTGCCACTGGCGCCGGGTGCGTGAGGACAGCCGCCAATGCCACCCAGGCAGGCATCAAAGCCGCGCATGCCGCTTTGCCAGGCTGCGTAAGCATTGGCCAAGCCCATACCGCGGGTATCGTGGAAATGTGCGTACCGCAATCGATCGCCAACCAGGTGCAAGGCCTTGTCAAACAGGCGGCGGACAAAAGCTGGGTCGGCGTAGCCGACGGTGTCGGCTAGGCTGAGACGGTCGGCGCCAGCATCGAGCAGGGCCTGCAGCAGGCGCAGCACCTCGGCTTCGGCCACTTCGCCCTGCAAGGTGCATCCAAACGCGGTACCCACACCGCCTTCGATGATGGTGCGGGCGCCCGCCGCATCACGCGCCGCGCGGATACGAGCCACTTCGGCCACCACTTCATCCGGTGTCTTGCGCAGATTGGCCAGGCTGTGCGCATGGCTGGCCGACAGCGGCACGATCATCGCATGGGCTCCGGCTGCAAGGGCTCGTTCCGCCCCCTTGAGATTGGGCACCAACACAGATGCCACGAGGCCCGGCAGTTGCAGCGCATGCTGCAGCACCGCCTCGGTATCGGCCAATTGCGGCAGCAGCCGGGCGGGCACCATGGAGCCGACCTCCACTTCGCGCACGCCGGCGGCATAGGCGGTATCGATCCAGCGGCATTTCTCTGCAGTGCCGACGATAGTGGCGACGCTTTGCAGGCCGTCGCGCAGGCCTACCTCGCGGATGGTGGCTGATGCGCCAGTAGGGGCTGTGGTTTGCAAGGGGCTGTCTCCATTGCGTTGTTCTGGCTTGGATTCTAAAATTTCCAAAGCGTCAGTAATAATCAATTTGAGAAGCTATATAGTTCCAAAATGGAAAATCTAAAAGCCTGCATTCGCGCACAGTTTCCCGCCTTCAGGTCTGTTTGTGCAGGCTTTGGGAGATTCGCCGATGCATGACCTCAGCCTGTTGAACCTGCGCCTGTTTGTCCAGGTATGCGAGCAGCGCAGCATTGCCAAGGTGGCGCAATCAGAGGCGCTGGTGGCGTCTGCCATCAGCAAGCGTCTGGCGCAGCTGGAGCACCAGATGGGGGCAGATCTGTTTCTGCGCGAGAAGCGCGGCCTGCGGCCCACTGCAGCAGGAGAGACCTTGCTGGAGCATGCCCGCACCATGCTCGCGGCGGCCAACCACATGCAGCAGGAGATGGCGGCCTACAGCAAAGGCGTACAAGGGCAGGTGCGGGTGCTGGTGACTGCTTCGGTGATGGCCGAATCGCTGGCCGAAGATGTTGCCTGTTTCCTGCAGCAGTCTGCGCACGCCAACATCCGCGTCACTCTGGAAGAATGTGTGAGCCCGGATGTGGTGCGCGGTGTGCGAGAAGGGCGTGCCGCCATGGGCATCTGCTGGGATGCGGCCGATCTGTCCGGTCTGCAGACGCGGCCCTACCGCAGCGACCGGCTGGCTATTGCCGCCCACAAGACCCACCCGATTGCCCAGCTGGATGAGGTGCATTTTGCCGATGTGCTGGATTATGAACATGTCAGCATGCCGGCCTTGAGCGCGGTACAGATTCTGCTGACCCGTGCTGCGGCACAGGAAGGAAAAAGCCTCCGCCACCGGGTGCATGTTTCCAATTTCGATGCTGCCCTGCGGGTGGTGCAGGCCAACCTGGCCATCAGCGTGGTACCACGCGAAGTGGCGCAATCCTATGCGGCCAATACCGATGTATGCGTGGTTCCGCTTGCCGACAGTTGGGCGTACCGGCGCTTTGCGATCAGCTGCAGGGATGAGAGCCAACTGCCACCAGCTGCAAGGGCGCTGCTGGGGTATCTGAGTGGCTCCAGCTAGGCGCTGGGTGGCATCTCTCGGTGAGGCCCGCCAACATGGATGCTATTGATGTCGTAGATGGCACTGAGGATGCCCCAGTAAAAAAGCCTTCTGCGCGCCGCACAGAAGGCTTCTATCATGGCGTCAACGCTCAGTTGCTCTTGAACGTCGTCAGGTAAGAGAATTTCTGACCGGTTTCCTTGATGGTGAAGCTGTACTGCAGCTTCACAGTCTCGCCATTGGTGTAGGTGCTGCGCAGGGCAAATGCCAGAGGCTGGCCTGCCGTCACGACCTGACCGTCCTTGAGGCCGTCAAAAGTGGGCTTCACTGGAGAGTCTGGCGTCAGGTTCTGCGTCTTCAGGTCCGTAATGGTGTAGTTGCTGCCATTGGCCACCAGCTTGTAGCCGGCCACCTTGTAGGTCGTGCCGCAATTGCCTTCGCAACTGACAGTGGAGGTCGGCGTAGCAGTGTAGGGCCAAGTCACCAGATTTTCCGTGGTGTCGTTGGTGCCCGTGCTGCCGACGCTATAGAGCAGGACGTTGTTGGTGGCCTTCACGTTGATGGTCGTCTGCGCTGCCTGGCTGTTTTCCTTGCCGTCATTGACGATCAGGACGACCACATACTGGCCCACTTTGTCTGCCAGAAAATTGGGCTTGGCAGTGGTGCTGGACGACAGATACGCAGTGCTGCCCTCAGGTGCAGAAATCAGCGCCCACTTGTAGGTGATAGGGTTGCCGTCTGCATCGGAGCTGCTGCTACCGTCCAGATTGACCGTTTTGCCGTGGACGGCATCGGTGACATCTGCAATCACTGCGACAGGAGCCTTGTTGGGCTTGGGTACAGGCTGTTCGGAGCCGTCGTCAGGGCCATTCGTTCCATCATCGATCGATGGATCAAGGTACAGCGGGCCGGCCTGAACCAGATTGCCCTTGCCATCTGCAATTCGCATGATGGTCAATTCAGGCGAGGAATCGGGCAACGGACCGCCGTCTCCCAGAATGGCACGTGCGGCGCCATAGAAGCCAGTTCCGATGCGGATGCGCTGCTGGTCAGAGGTTATTGTCTTTGGCTCGCAGACAAAGCGGAATTCCAGCCAGTAGTTGGAGAAGCAGGTGTAGCCTGCGTCCTTGTCTTCCACAACACCTTCGCCGGTCTTCACCAGATTCAGGATGCGGTGCTTGGCTGCTCCGGAATGGGGAACCAGGGCCCAGGTGCCGACCAGGCTGTCGACACTTTCCGCATTGACGCCGAAGTAAAAGCGCTGCATGCGCAGAGAGTCTTCCTGCGGGAACTGGACGAGACCGGTTGCGGTGGTGGCAAACGTCAGTTCAGCAATACCGGAATAGCCGTCCTCGACAGCGTCTGCGGGTGGGCCACCCAGATAACGGCCATCACGGTACTGCAGCAGGCGGATGGAGGGGGTATCCGGGGTAGGAATCGTGCTGGGGCTGTGAACTTGCAGTCCAATATGGAAGGTTGCCTTGCCGGTGTTCGTGTAGTTGTAGATCGGCATGAACAAGGTGTGCTTGGCATTGGTGGGCTTTTGCACATCCAGGGAAATGCCACGGCCAGCTTTGCCGGTGACTTCCCGGGCAACAATCCAGGTGCCAGCTTCGGGCAGGGAGTTGCGGCGGAAAAACTGGTCGGTCACCAGTTTGTTGTCCTTGATGCGATAGGACACTTTCTCCACCCGTGCGCCCAGAACGCGGCGCTCGGCGCCATCGGTGCCGACCGTGATGGTGCCGTGCAGCTCGTCGAGGCTGCGTTCCATGGTCAGCTTTGTAGGCTGACGGGAAGTGGCTGCACCGCCATTATTGATTTCTTCGCCGTCGCAGGCGAACAGATGGTCGGCGCCGGTGTAATTGCACTCCATGAACCCATACTGCTTGGGTGTGGCAGTGTCAAAGCGGCGAACCGTGAATTTATTGCTTTTGCCATAAGGCCAGCCTGGATCCATGTCCGGGTTGAGTGCCTGCTGTGATCCGAGACCGATGTCGGCAAAATATGTCTTTACCGGCTTGTCGTTTTCATCGAACTCCACCATAGCCCAACGCTCTGTATAGGCAGTGTCAGACCATTGATCTTCCGGCATGCTTTCGTAGTTGAAACGCTGCATGCGCTTGATTTTTTCGCCGGGCAACTTGATGGTCGCAGTGGTACGGCTCGTAAACTCAATCTCGACATTTCCTGCATCAGCCGCTTCAGTGCCATTTTTGGGAGCGCCGCCAAACGAAGGGCCGTCCTTGTACTGCTTCAGTGCGGCGACCACTTTGTTGTCAACCACAGGGCCGGTGGCCATGTGGAAGGTGGCCGAACCGTCTTCGTTGTAGTTGTACAGCTGCATCAGGAAGACGCCGTCCTGTACATCGATGCCCATGCCGCGGCCAGGTTTGCCCGTCAGTTCATTGGTGATGATCCAGTTGCCGTTCTGTGGCGTGATCGTGTTCGCGGCCCAGCCTGCAGAAAACGCGCAGGAGATCAGTGCAGCGGTAATGCTCTTTGTAAACAGTCGCATGGGTCTCTTCAATTAAATGACGGGCAAAAAATTGGCAACGCATTGCCTGCGTAGCCAACCGGGTATTGTACGGCAGCTTGTATTGGTGCTGAAAAGCAGATAATTGGCGCTAAAGTGCGACAAATTGAAACCGGCTCGGCAGTCCCTTCAAAGGGTCTCAGTGGCTCAATGCGGCCTTGACGGCGGCGGACACCACGCCCATGTCGGCTTTGCCTGCCAGCTTGGCCTTGACGGCGCCCATGACCTTGCCCATGTCGCCTGGGCCTGAGGCACCGACTTCAGCAACAATGGCTTGAACGGCTGCCGTGACTTCTTCTGCGGACATGCGCTCTGGCAGGTAAGCCTTGATCACTTCGATTTCGGCCTTTTCCTTGTCGGCCAGGTCCTGGCGGTTCGCGGTTTCAAAGGCCGCGATGCTGTCCTTGCGCTGCTTGATCATCTTGTCGACGATTGCAATGACCATGGCGTCATCCAACTCGACACGCTCATCCACTTCTTTCTGCTTTATCGCAGCCTGCAGCAGACGGATGGTGCCCAGGCGCTCCTGGTCCTTGGCGCGCATGGCGGTCTTCATGTCTTCGGTGATTTGTGCTTTCAAGCTCATGGCTCTCTCCTATTGGGGCAGGCCGGAGGTGCGAGCAGCGGGCTGCCGAAGTTGTATGGGTGCCGGGGGGCGTCAGAAAATGAAAAACCCGCGCCTGGCGTCCCGAGCGCGGGTGATGTCACAACCTGGGCATTCAATGCGCCGGGTGTGAAAGCTGCGATCAGTACAGCTTCTTGGGCAGTTGCATGCTGCGAACGCGCTTGTAGTGGCGCTTGACAGCAGCAGCCTTCTTGCGCTTGCGCTCGGCAGTTGGCTTTTCGTAGAACTCGCGAGCGCGCAGGTCGGTCAGCAGGCCCAGTTTTTCGATGGTGCGCTTGAAGCGGCGCAGAGCAACGTCAAAGGGTTCGTTTTCTTTTACACGGATAGTCGTCATTAGCTAATGTTTTCCATTGGTGCCAGCAGCGGGTTTTGGGGAAGATCGGGCCCCAAAGCCATGAATGGCGGTTGTGCCCTGTCAAATTGACTAGTATTGGCAGACAGGGCTTTGCCAGCAAAGAGCCTGAGATTATAACTGGTTTTTGTCGGAGCGCAACGGCCGTGCAACGCTGCGGCGTTGGCGGATGCCCAAGGCGGCAAGCAGCGCCGCCATGGCCGCAAGGCCCGCAGCCGTATTGCCGGGCACCGGCGCTGCACCAGCAGGCACCGCATTGGTGCGCAAGGTATTGGTGATCGCCGTGCTCACCGATTGCCCGCCTGCCACGCTGATCGTTGCCGGGGCAAAAGCAGGCGCATCCCAGGTATAGCCGGAAGGCGCAGCAGGCAGCGCTTCACTCAGCGTGCAATTGGAACCGGCCGGGATGGTGGCCAGGGTGGCGGTCTGGCTGCCAGCAGCAGTGAAGCTGAGACTTGTGGTGTAGGGTGTGTTTGCCACAGGCTTGTCACAGGTAGCCGTGAAGTTGAACGTGAGAGGCCATGCCACCGGCGCTCCGGCTGGCAGTGGCGCCAGTGTCTTGGTGATGAGAGCCGTACCCAGTGCAGGAGGGATGGTCTGCAGGCGGTTGGTGATGGCGCTACTGACAGTCTGACCAGCTGCCACCGTAACGCTTGCAGGCGAGAACGCTGCAGTATCCCAGGCATGTGCGGCAGGCGCGGCGGGCTGCGTTTCGCTCAGGCTGCAGACGGCACCCTCCGGCACGTTGGCGATGGTGGCAGTCTGGCTGCCGGCGGCATTGAAGCTGGCGGTGGCCGCATAGGTAGATCCTGCCGACGGCAGGTTGCAGGTGGCGGTGAAGTTGAAGTTCTGCGGCCAGGTTACTGGTGCGCCCGCTGGCAGAGGAGCCAGGGTCTTGGTGATGGCAATGCTGCCGGTTGTCGGCACCAGGGTATTGGTGAACGCAGCAGAGGATTGCGCACCTTCGGTGATTGCTACGTTGATGGGGGCAGCAGGGGCGATTTCCCAGCGGAAGCCGGAGATGGCGATGGGGGCCTGTTCGGAAACGCTGCAGTTGGCGCCTGCAGGAATGTCGGTGACCGTGGTGGTTTGTGTGCCGGCAGCACTGAAAGCCAGTGGGGGAACGGCATAGTTGGTACCTGCCGAAGGCTTGTCGCAGGTGACTGTGAACTGGAAGTTCAATGGCCAGACCACGGGAGCCTGTGCGGGAATCGGTGCGAGTGTCTTGCTGATCTCGATGCTGCCTGATTGCGCGGCGCAGGAGCCGGTAGGAGACGTGGCGGCGTTGACCATGATTGAGCCCAGCCTGCCTACAGGCGGGTTGCCTGGCAGGGTCAGCGGGTTGACATCGCTGATCGTGAAGATACAGGCGCCGTTGCCGCTGAAGGATTGTGCCCGGGGCACGATCAGGGCCGAGACATTGTTGATGCGGGTGTTGTTGGCAACGTCCGCCGGGGTTGGCATCGTGATCGGGGGGCGAGGCGATGGATCTCCGGGCGAGGGTGTTTGCGGCGGCATGTACAGCACGTTGTACGCGGGCACATTGTTCAGTGCCCGGTAGTCGTAAACCGCCATGGGGTTGAGCGAGTTGAAGGAGCTTGCCAGCGGCGTAGCTCCATTGAGCACGACGCTGCCTGGCGTTGTGGTGAGCGAGCTGTTGTTGAACAGCGTCCCTGTCGAAATATTCCAGCCCGTTGCCGCGTTGATGATGGGATTGGTGATCTGGTCAATATTGGCGGTGCATGCCGAGCATTGATCGGGGTACAGGAAGAATGCATTGGCCGCGCGGGTTTGGATGGCAGATTGCACCGCGCTCACGCTGGCCGGGTTGAAGCCACCAAAGACCGCAGTCAGCACCACAATGTCGTACTGCCCGCCGCTGGCTGGGATGAAGTCGCTGGCCGTTACCGTTGTCGGGTTGCCACTAGCTCCGGTAATGTCAAAGTTCTTCTGCGTGACATCTGCTGCAGAACCACCCAATGCGGTGACTGCTGCCACCATTTCGTTGTAGGCCCCGTCCGCATAGGGTTGGCTGAGGTAGGTACCTGCCACATGGGCATCACCAATAATCAGTACCTTAGGCACCTGTGCTGCAGCCATTGATACTGCACCGATACAAAAAGCACCTACGACAGCCTGGAGGGCGCCACGCCCGAGATGGTTTGATATGAAGGACATGAACACCCTGTACCAAAGTTGTAATATTTCGTTATTTTAGGGTGGATGGAATTTTAATAATTGCAATTATTAATCAATTGTCTATTTTTAATAAATTAATTGATTTTTTGCAACGACCCTGCACAAGCAGCCGCACTGGCCCAGGCCCATTGAAAGTTGTAGCCACCCAGCCAGCCGGTGATGTCGACTACCTCGCCAATGAAGAACAGACCGGGTATGCGCTTGGCTTCCATGCTTTGCTGCGACAGCTCGCTGGTGTCAACCCCGCCCACAGTCACTTCGGCTTTTCGGTAGCCTTCTGTGCCTGTCGGTGTCAGTTGCCAGCATGTCAGGCGTTCTGCCAGGCGCAGCAGGGCTTTGTCGCTGGCCTCGGCAATCGGGCGCTGCCAGTCAGAATCCTGTGCCACCCAGGCGTCGGCAAGGCGTGCCGGCACGATGGCGGCCAGCTCGTTGGCAATCAGCTTGCGTGAATGTTGCTTGGCGGCCCGCAGGTGCGCGGCCACATCCAGCTCGGGCACCAGGTTGATGTCGATGGGTGCGCCTGCCTGCCAGTAGCTGGAGATTTGCAGAATCGCCGGGCCAGAGAGTCCCCGGTGGGTAAAGAGCAGGTCCTCGTGAAACTCCATGCGCGTTTTCTTGCTGCCAGTGCCAATCACCACGGGCAGTGCGAGGCCCGCCAGTTGTGCATAGGGCGCCCATGCAGCACCGTCAAAGGTCATAGGAACAAGGCCGGGCTCGCGAGCTACCAGCTTCAGGCCAAATTGCTGGGCCAGACGGTAGCCCAGATCGGTGGCGCCGATCTTGGGGATGGACAAGCCGCCTGTGGCGATGACGAGGTTGGTGGCCTGCACGCGCCCGCGATCAGTATCAATTTGATAGCGATAGGTGGTCGTTGCATCTTCGCTATCTACCATTTTTTCTATATTTTTGACAGCACAGGGCTGCCAGCGCTCCACACGGCCGGCCTCGCACTCGGCCAGCAGCATGGCGATGATGTCTTCGGCCGAATGGTCGGCAAACAACTGGCCTTTGTGCTTTTCATGGTGGGCAATGCCGTGCTTGTCGACCAGGGCCACAAAATCGGCAGGTGTGAAGCGCGAGAGCGCCGAGCGGCAGAACTGCGGGTTCTGGCCGACAAAGTGCTTGTGTGGTGCGCGCACATCCAGATCGCGGTTGGTGAAGTTGCTGCGCCCGCCGCCTGAGATGCGGATTTTCTCCGCCACTTTGGCCGCATGATCGATCAAAAGGACCTTGAGCCCGCGCTGCCCCGCCTGTGCGGCGCAAAACAGTCCGGCAGCACCGGCGCCGATGATGACCGCGTCAAATTGCAGGGAGACGTTGGATGGGGACATGCTGAAATGCTATTAAAAAAAGAGCTTGCTGCGCTTGGTGGATGCACGGTTTGTGCAATTTTCTTGAAATGAATCGTCACGCTGAACCGCGCTTGCAAAAACGCCGCCTTGGGGGTGGGCACGGGCTGTGCTTGGGGGTGGTGCGACACCTGAAAAGCGCTGCATTATCGGCGATACATGCGCCGTTACATCGGGCGCCCGAAACGGGCCAAGCAGTGCCAGGCCTTTTTCAGGGTGGGGCCATCGTAGCGGGCGGGGTGTTCTGCCTGTGCCCTGCCAAGCGTTGCGGGAGTCAGACATCGGTGCTCAGCGCCATCCAGCTGTGCCAACATGTCTTGCAGCGCATCTGCTATTTCTGCACCCCGATAGGCGGCAGCATCCGTCAGCATGGCTGCAGTCAAACGGTAGCCGCCGTGCCAGCGCACCGGCACGCCGCAGCGTGTGGCGGCAGCCGCAGCCGGGCTTCCCGCCAGACTCGGGTCCAGCACAATGGCCGCCACATCGCGTGCCAGCACCAGGCCTCCGTGAAGCTGTGCCTCCACATAGTGGTCCAGCGGGTCGGGCAGAGAGAGGCATCGCAGCTGTTGCCAATCCATCTGCGGCCACAGGCCCACATGCGTGGGCTGCCAGTAGCTGTCAGGGTCGCAGAAGCTGCTGCGCATAGCCAGTTGCGGGTGCAGCACGAGATAGGCGCTTCCAAAGCGCGGGGCTGCGCCGTAGCCGATGCTGCAGGCGTGGCCCAATGGGCTTAGATCCACGGCCCCATACACGGGACGCTCATCTGGGGCAGACGAATCATAGGCACCGGCAAACCAGTCATGCTCCCACTGCCAGCGCTGACCACCGGCTTGCGGGCTGTAGCTGCCGTTGCTCCAGCCGCTTTCAAACTGTGATTGGTAGCGTCCGCTGGCAGCCAGTTGTGCCATTACCGGCTGGTCACCATACAGCCAATCGGCATGAAAGTGGATGTGAATGGGGGCCAGCGGCGCTGTATTGCAGTGGCTGGTACCACGGCTTTGCACGGCTTGCAACGCCTGCAACTGGGCAGGCTTCAACACGGAAGATGCGGGCTCGGAGGCAGGTGTTCGCATGGTGGCGCCAGCATAGCAGCCGTGGGCGTGGATTCATGGCCTGGAGGGCAGTGTCGCTTTGGGCGGCAAATCCCTACAATTGCGACCATGCGTCTTCCTCACCACCAACTCACGATGACCGTGCTCATGTCGCCAGACATGGCCAATTTCTCTGGCAATGTGCATGGCGGGGCCATCCTGCGTCAGCTCGACAATGTGGCCTATTCCTGTGCCAGCCGCTATGCAGGCCGCTATGTGGTCACGCTGAGCGTCGACCAGGTGATGTTTTTGGAGCCCATTCACGTGGGTGAACTGGTGTCGTTTTACGCCAGCATCAATTACACCGGCACCTCGTCAATGGAGGTGGGTATCAAGGTGGTGGCCGAGAACATCCAGGAGCGCAGCGTGCGCCATGTCAACAGCTGCTTTTTCACGATGGTGGCGGTGGATGACAACCGCAAGCCGGTGCCCGTGCCACCGCTGCAACCCGAAACCGATGAGGAAAAACGCCGCTGGAACGCTGCCATCACCCGCAAGGAGTTGCGCAAGGAACTGGCCCGGCGCTTTGCCGAAACCCGGCAGACCGACGTTGCGGCAGGAGGTGCGGGTGGGCAGTAATTGATTGCGTGCCGCGCCATCCCGTCAAACATGTAAAAGACTCTGAAACACAAAAGCCAGCGAAGGCGCTGGCTTTTGTGTTTTCAGGCACAGATATGCGAGGGCGAAGGCGCGTGATCAGCGTGCCTTGTTGGCATCTGCCGGGTTGGCAGACAAAACGGCATCCACGCCTACTTTGTAGAACAGCTTGTATTCCTTGCTGGCGTCACCTGCAAAATCACTGGCCAGCGTGCTGACATCGCTGGAGAACTTAAACGGGTGCACAAACAGGTTGGCTGCGTGGGCATTGGTCACGAGGTTGGTTGCCGACATCATTTGACGATCACGGTAGTCCCATTTGCCGTCATTGTTCAGATCGTCAGGTTGGCCATTACTGTTCTTGTCCAGATAGGTGGCCGAGATGACATAAGGCTTCCATGGCGAAATGCCATCGGCGTAGGTCTTGATCTGCGCCAGGCCTGCAGTGGTGACCATGTCGGCATAGGTGGTTGCCGTGCCTGCCACTGTGAAATCATACGGACGGTCATAGGGTGCTGACAACTGGATCACGCCCCAGGGGGAGAGGTCACTGCCCTGAATCATCTGCACCAGCCGTACCTTGGTCTTGTCGCGCAAGGTCTTGAGGTGCTGAACTTCCGTCGAGCGGATCATCACGGGCGAGGTGGCCGACGTATTTCCCGCCTGCTGTAGCGCGGCAATCAGCTTGTCTTCCATGGGGAGTCCCAGCTTGCTGTGGTAGGTGGGGTTGTGGGTCTGCAGGTAGAGGCCGGGCGTGCGGGCTTGCCGTTTGGCCCAATCGAACACCTGCGCAAGTGACTGGATACGGAAGCTGTTGATGTCGGTCGAAGTGCTGGAGCCCGTTGGATTCTTGAGGCGCAATGTCTGCAGTTCTGCCAGCGTGAAGTCGGAGGCAAACCATCCAGTGACCGAAATGCCGTCGATCACCTTGGTGGTCTTGCGGTCAGAGAACTCGGAGTGGTTGGCGATATTGGTAATGTTGGTGATATCGGGAGAGCCCAGGGCCACCAGGGTGCCATCCTTGCTCATGACCAGATCCACAGCAATGAAATCAGCGCTTTGCGTCATGGCTTGGCCCATGCTCTCGAGCGAATTGGCGGGCTGGCTACCAACGCTGGCCAGAGCGAAGCTTTGGGGACGTTTGCCATCCAGCGTGGGGTAATCGGGGTTGCCAGGGGTTTCGCCACCGTCGCCGGGGCCCACGCCAAATTCGGTATTGCAGCCGCTGATGAGCGCTGCACACAGGCCGCTGATGGCGATGGTTCCCAAGCGCCATGCATGTTGCGTTGGCTTCACGTTTTCTCCTCGTCTTGTTAGTGAGGCCAGCAGCTGGGTGGCCTGCTGGCGGGCCGTAACTGCCATTGCATGAGAGCCTGGGGGGCATCAAGCGGCAGTTTTACGGTTGCGCTGCTCGTCGTGGTACACGGGCGAGCAGCGCCTCGCTATCGTAGTCGTAAAAAGAGGAGGTATCTTGGAGTGCGGTATCGCCACTTTGTTGCGGATCAACGGACTGCTCGGCTTGAGCTGCCAGGGCCGCGCAGTGGACGATATCACCCACCACGATGACGCTCGGGCTACCCAGCTGCTCGCGCGCCATGGTGGCGGGAAGCTCCGCCAAGGTGGTGATGGCCTGGCGCTGCTGGGGAAGGCTGGCGTGTTGCACGATGGCCACCGGCGTATTGCCGGGCAAGCCCTGCAACAGGCCTTGGGTGATGCTGATGGCGCCAGCTACTCCCATGTAGATCACAAGGGTGAGCCGGGCGCTGTGAGCTGTCTGGGCAAGCTGCACCCAGTCGGGCCCCACACCGCCGGGCTTGGCGTGTCCGGTGATGAACACCACCCCCTGGGCATGGTCTCGGTGGGTCAGCGGCGCCCCCAGGCTGGTGACGGCGGCAAGGCCAGCCGTGACGCCGTTGACGATACGAGGGATCACACCATGGGCGCGCAGGAATTCCACTTCTTCGCCGCCTCGGCCAAAAATGAATGGATCACCGCCTTTGAGGCGCACGACCTGCTCGCCACTTTGTACTTCCTGCAGCATCAACCGCTGGATGAAGGCCTGGGGTGTACTCTGGCAGCCGCCGCGCTTGCCCACATGCACAATGCGCGCGCCGGGCGCTGCCCATTCCAGTACCGCGTCGTTCACCAGATCGTCCACCAGCAATACCGTGGCCTGCCGAATGGCTTTGGCGGCAGCGATGGTCAGAAGGTCTGGGTCGCCTGGTCCGGCGCCCACCAGCGTGCAGCTGCCAGGCAATGGCTTGGCCGTAGTGGGCAGATCGGCATTGTCCGAAGGGGCCAAAATTTCATCGGTCATGGGAGTTTTGCTCCTGATTTAATAGCATTCTGCGCTTGTTCGGAGGGCGACAAGGCTGAATTTCTCATCAAATCCACCAGGCTGCGTATGTGTTGCACCTGTTGCGCAAGGGCGGCAGGCACTGGCAGGCGACCTGCGAGCACTGCTTCGGTATAGCGGGCGGTGCTATCGGCGTCAATGCTGTCAGGCAGCCCCGGCACTTCGCTGTCGGTGCCTGCGGCACGCGCCTGCAGCAATTGATGGTGACCATGTACGAAACCGTCGTACTGTGGCGTGCGGCGCGGGTCGGCGCAGACTTCGCCTTCGAGGCCACGAGAGAGCAGGGCATCGAGACCCAGTTGCGTCAGCGTAGATTGCAGCATGGGCAGGTACTCGGGGTGGGTGTAGCTGCCCAACAGCAGGGCGGGGCCTGCTACGGGCTGCAGCAGCTTGGCAACGCTGTGGCCTGGATTGCGCAGGCCGATCACTTGGCGCACGGCCAGCAGCCGCGCCAGCGCCGGTAGCAAGGTGGCCGTATGCACGGTGGTAACCTGGGCAGGCTCCAGGATGCAGGCTTGAGGGAGTGTGCTGATGCCCAGGCGTTGCAGCACCGCGAATACCGAGGTACGGCTGGCTTCGGTCTGCATGCCGTGCACCAGCACCGGCAGCCCTTCGCGCGCCAGCAGCAGCGCCAGCAATGGCGTGAGGGTGGGCAGGCGGCGTGCGCCGTTGTAACTGGGAATGATGACGGCAGGCACAGGGCCTGGCGAGCCAAGGCGAGCCATGCGGGCATGCACCGCATCCCACAGGCCGCACATCTCTTCGGCGGTTTCTCCCTTGATGCGCATGGCGATGCAGAAGGCGCCTACCTCATAGTCGCTGACGTGGCCATCCAGAATCTGGCCAAGCAGGTCAGCGGCCTGTGTGCGATTCAGCGCCTTGGCGCCACGAGCGCCGCGCCCGATCTCTTTGATGTAGTGCTGTATGGCCATGGTATGCAGGAATGTTTGGCATATTATTTTAGGTTTTATAGATGAAAAAGTAATAAGAAAAATCATGCCTCCCAGCATGCGGGGTATGGGCCAGGCGCCCTTGTCCGGTGCAGATGCTTTGGAGACATGCATTTGTCATGCCAACCATTCCGAGTGCTGTGACAATTGACGAAGTTTTGCGCTGTGAGCGGCTGCAAAGCGGTGGCAAGGGCCTAATATCGGCGGTCTGAGCCAATGCCTTTTTGGGCGCATGAAAGGAAACCCTATGTCCGTATCTCCATCGATGGTTGAAGAGCTGCTGCAGCAACTGCAAGGCGCGCCCATGCAGCAGATGGCGCAAAGCCTGGGCGAGAGCGAAGCACAGACCGAGCAGGCCGTGCAGGCTGCCATTCCGATGATGCTGGGCGCCCTGGGCAATAACACGCAAAACGCCGCAGGAGCCGATGCCCTGTTTGGCGCGCTGCAACGTGACCACGCCGGCGGCCCGGACCTGGGAGGCTTGCTGGGCTCGTTGCTGGGCGGAGGTGCAGGTGGCAGCCAGGCCGGTGGCGGCCTGGGTGGCCTCGGCGGTATGCTGGGCAGCGTGCTGGGCGGAGCCTTGGGCGGCGGCGCTCCCGCGGGCGGCAACCCTGCTGCGCTTGATGGTGGCAGCATTCTGGGTCACATTTTTGGTGGCCAGCAGGACCAGGCTTCGAGCAGCCTGGGGCAGGCCACGGGTCTTGGAAACAATGCAGGCAATCTGCTCAAGATGCTGGCGCCCATTGTGATGTCCTTCCTCGCGCAGCGTGTGATGGCAGGTGGCATGAACTCTTCCGATCTGGGCAGTGCCCTGGGCCAGGAACAAAGCCGCGTGCAACAGCAAGGTGGCTTGGGCGGCGGCCTGCTGGGTTCGCTTCTGGACCAGAATGGTGACGGCAAGCTGGATGTGGGCGATCTGATGAAGATCGGTGGCTCGCTGCTTGGCGGCCGCCGCTGATCGCAGGCGCACTCGCCACTGCTTCAATGCATCCCCAATACCTTCCCGCGATGCGGGGTGGTGTTGGGGATTTTTCATGTCCGCCCTTTGAAGCGCCTACACTTTCGCCCCATGAGTTTGCTGATTTTGGGAATCGAATCGTCGTGCGATGAAACGGGTGTGGCCCTGGTGCGCACGCGGGAGGGTGGCGCTGTGCCGCAGCTGCTGAGCCATGCGCTCTATAGCCAGATCGAGATGCACCGCGCCTATGGCGGTGTGGTGCCGGAGCTGGCCAGCCGCGACCACATCCGCCGTGTGCTGCCCCTGACCGAAAAGGTGCTGCAGGATGCCGGTTGCGCGCTGGATGACGTCGATTCCATTGCCTTCACGCGCGGGCCGGGCCTGGCGGGTGCACTGCTGGTGGGCTCGGGTGTGGCCTGCGCCATGGCCGCAGCACTCGATAAGCCTGTGCTTGGCGTTCATCACCTTGAAGGCCATCTGCTTTCGCCGTTTCTGAGCGATGATCCGCCCCAATTCCCATTTGTCGCGCTGCTGGTATCGGGTGGGCACACGCAGCTGATGCGCGTCGATGGCGTGGGACAGTACGCGATTCTGGGCGAGACCATTGACGATGCCGCAGGCGAGGCCTTCGACAAATCCGCCAAGCTGCTGGGCTTGCCGTATCCGGGCGGGCCTGAGCTTTCGCGCCTTGCACAAAGCGGCGATCCCGAGGCTTTCAAACTTCCGCGGCCGCTCTTGCACAGCGGTGATCTGGATTTCTCATTTGCCGGCCTGAAGACCGCCGTGCTGACCCAGGCCAAGAAGTTGGGCGATACGCTGGATGCGCGCAAGGCCGATCTGGCGGCCTCCACGCAGGCGGCGATCGTCGAGGTGCTGGTGAAGAAAACCTTGAGCGCACTCAAGGACACCGGCATGAAGCGCGTAGTGGTTGCTGGTGGGGTGGGCGCGAACCGCCTGCTGCGCGAGCAATTGAACACCGCATGCGCCAAGCGCGGCGTGCGCGTGCATTACCCGGAGCTGCATCTGTGTACCGACAACGGCGCAATGATTGCCATGGCGGCTGCCATGCGCATCCAGGCAGGACAGCAACAGGCGGAGAAAATCTATGCTTTTGACGTGAAGCCGCGCTGGCCGCTTGATTCCATCGTGGCACCGTCCGCTGCGGTATAGATCACATCTGCGCCTTCGGGCAGCAAGACGGGGCCGCTTGGGCCCCGTTTTGTTTTTGGGTGATTGTCTTGTTACTGGATGCTGAGCGTCTGCACCGTGGGCTCTGGCTGGTGGGTGGCCAGGGTCAAGGTCAGCACGCCGTTCTCCAGTGTTGCCTTGGAAAGGGTGGCGTCAATCGCTGCAGGCAATTTCCAGGCGCGTTGCACGCTGCGCGGTGCGCCTTCCACGCTGCTCAGCCGCACTGTCTTGTCTTGCAGTGCAATGGTCAACTGCTCACGGGAGAGGCCGGGCACATCAAGCTGGATGGTGAACACATTGGCTTCCTGGTTGACCGTCTCGTTCGCTGGCGTGGAGGTGGTGGTCTGCAGGAAGCGCTGCAGGGCAGCATCCATGGCGGCGGGCGAAACAGCAAAAGCGGAGCGGTGCAGCAGAGGGCTCATGATCATCTTCATTCCTTTTCTATCAGCGCAGCACGATTGCTGCTGAATGACTGGTAGTTGGATGGAGAAGCGTTGATTTCAAGAGAAATTCTCTGCTTTTTATTTTTATGGAACTGCTCTTGAAACCCTTTCGATAGCGGCCATATTGCGCGCGTTACGGCGTGCTGAAGTTGGCGGGGTCGGGCGTGCGCTGCTGGCGCGCCTTGTTGCGCAGATAGGCCTTGGCAGCGGCTTCGGCAGCCGGTGAGTTGGTGCTCTCGCTGCTGGGTTCCTGTACCTCGCTGTCGGTATCGGGCAGGGCTGGCGTACCAGTGCGCGCGCGCTTGATGGCTTGGCCCAGCTCGATCACCGACATCGCGTAGAAGCTCGAGAGGTTGTAGCGCGTGATGGTGTAGAAGTTCTGCGTGCCTGCCACGTACTGCGTCTCTCCGTCGCCATTTTTCAGCTCGATCAGAGCCAGCAGACCGCTATGGCTGTTGCCGGGTGGCGCCACTTGAACGCCGTTTGCGGCCATGTCGGCGGCGCTGAAGCTGGGCTTGATGTCGGGCTCAAGCAAGGTGGCCAACTGCGCCGGGGTACTGCGCAGCTGCATGTCGTAATAGGCAGGCATGCCGCGCTGCCAGCCGTGGGCGACAAAGTAGTTGGCTACCGATCCGATGGCGTCGGCCTTGCTGGTGAACAGGTTGATCTTGCCATCGCCATCGAAATCGACGGCGAAATTGGACCAGCTGGTGGGCATGAACTGCGGCATGCCCATGGCGCCTGCGTAGCTTCCTACCGTGTCGAACGGGTTGGCGTTGTTCAGATAAGCCGTCGTCAAAAATTGCTCCAGCTCGCCGCGAAAGTACTGGGCGCGGTCTGCTGCGCGCGGGTGGCTCGCAGGGTAGTCGAATGCCAGGGTAGCCAGTGCATCGACCACACTGAAATTGCCCATCTGCTGGCCGTAGATGGTTTCCACGCCAATGATGCCGACGATGTATTCGGCAGGCACGCCATAGGTTTGCTCGGCGCGCGCCAGGGGGGCCTCGTTTTCGTTCCAGAAGCGCAGACCGGCGCGGATGCGGATGGGTTCGACAAAGCGGCTGCGGTAGACGCGCCAGTTTTTCACGCCTGCAGGGCCCGTGCGCGGGGTCATCAGGCGCTGCACCGTAGGGTTGAAGCGCGCCTGGCTCAGGCTGGCGCGCAGCCATGCTTCGTCGATATGGCGGCGGGAAGCAACTTCGCGCACAAAGGCATCGGCTTCCGGACGGCTGGCGTAGCTCTGTGCCGAAGCGCTGGCTTCGCTGTCACGTGCTTTCTTGGAGGATTTCTGTGCATGGGCGCTTGTCAGGCAAGCGGTGGCGGCTATGAGAACAATCGTACTTTGGAAAATGCGGTGCATGGGGCTTTATACCTTGTTGGCTTGCGTTGCCAGGCTGGACCAGGGCAATTGTCGTAACTGTTTGCGCAAGGCGGCGAGGGAGTGCTGTGGTGCAGCCTTGCCTGCTGGCGTGGCATAGCGCAGCTGCTCCATGGCCTGCAACCATTTGGCAAAGGCGCGGGCTTCGGGAGAATCCGGTATCCGGTGGCGAATGGCGTTTGCCAGGTTGCGTGGTGTACTGCTGTCGCTGCTGGCGATACCGGCCTTGGCCAGGCGTTTGCGCACCTGCGCGATCAGTGCCAGCCAGGGATCGGTGTGGCGGCGCTGGTACTGCAGCGCGGCGGCTGCAATCAGGGCGCTGGCCATTACCAGCACGCCCAGGATGCGCACCAGATCCATCCAGTTCGGACTTTGCAGGCCGAGGCTGCCGAGCAGATCCATCTGCTCGCGCTGGGTGTAATTCAGCACCCATTGGTTCCAGTTGTTGTTGACGGCTTCCCAAACGGCGCGCATGCGCTGCAGGCCGCTGATGGCGGCGGGACTGCTCACGCTGATGCCCATGAAGTTGCTGGTGTTGAGGCGCTGCGCGGCACCCACGCGCCCCGGATTGACGGCTCCTGTCGGGTCTACACGGACCCAGCCTTCCTGCTCGCCGAGCCAGACTTCTGCCCAGGCGTGCGCATCGGCTTGGCGCACGGTCCAGTAGCCATCCACGCTGTTGCGCTCGCCACCCTGGTAGCCGGTCACGATGCGCGCTGGCACGCCTGCGCTGCGCAGGGCCACCACAAAGGCGGCGGAGATGTGCTCGCAAAAGCCCTCTTTGCGGTCAAACCAGAACAGGTCGGCCACCTGGCCGTTGTAGATGCCGGGATCGAGCGTGTAGGTGTAGCCGCCAGTGCGCAATTGGGCCAGCAGGCGCTGTACCAGTTGCTGGTCTCGGTTGGGGGCGTCGCCGATGTCTGCCACCAGCTGCTGCACCCATGCACGGGTGCGCGGATTGCTGGTTGCGGGCAGGCGTCGATTGAAGGACAGCTCCCGGTTGCCAGCCTGCATGCCGAAATGGTAGCTGGTATGGCTTTGCATGGCGATGCGGGTGACTTCGGCAATCGGCCGGTTGCTGAGCCATTGCAGATCGCCGGTGCTGTAGGCACGGCCACGGGGCAGTACAGGCGGGGTGCGGGTCAGATCCAGTGCCAGCAGCCAGGGTTTTTGGTGTGGCTCCAGTGTCAGTTCGTAGCGCAGTGGCTCGCCGGTGGTGACGATGTCGTCAAACAGCTTGTCGTCGGTTGCGCGAAAGCTGGGAGTGGCGCGCCAGGTGGTGCCATCGAAATCAGCCAATACCGGGCCGCGCCAGTAGAGCTGGTTGGAGGGTGGCGGCTGGTTGCCAGGGGTATCGAATCTGACGCGAAACGCGATGCCTTCGTCTTGCGCCAGTGATGCCATGTTGCCGACCGTCATTTCATCGGAGAGCCCTGTTTTCCCGGCATTCGGGTTGGGCACGCCCCATAGCGGAGCCATGCGCGGAAAAAGCACGAACAGAGCCAGTGTCAGTGGCGCGCCGATGGCGATCATCTTCAGCGACAGGCCTGCCGCGTATTTGAGCGAAGGCTGGCCCACCGGCATGTGTGCATTGACCAAGGCGGTCAGCAGGCCCACCAGGCCAATCGCGATGGCCAGGGCGGTGAGCAGCGATTGCGAATGCAGAAAATTGGCCAGCAGCGCAAAAAAGCCGAGAAAGAACACCACCATGGCATCACGCCGGGCACGCATCTCCATGGTCTTGAGTGCCAGCAGCATGCTGATGAGGGTGACACCGGCTTCCGAGCCAACGATGGTTTTGTAGCTGGCAACCGTGGCACCCACCACACAAGCCAGCAGCGCCACCAGAACCCAGCGTCCGGGCAGCGGCTTTTGGCGCACTGCAAGTACACCGCGCCACAACAGCAGGGTGTACGCAAGTGCCGTCGCCCAGATGGGCAGGGATGCCGCAAGTGGCAGCAGCACCCAGGCCACGACGACGAGCAGAAACACGGTATCGCGCGCTTCGCGCGGCAGGCTGGGCCATGTGGAGCGCATTGCAGCGGGCGAAGGGGACAGGTTGTGTGCCATGTGCTTCCCTCAAGCCAGCGCCAGTGCCCGCAGGCAGGCCAGGCGGTGCTCTGCGCCGGTGTCCGGGGTTATCTCTCCGCGACCAGTCTGTATACGCAAACCGTAGCGCAAACCCTGCTGGTCTGCTGCAAGCACCCAGGCTGTGAGGCGCGAGAGCTGCGCTTCGCGTTCGGCAAGGCCGCAGCGGCTGGCGTCCAGCCACAGGTCCTGCTGGGCCTGGTGCTGGTTGTCGCGCACCACAAAATGGCTGCTGCCAGTGCCCATCTCGGTAGCCATGGCGCTGGCTGCCTTCTTCCACACCACCAGTTTCAAGGGGTCACCGCGCCGGTAGCCGCGCACGCCATCGAATTCGCCACTCGCTGCACGCAGGCTGGCGCTGCTGCCCATGCCTGCATCGGCTGCGCCCAGTGGTAATGGCGGCGGGTGGGCCTCGGGGCTGGGGTAGATCAGGGCGTTTTCACTGCTGCGGAACACGGTCCACATCCGGAAGACGCCCAGCGGAAAGCGGGTCTCCACCACTACCGCTGGCAAAGGCTGCCATCCGCGCTGCTGTGCCAGTGCGGCGAGCTGCACGGTGGCGCTGGCCTGAGCGCCGACGTCTGCCATGCTGTATTTGTCGTCCTGGTAGTGCCGCACGCCCAGGGCGTAGCGCGCGCGGCGGTTGGGGTTGTCGATGCGCAGCTCTACGCGCAGCGCCTGTCCGGCAAACTGCGTCTGCGGCGCATGCAATGACAACTGCAGGCCCAGCAGGTTGCGGTAGCCGATGCCAATGGAGACCAGGGCCGCTCCAGTCAGCATGAAGGTCAGCAGAAAGCCCAGATTGAGCTGAAAGTTGATGCTGGCCACCAGCAGCACCAGCAAGGTCAGGCCCAGCATGCAGCCCGCACGGGTGGGCAGCAGGTACAGATTGCGCCGCGTGATGGTGTGGACGCTGCTATGGGCCAGTTTGCCCAGCCACCACAGGCGCATGCGCTGGCGCCATTGTTTGGCCCAAAATGGGCTTTGGCGCATGCCTGTAAAGCGCAGAGTGCTCACCTTATTGCAGCGGTACGCTGTCCATCATGGCGCGCACCTGCTCGACTGCGCTGCGGCCTGCGCTGCTCACCGGCACCAGACGGTGCGCCGTGGTCTGCGGCAGAATGGCCTGCACATCATCGGGGGCGACATAGTCGCGGCCATGGATCAGTGCCTGTGCCTTGGCGGCGCGGATGAGACCGATGCCCGCGCGTGGCGACAGACCCTGCACAAACCAACGCCCCGAGCGTGTGGCCGCAATCAGTGCCTGCACATAGTGAATCAGCGCATCACTGGCGCGCACACTGCTCACTTCCTGCTGCAGGAATTTCAACTCGACGGCAGAGGTCAGGGCGGGCAACTGGTTGGCGATGTCGCGGTGCCCCTGGCCAGCCAGCAGCTGGAACTCGGCCGCCTGGTCGGGGTAGCCGAGCGAGATGCGCATCAGAAAGCGATCGAGCTGGCTCTCGGGCAGGGCGTAGGTACCCAACTGCTCCAGCGGGTTCTGTGTGGCGATGACAAAGAACGGCTGCGGTAGCGCACGCGTGGCGCCTTCGACGGTGACCTGCTTTTCCTCCATGGCTTCGAGCAGGGCGCTTTGCGTCTTGGGGCTGGCGCGGTTGATCTCGTCGGCCAGCAGGATCTGGGTGAACACGGGGCCCGGGTGGAAGACGAAATTCTGCTGTTCGCGTTCGTACACCGACACGCCCGTCAAGTCGCTGGGCATCAGATCGGCGGTGAACTGCACGCGCGAGAACTGCAGGCCTAATGTGCGCGCCAGAGCGTGCGACAGCGTGGTCTTGCCCACACCGGGTACGTCTTCGATCAGCAGGTGACCTCCCGCCAGCAAACAGGTCAGACAATCCTGAACCTGAGCCGGTTTCCCCACAATCACCGTGTTAAGCTGAGCCAATAATTTTTGTATGGTGTGCTGCGTTTGCATGCCATAACGATATACGACAAAAACAATCAAGGAGACGAAAGCGGTGTCCAAGACAGGTTATTTCACACATCGCGATTGCTGGATGCACGATATGGGCGCAGGCCATCCAGAGTGTCCACAGCGACTCGATGCCATTGAAGACCGGCTTTTGATGACGGGCGTGGGCGATGCGTTGGAGCGGCGCGACGCGCCCAAGGCCATGGTCTCCGACCTGGAACTGGGCCACGATCGCTTGCACATCGCCGCGATCCGGGGTCTGTCGGAGATGGCCGCCGACAACCAGGCCGTGGGCGGTCCGGCCACCTTGATGCTGGATACCGACACCTCCGTCAATGCGCACACCTGGAACGCTGCATTGCGCGCTGCCGGGGCTGCATTGGCCGCTACCGATGCCGTGATTGGCGGCGAGATGGAAAATGCCTTCTGCGCGGTGCGCCCACCCGGCCACCATGCCACGCGCAAACAGGCCATGGGATTTTGCTTTTTCAACAATGTGGCACTGGCAGCCAAGTACGCGCTGATGCGCCACCAGCTGCAGCGCGTGGCGATCGTGGATTTCGACGTGCACCACGGCAACGGCACCGAAGACATCTGCGCGGGCGATCCGCACATCCTGATGTGCGGCATCTTTCAGCATCCGTTCTACCCATTCAGTGGCGACAAGGACCCGGCTGGCAACATGCTGAACGTGCCGGTACCTGCCTATACCAAGGGCATGGACATCCGCGAGATTGTGGAGACCTACTGGATGCCGCGGCTGGAAGCGTTCAAGCCCGAGATGATCTTTGTCAGTGCCGGCTTTGATGCCCACCGGGAGGACGACATGGGCCAGTTGGGCATGGTCGAGGCTGACTATGCCTGGATCACGCACCGCATCAAGGATGTGGCGCGGCGTTTCAGCAAGGGGCGGATCGTCTCCTGCCTGGAAGGAGGCTACATGATGGCGCCGCTGGCGGCCAGCGTGGAGGCCCACATCCGTGTTCTGGCTGATTTGTGAGGTGAAGCTCTGATGACGGATTCTGCTGTTCTTCTGCAAACCCGCGATGCGCGGGGCGTTGTGACCCTGACGCTGAATGACCCCGCACGCTTCAATGCACTGGGGGACGAGATGCTCGCCGCACTGCAGGCGGCCCTCGTGACCATTGGCAAGGACGAAACCGTGCGTGCCGTGGTGCTGGCCGCCAATGGCCGCGCGTTTTGCGCGGGCCACAACCTCAAGGACATGGCTGCGCACCCGGATCGCGCCTGGTACCAGGATCTGTTCAACCGCTGTACCAAGGTCATGCTGGCCATTCAAAAACTGCCGGTTCCGGTGATTGCACGGGTGCAGGGCATGGCTACGGCAGCCGGTTGCCAACTGGTTGCGCAGTGCGATCTGGCAGTGGCCAGCAGCGACGCCAGTTTTGCCACCAGTGGCATCCACTACGGACTGTTCTGCGCCACGCCCAGTGTGCCGCTGGTGCGCAACGTGCCCATCAAACGGGCAATGGAGATGCTGCTGACGGGCGATTTCATCAGCGCGCAGGACGCGCTGGTGCAAGGGCTGGTCAACCGGGTTGCCAGCGAAGACCTGCTGGATGCCGCGGTGGAGCAGCTGGTTGCTGCAATCGTGAGCAAACCGCGTGTTGCCGTCAGCATGGGCAAGGCCCTGGTCTACCAGCAGCGCGAATTGGGCCTGGAGGCTGCCTACCAGACGGCCAGCCAGTGCATGGCAACGAATATGATGGATGCGGATGCACAAGAGGGCGCGCAGGCCTTTGCCCAAAAGCGCAAGCCGGTCTGGCCGCAGGGCTGAACAAGCCCGGTAATGGATGGCAAAGGCGGCATGTGCACGGCATATGCCGCCTTTATGTTTTGGCGTCAATCTTTTCTAAGGAATGGAATGACTACCGGGTGGTCATGGAATGGTCTATGGATATCTTTGAGAAACTGATTCACGATTTTCGCCAGGCCAGCACCTTGCTGGAGCTGGGAGTATTGCTGGCTTGTTTGGTGCTCGCTGGCTTGTTGGCACGCGCCTTGTACCGCCGCTACGATGGCGGGCCATCCGTATGGTTTGGCACTTCAGCCTGGGGTGGTGCCCTGTTTCCACTGCTGGCCCTCTTGTTCACCGCCGGGGCCCGTATGGTGGTGGAGCACTACCAGCCCGTGTTCCTGCTGCGTCTGGGTGCGCAGATTCTGTTGTCGCTGGCAGTCATTCGCCTGGTGGCACGCGTGCTGGCCAAAACCTTTCCACACTCCACCGTGGTAAGGCTCATTGAGCGCATCTTCTCCTGGCTGGCCTGGGGTGTCGCCGTGCTGGGCATTCTGGGCGTGCTGCCAGCTGTGACGGGTGAGCTTGATTCGATCCGCTTTGCGTTTGGAAAAACCTCGATCTCCATTCTGGAGCTGCTGCAGGGTGTTTTGTCGGTCGGCATCGTGATGATCGTGGTGCTGTGGATTTCGGCCACATTCGAGCAGCGGGTGATTGATGACATGGTCAGCGATCTGTCGATGCGCAAGATGGCCGTCAATCTGACGCGAATGGTGCTGATCACCGTGGGGCTTTTGGTTGCACTGTCGCTGGTGGGGGTGGATCTGACGGCCTTGTCCGTGTTGGGCGGCGCCTTGGGCGTCGGCCTGGGTTTTGGCATGCAGAAGATCGCCTCCAACTATGTCAGCGGCTTTCTGGTGCTGATCGAGCGGGCCCTGCGCATTGGCGACAACGTTCGAGTGGATGGCTTTGAAGGCCGAATCACCGACATCCGTACCCGCTACACCGTGATACGTGCCGGCAACGGGCGCGAATCCATCGTGCCCAATGAAACCCTGATCACCCAGCGGGTGGAAAACCTTACCGCTGCCGACCAGAAATTCAACCTGACCAGCAATATCGTGGTCGCGGCAGACTGCAATGTGGCCCAGGTTCAGCAGATCCTGCAGGAGGCAGCTCTCGCGCAGGCGCGGGTGCTCAAGACGCCGGCACCTGTGGCCTACCTGGTCAATTTTGCCGCCGATGGGCTGGAATTCAGCCTCAGCTACTACATCAACGACCCGGTCAATGGACAGGCCAATATCCGGTCGGCGGTCAATGTCGCGATCCTGGAAGGACTGCGCGCCGCGCAGATCGACATTCCGTTCCCGCAACGGATTTTGCATATTCAGAACAATGCGGGCGGTGCAATACCTGCCGCGCAAGGCTGATGCACTGCCAACTTGTGCGGAAAATGGGGCAGTGCGCGGTGATGCGCAGATAATCAAGGCGACGTTGCCGATTGGGTATAAAAAAGCACGATCGTGCTAATTTGTGCGATGATCGCTTCAGCCATTCCCGTTGTCAGGTGGATGCAAGCAGCAGGCCAACTGGCGCAGACCCATTTCAAATAACTCAGGAGTCGAGGTTTATGAAAGTACTGGTACCCGTCAAGCGCGTGGTGGACTACAACGTGAAAGTGCGCGTCAAAAGCGACGGCACGGGAGTGGACATTGCCAACGTCA
>NZ_JBNDIT010000007.1:0-222373 GCF_050434545.1 Comamonas sp. 4034 | reverse complement strand
CTAATTATTATTTGCGGCGCAATGACTTCCGTTTGCAATGGCGTTGATGCAGTCGCCCCAGCAGCCGTTGCCTCAATCTGCGTTGATCCGATGTCTACACCCGTCACGACAAAGTTCACGCTGCTTTGACCCGCAGGAATTGTCACCGTCGCCGGTGTCTTACACACCTCAGCAGCTACGCAGCGCAAGTTCACTGTCACCGCATCCGCTCCACCACTCACAACACCATTGATCAATCTCTGAACACCTATTTCATACAAGTGGGTGTTCATTCCTTTACCCAATACCGCTTGAGGTCCGTAGGCTCTAAACAAGTGCAATGCAAACTTCTGCTTAACATCCACATTCAGCGTCTTGGCAATCAACCCCGGCGAAGTGATACTGATAGCAGTCTTGCCCTCAGCCAATGCCTTGATCGTGACCGGTACCGTTGCATAGATTTGCCCCTGGGGAATGAACACCTCTGCAGGACTCACCGTTGCAATCATCGGGTCTTGGCTCACCACAGCCACCGTGATGCCGCCTTGCGGAGCCGCCTTGTTCAGTTGCACGCGCACAGAGCGGCTCAGCTCCACATTCATCACCAAGTCTGCGGTGGGGTCGGTATTCAGGCTGATCGCGTCAACCCGCAACGTGGTCTGCCCAGACTGGTAGCCTGAGGCAGCCGCCGTCAGTGTGGTCGTACCTAACGTTGTCCCGTTGATCGTGAAGCTTGCCTTGCTTTGGCCTGCGGGGATTTGCACGGTTGCAGGAATCTGTGCCAAGCTGCTTTGCGCCAGACTCAGACCTACTGATAGCCCGCCTGCAGGAGCTGGCTCGGTCACCTCTATCGCCACCGCCGTGCTTCCCCCCGGGGCCACCACTACACTCGACGGCAACACCAAGGCTTTGCCACGTACTGTCACGGTGGCCAATGCACTGGCATAGCCGTCGGCCTGCGCAGTCAAGCGACTCACGCCATCAGCCAGGCCCGTCACTTCAAAGTTCACGCTTTGCTGACCCACAGGCACCACCAGACTGGTCGGTGCAGACAATACGGCGGCATCTGCGTTGTTGATCTGCACTGCAACATTTGCCGTTGCAGGCGCTGGCAACGACAGGGTCATGGGATAGCTGCGATTGATACCCACTGTTGGGCTCGACGGTGCCAACCCCAAAGAAGGAAGATTGACCACCTCGATCTGGGTTTCTGCAAAACCCAGCGTGGCGTGGCTGGCAGTTACCTTGGTCGTGCCCAAGCTACTAGCCTGCACTTCCAGATCAGCGCTGATAGATCCCTCTGGAATTGTTACTCGCGACACCGCCGAAGCGACGGAGGGAACACTGCTGGATACATCCACCAAGATACCGCCGACAGGGGCCGGTGTGTTGACCGTGACACGGAGCATGGCGACTACGCCTGGGCTGAGCTTGAGCTTGGAGGGCTCCAGCGCCAATGGCGCTTGACCGATATTGACCAAGCCTTGCTGCACCAAATACGGGATACCCACCACACCCCAAACGACCTGCGCACGAATCGTGCCTGTTGGCACAGAAATGGCGTTGAGAGAATTGCCGCTAGCGGTATTGCCAGTTCCTACCGGGGAGGAGGCCAGGTCAATCGTGATGGCAGGGCCACTGTGGTGATTGATGGCGGTATTGTTGATGACAGGAGATGAGCCTTCAATGGCTACACCACTGCCATATTCGATCGTGACATAGCTGAGTTGTGTCAGTGCATTGTTGGTGCCCGTCGTAAAGCGCCATTGGCGCCAGTCTCCGGCTGCAGGCGTGGCTGCAGCAGAGGTAATTTTGATGGGTAGACTGGGCGTGCCAACAGCCTGGAGTGCGCCTTTTTTGATGGTAAAGCTGGCCGCGGCAGCCATTTGAATGGTGACGCCAGGCTCGATGCTCAGGGTTGCGTTGTTATCGACAATCACATCGCCTTGGAAGGAATATGGCGACTGTGCCGCACGCAAGGTGGTGTTGCCGGTAATGGAGCCTGTTACCACGGTCTGTGCCGTCGCCTGCTGCATACCCAGGATGGCAGCCAACAGTATCCACACCTGCACCAGCACTTGGTAAACCATGCGAGTCAGCGCCTGCGACGCTTTTCCCGCACACGGCTTCAGTGCGCCAGGGCTTTGGCGGTCGGGCCCCAGGCTTTTCCCGCAAGAGGCGGGCGAAGTGTATGCGGTGAATGTTGGTGATGGGTACAACATACGTCCCTCTGTTTTTTTCATTCTTGGTAATGCCCTGATGCGCCTAGATGCGCCCACATGGAACTTGAAGTTTGTGATTGGCGGTTTGCTGGATGACAGCGGTTTGCGCAACTTGCTGCTCATAGCCTTGCCATCCGCCCCGCAGCCAATAGGCAGGCAGAGATGCAATTGCGTTGCTAGGTGATTTCACGGCCTTGGCCAATGCCTGTTCGACCTGTAGGCGTATGGCATCACTGAACGATTCATCGGTCACCACAATGAGTGCCTGGGCTTGGGCAGTGTTTTTATGGTTGTTTAATTTGTCCAGATAGGCGCGCTTCACAGCTGCAACCAGCTTGGCATCACGCTCTTTACCCTCCACCTGCACAGAAACCAGTTGGCTTGCCGAAACGGGCAGCCGATCTTTGGGTGCGCTGTGCATGGCCTCACTGGCCGAGATGACCGTCCACTGCAGACCCTGCACTAGCGAAACGATCCAGTCATTGGCATCCAATGGCTGCAAAATCAGTTGGTCAGCAACAGCGAAAGAATCACCGACTTTTGCTCCAGCAAGCAATGAGCGGACACCACCCCGAACAGCCTGCACTTTGATAAAACCTTGTTCCTTCAACTGCTGGCATGCGCTGCTGAGATTGGCATAGTCCAGCCCGGTGCCCACCAGCACTATCGGCCCTTGTTGCAAGAACCGCTTGCTGGCGACCTCCGTTAGCTCCATTTGCAGTGCATTGGCCAGCGGAGTCGCCTTTTGCATGCTGCGCGGACGTACATCGATCAACATGGGTTTGCTGATGGAGCCTTCGATTGAAGTCGCCAGCTGTTGTCCACTGATCCAGCAGGTACCATCCAGTGCAGGCGCTGAGACTTGGGCAGGCCAATAGGAGGCTTGCGCCTGGGCATCATGCGCAGCATAGTTTTTAGCCTGGCAGATGAGATCATCCGCCAGTGGAGCTGCTGCAGCGTCTTGCGTTGCTGCAGATGCGCTGATCGATGCAGCGAATAGCACCATGCCAGCAACAGCCAACGCAGTACTTGCGCTGATTTGCAGTGATTGAGCCTGTAGCTTACTCATCATGAGCACCCTCGCTGGTGGCACGATGCGAAGCAGCTCCTTTTTGCGAGCGCAAGGGGCGCTGCCAAAGGGCAACTCCCAACAAAGTCAGTAGCGACAGCAAAGCGACCGATATCGGACTCAAGCCTGGCACTTCAATGGGCCCAGCCTGCTCGCCATCTGGCAATGGCCCACTTTGGATCACGGGGCCGCCAGGGTCCTTGATCGCACCATTGACGGTCAGATCGTCATCGCCCAACTGACCGTCAGTGATGGTGTAGCTGATCTTGTTGCCTTGCAACCGCAGATTCCTGGGTACGTACCACAAGCTCCGGCCTCGCGAAGTGGGAGTTGGGCCGTACTTCATGTAGTTGCTGATACCAAACAGGTTTGGCCACTCCGTCGTAATGGTAACCGTGCTGCCCACATCACAGCCGACGAGTTCATACTCGAACACACCATGCGGGAAGAGCAGGACATTGAAGAGCGGCAGCAAGCCTTCAGCCTTCTTGACAAAGGTCTTGGTTGGATCAAAGCGGCACGTTGCACCACCACCGGTCACGGAAGCCTTGAGCGATCCTGTACCTGTTGGAGTCTTGATGGTGACTTGTTTGTCACCAGCAGGCGCCGCCGTGTTCTTGAGGCCCACGCGCACTTCCGTCACCCCAGCAGCGGCAATAAGCACCTCGTAGTCCCCCACGGTCTTGTTGGCAGTGAGCTTGGGCGATGCGGCCATGCCTTGCGCATCGGTCGTAGTTTGCACGGACAAGCCACCACCAGCAAAGACTGCACTCGCGCCGCTCGCCGGCAGAGTGAAGGTCACTGCGCGTCCTGCAATCGGACTACCCTGGCCATTGACCAGTTTGACCCGGATCACATCGGTGAATGCGGTGTCGACGATGGCAGATTGACCACCACCAGATACCACTTGCAGGTTGAGCACAGGCACGGTGGCGGCGGTATTGGTCAGCGCAAACTGCGCTGTGTCTGCAGCATCGTGCGCCGTCGCTACCGCCTGGAAGCTACCCTCAGTGTTGTTGGCAATGAGCAGTGGTGAGCTGGCAAAACCATCGGCATCGGTTTGCACCTGTACTTGCAGTGCACCACCAGCGAACGTTGCACCCGCACCGTTTACGGGCAGCTGGAAGCTGACCAGGCGGCCTGCCACGCCGGCGCCTTGGCCGTCGACCAGCTTGACCTTGAGGGCTTGCACAAAGGTAGTACCCACGTTGGCGGACTGGCCGCTGCCGGAAACGCTCAGCAAATTGAACACTTGCACCGGCTGCTTGGTGTTGCTCAGCGAGAACTGAACCTCGCCAGAGACACCTGTTGCAGCGGCGATCGCCTTGTAGCTGCCCTCGGTGCCGTTGGCCATCAACACAGGAGAGATGGCCAGGCCTTGGGCATCTGTCGTGACACTTGCGGTACTGGAGCCACCGGCGAAGCTGGCAGTAGCACTATTGGCCCCAGCCGATGGCAACGAGAAGATCACCACCTTGCCTGCGACTCCCACGCCTTGCTCGTTAACCACCAAGACTCGCAAGGTTTGGGCGAAGGCTTGGTTGATTTGAGCGGACTGGGCATCACCCGCCACCGACTGCAGCGACAGGATTGGCGCTGCGGCATCACTGTTGCTCAGATCAAAGACCAGCGAAGTTGTTACATTGTCTGCACTGGCAACGACTTGGTAGGATCCCGCCACCGCGTTGGCCGTGATACCACCCGTCGAGGCAAAACCTTGGGCATCGGTGGTCACTTGCAACTGCTGCGTGCCATTGGTGAAGACAGCGCTAGCGCCGCTGGCTGGGGTTACAAACTTGACGGTTTGGCCTGCCACCGGGGCGTTGTTGTCATCGGCAAGACGCACTTGCAGCGGAGCACCGAAGGCGGTCCCTACCTTGGCGGCTTGCTGGTTGCCACTGTTGATGGTCAAGGTCCAGTTCTTGGTGGTAGTGCCGTCATCCTTCCAGGCGGCAGACACCAGGCCAATCCACTGTGCAACCGATTGCAGTGCCGCATCGCGTCCTGCATCTTGTGCAACCGCACGCAGTTTTTGCTGGGCTTGCAGCAGCGCGCTGATGGCATCACCCAGTTTTTGCTGCTGAACGGCGGCTGCCGCTTGATCAAACAGCGCGGCAATCTCTGCCTTGGCAGCCTCGGTCAGTCCTTGCACCACAGGTACCGCAGCACGTGCATTGGCTTCAGCCTGCTGCTGGGCAACGGTGCGTACATTGTGCGACCATCTGTCGATCACCGTGGCATCTGCAGTGTTGCGCAGCTGGGATTCCAGCGTGAAGGCTTTGGATTCCACTGGCAGTTGCAGCCACAGCTCAACCGTTTGCTCTACACCCGCTGCCATATCCAGCGGCCAGCTGAACTGATCACCATTTTGCGCAGCGGTTGGCTTGGACGACAGCAGCTTGGTGCCATTGCCCAAAGCACTGGAGAGGGTCACCTGGCGAGACTTGCTGTCGCCATTGGTGACAACCGTCTTCAAGTGAACACTGGATTGGACCAACATCGGATCTACCAGCTTGGGCGTACTGGAGGCGATTTGCGCCTTGAGCCACTCGCTCCAGGCGGCGCCAGTAAGCTTGTCGCCGAACTGATCAAAGCCCATGGTCAGTACCTGCCCCTTGCCATAGTTCGTACGTATGGCAGCGACTTCTCCTGAAACGTAGTTCAGTTGGCTGGTGGCTTGAGCATTGGGCACCAAGGACCAGCTGGGGGATGCCAGCGGCAGTTGAGCCCCTCCCACCTGCAGCGCAGCGCTTGTCAGAGGCAGGTCCGCGTAACCGCCCCACATTTCAGCGATGGCACGCAGATTGGTGTCAGCTGCACCGTCCACGACCAACGAAGCGCCACGCAGCACAGCGGCACGCACTTCCTCCTGCAGATTCGCATTCAGGTCGGTGAGTGAACCACTCAGCCACATAAGGCTGAAGTCTCCTGCACGCAAGGCCTTCTGGAAGGCGGCTGCGGTCGCGACAATCTCTGGTTCACTGTCATAGGCAACCAGTACGGTTTGTGCGGTCTGGCGCTTGGCCTCGGCGCATGCCGAATCTGCACCGCAGCCGATATAGGCGAGGATTCGCACACCTTGGTCTGCCATTTGGCTAGCAGTCACGGTTTCGCTGTCCTGGATCCTGATCACCGCCTGAGCACTGTTATTGCTGGTGATGTCATCCTTGGTAGCCGCGCCGATACGCGCAGCCACCAAAAACTCTTTGGCGGTGCCGTCCTTGGCCGTCTGCACTTCCATAGTCAGGATCGCAGTGGAGTTCTTGGCCATGTCACCCAATGTCCATACGCCATTGGCATAGGTTCCCACAGCAGCTGATTGATTCAGCACTGTCAGGCCCGCGGGCAATTCCACATTGACGGTCACTGCCTTAGCTGTCGCTGGGCCAAAGCTTTCTGCAGTGATGGTGACAGTGGACTTGTCACCACGCTTGACGATGGAAGGAGTTGCTCCGGCAGCGATTTTGAGATCGGCTTTGGGCTCGGGATCAGTAGTCTCCGGCGTGGCTACACGTTTGGCAAACAAATAACCAGTGGCAGCTGTGCCTGCGGTCAATTCCATGCTGCTGAATTTGCCCGCTTCGCTCTTACCACCTGCAGAACCTGCCAGCGCCACCCCATCTACCAAGCCATCAGTAACGCCTGCGACCAAGGTATAGACACCGGGCTTTAGCTTGGTAAAGTTGAATGCGCCTTGTGCATCGGTGTAGGCAGTTTGCAACTCGGAGGTACCCGTACCTGCCTGGGTGCCGGTGAGCTTGATCTCCACAACAGGGATTCCAGGTTCGCCGTCATCGCGCATTCCGTTGGCATTGGCATCCTTGTACACCACGCCGGCTATGCTGACCTCCGCGCCCCCCGCTACAAAACCAATGGTGTATTGACCCGTAGTATTGGCATCAAAGATGTTGAGAAAATAGCTCCAGCTGAGGTCTTCGTTGCGTTCTTTGGATAGCCAGATATTCTCTGCAGGAACGATGTAGCCATCGGAGCGAATCACTTGCACAGGTACTTTGGCCCCACGGCTAGGATCCGGGACACGTGCATAAGCAAAGCCCTGCGCGACGGCTGCAAACTTGAGGACGGCGTTGTTGCCCTGTACGGTCATCTGTGCGGAAGCTGTCTGGTTCTGCACTTCCGTATCGGCCCCATCCGATTCGTAGACGCGGAGAACATCACCATCCTTGGCGAGGAAGTCACGCACCTTGTCACGCCCTGGAAGATCGACACGTACGTCTTGGATCAAGGTGTGGGTACGAACCTCTTTGATCAGAGAGGTAACAGCCCCGCCCAAAGAATCGGCATGTGTAAAGCTGGCAGTAAAGTCGACAAATTTGCCTGCCAGACTGGTCACCATGGACCAGCGTCCCATTTTGGAGACCCCGGATTCAATATCTCCAAAGTCCAACAGCAGGCTTTTGCCTGCTGGTTGGTCCCCAACGAATCCACCTAGAATCTGAAAGCTGACCGCCAAGCCTTGCCGGTTTTCGACGATCTTGGGCTGAGCCGTCTCTATCTTGGTTTTATACGATACGCCGCCGCCCTGGTTCTTGATTCTGACACCCAGGGTAAAAGGTTCGGCCACCTCAGTCTCCGGGGTAAATGCATCATCGGCATACACATCGCGAGGCATGAAGTAGTCCAGCACCAATTCAGGCTGTGGGCGCACAACAATGGCTTCTGGCGTGACGTCGACCGTGTCAGTCTTGCCATTCAAGGTATAGGTGACTTTGGCGCCTACGTAATAAACAGTGCCTTCTGGCTTGTTACCTCCACTGCCTGCCGCGGGGATGATGAGCCAGTTGATGTTGGCAACAGCCTTGGGCTCAATCACACCACCGCTGAGATTGGTGATGCCAGTGACTTGATCGGTGCGGTAAAAGAAGGTTGCGCCCTGGGCATTGGGGTCAACGGTTGCTGTGACAACGTTGTTGTTCGCATCGAGAAACTTGAGCTCGATGGAAACGTTTTCCAGTTTCTGATCGGAGAGGCCATTGGTGATGACCATCCTGGCATCAAACGCTTGGCGCTCGAGCGATAGCTTTTGCTCGATGACAATCTTGACTTCAGCACAAACCGCATCTGCCGCCTGGGCAAATGCATTGCTGATGGAATACAACACCCCAAGCACAAATAGCGCGCATATGGTGAACCAACCCCTCGCCAGATGAACTGGCAGTATTTTTCTATGCATAGCCCGTCTCTATTTAGTATGACTATCAAACCAAATGTAAACGAGCTTTACAAAGCTGCCAAGTTACTTTGTAAAGACAGCAGGATCAATCCGACAAACGGCCATCGTCAGGATGCTGTCAGCTTGAACTGATAGCAAACAAAACGTTCACAAACCCAAAGCGGGGCATCAACCTGCTACGTAGGCGCCCCTCAAGACGCTTCCTACCGTATATAAGCCTTAGCAGCCTATTGAAAGATGTTGCTAGTCATTCGCGCTTGCAACCCAGGATTTGACAGAACAAATGTCATGGTAATCATTGAGCCCAAGAACACGACTTTTCCATATATCCAGCATTACTTCGTCTGTTTTGTGCACTGACCTGCTGTACTGCCCCTGACCAGGGGCAGTCCATGCGACTTCTTGAGCGTCCGTTGATCTCATGCCATGGAGTGACGCTTGGCTACGTACCTAGCCGGGTGTGCGTCAGACCTACCCCTGGGTTTTGCGCCTGCCGAGGCAGAGCAGGCTTTGCAAATACCATGCGTCATTGCCCCACCCACCATGGAGTTGCCGGTCACTCCACCGTCACACTCTTGGCCAGGTTTCTCGGCTTGTCCACATCCGTGCCGCGTGCCAGGGCCGTATGGTACGAGAGCAATTGCAGCGGCACCACATGCAGAATGGGGCTGAGCGCGCCATAGTGCTCGGGCATGCGGATCACATGGATGCCCGGGGCGTTTTCGATGTCGGTGTTGGCATCAGCCAGCACATAAAGCACCCCGCCCCGCGCGCGCACTTCCTGCATGTTGCTCTTGAGCTTTTCCAGCAATTCGTCATTCGGGGCGACGGTCACCACCGGCATCTCACTGTCCACCAGGGCCAGGGGGCCGTGTTTCAGCTCGCCAGCCGGGTAGGCTTCGGCGTGGATGTAGCTGATTTCCTTGAGCTTGAGTGCGCCCTCCAGTGCAATCGGGTAGTGGATGCCACGCCCCAGGAAGAGCGCGTTGTTCTTGCGCGCAAAGTCTTCGGCCCAGCTCACCACCTGGGGCTCCAGCGCCAGCACGGCCTGCAGCGCCACCGGCAAATGGCGCATCTGCTCCAGGTAATGGTCGGACTCGCTCTCGGTGATCTTGCCCTTGGCCTGGCCCAGCGCCAGGGTCAGCAGGAACAGGCCTGCCAATTGCGTGGTGAAGGCCTTGGTCGAGGCAACGCCAATCTCCACGCCTGCCCGGGTGATGTAGGCCAGCTTGCATTCGCGCACCATGGCGCTGGTCGCCACGTTGCAGATGGTCAAGGTATGGGTCATGCCCAGGCCTTGTGCATGGCGCAGCGCAGCCAGCGTATCAGCGGTTTCGCCCGACTGGCTGATGGTGACGACCAGCGACCGGGGGTTGGGCACGCTTTTGCGATAGCGGTATTCGCTGGCCACTTCCACATTGCAGGGAATGCCCGCCAGGCCTTCGATCCAGTACTTGGCTGCGCAGCCACTGTAATAGCTGGTGCCGCAGGCCAGGATGAGGACGTTGTCGATCTCCTTGAACACGCGCCACGCGGCGGTGCCGTCCGCGCCATCAAACAGCTCGGGCACCACGCTCACTACACCTTCCAGGGTTTCAGCAATGGCGCGCGGCTGCTCGAAGATTTCTTTCTGCATATAGTGGCGGTAGGGCCCCAGTTCTACCGCACCACTATGGGCATGCACGGTCTTGACCGGGCGCTCGCTCGCCTCCATGGTTTTGCCCGCATGGTTCACGATCCAGTAGCGGCCGATCTGCAGGTCGACCATGTCACCTTCCGCGAGGTAGACGATCTGGTCGGTGACGCCCGCCAGCGCCATGGCATCGCTGGCGAGAAAGTTTTCGCTCTGCCCCACCCCCAGTATCAGGGGCGACCCAGCCCGCGCGCCCACCACACGGTGCGGCTCATCCTTGTGCATCACTGCAATGGCATAGGCTCCGCGCAATTCCTTGATGGCAGCCTGCACGGCTTCGAACAGATCGCCGTTGTAGTGGCTGTCCACCAGGTGCGAGATGACCTCGGTATCGGTCTGGCTCAGGAACTCATAGCCCTTGGCCTGCAAGGCAGCGCGCAGGGCTTCATGGTTTTCGATGATGCCGTTGTGCACCAGCGCCACGCGACCCACAGCGTTGGAGTCGCCCACGCCCGGGCCGGCGCTGAAGTGCGGATGCGCATTGTGCACGGCTGGCGCACCATGGGTGGCCCAGCGTGTGTGGGCAATGCCGGTGGCGCCCTGCAGGTGTTCCTTGGTCACCTGCTCCATCAGTTCTGCCACGCGGGCCGTGCTGCGGGCACGGTGCAGACCGGTGCCCTGGTTGCCTTCCAGGCTGGCATCGTGCACTGCCACACCACATGAGTCATAGCCCCGGTACTCCAGCCGCTGCAGGCCTTGCACCAGCACCGGGACGATATTGCGCGTAGAAACAGCTCCAACAATGCCACACATGGGTTTCACTCCTTGATCGATGGCTGCAGTGTAGATACGTCAAAAGAAAATTATTCATCTATTTTTTCATTTTTATGAAATTAAATTTCTCCATTTCAATGATTTGAAATATTATTTCTAAATGGACAAAATTTTGAATGAATTAGAACTCGACATCATCGATCTGCAATTGCTGGACGCCTTGCAACACGATGCCTCCATCAGCAACCAGGCGCTGGCGGAAAAGGTGCATGTCTCGCCGCCCACATGCCTGCGCCGCATCAAACGTCTGCGCGAGCTGGGCTTGATCGAGACGCAGGTCGCCCTGCTCTCCAGTGATGCGCTGGCTCGGCTGCAGGGCTTTGGCCTGACCGTGCTGGTGGAAGTCAGCCTGGAGCGGCAAGGAGCCGAGGCGCTGGATGCATTTGAAGCCCTGGTGGTGGCAAGCGACCACGTACAGCAATGCTGGCGCGTGAGCCCGGGACCGGATTTCGTGCTGGTGGTCTATGCGCACGACATGCCCGCCTATCTGGCCATGGCACAAAGGCTTTTCACATCGCAGGCCAATGTGCGCAATGTCAAAGCCTATTTCGCGACCAAGCGCAGCAAATTTGTAACACGCATCCCCATTCAGAAAGGTCCTCATCTCACCCATGTACAGTAACCAGCGCTGCACATGTTTTCGATCTGCTGAATGAGTTTAGAGTCTTTCATGTGCCTGGCAAATCACCCACTCACACACGTCTGCGCGGCTCCTGCGCCACAGGCAATGCAAACAAAGGTCAGGGCGCTGCCGCAATATCTGCGGCAGAGCTGCACTGGTAACCCACCAGGCCAGACCCTCTATATGCTCTTGAATGGATAGCTGCTCAGGTCTGCGTGGATTGCGCTGCTGATTGTTTTGATGAATGCGGTTCGTTTGAAATCTGTCTGTTCAGCACTGCCACCGATGGATGCCTCCAGTAGCAATAGGTCAGGCCTCCAATGAAGCCCTTCGGCTATCAGACACCAGTTCGCATTCGCGCCGACACAGGATCACTACGGCATTTGAACCCACAGCCTGTCGAATATCACCGGTAACCATCCGCAACACCCTTGCCGCCTTGCGAGCGAAGCTTCATACTTACCATACGGGTATCAATTCGTAACTGGTTTTTGAAATTTGGGTCAGATAACCATCACGAGTTCACTCGTTGAGAAAGAGAGGTCCGCATGGAATACATCAACAACGACAGCACCTTGCAGCGAGGTCCATGGGGCCGCATGGTTCTCATGCTTGCCTGCGCGCTGGCTGCAGCAGGCGCCTTGTGGCAGCTGGATGCAGGCTGGCCCGCGTGGCTGGCCGTGGTGGCACCGGCGCTGCTATGGCCCGCATTGGCCCAATGGATGTCGCAGCGCAGCGGACAATCAGACAGCAACGATGTGATTCTTGCCTTTGTGGATGGCGTCATCATCGGCATCTGGATGGCGCTGACACATTTCAATCTGCTCGCCAGCCTCGTGATGCTGATGGTGCTGGTGCACAGCACTTTTGTGCTGCAAAGTGCGCGCCATGCCGTTCTCGTGGTCGCGGGCGCCATTGCTGGTCTGGCAGTCTGCGGCTTGCTCACTTCTTTTGCCATGCGGTACAACCCCGGCATAGCCGCCGTTCTGGGCAGCCTGCTGGGCCTGGCGATCTACCTGACGACGCAGGGCATCATCACCAGCCGACTACAGGACTCGCTGGTGCACAAGGAACAGATGCTGACCGTGATGCGCCGGGTGGATGCCATGACCGGATTTTTTGGCCGTGCCTACTGGAACGATCTGGCCGCACGCCTTTTCAGCTATGCAAGGCAAAAGGACATTCCCGCCTTCATGCTGGTGGTGGATGTGGACAACTTCCGCGACATCAACAGCCGCAAGGGCGAGACTGCAGGGGACGAAGTCATCATTGCCGTAGCCAACACCTTGCGTACCTGCGTGCGCCCCGGCGACGCTACCTGCCGCTTTGGTGGTGATTCGTTTGGCGTGCTGCTGTCGGGTGTGAACCTGGATGTGACCAACAAGATTGCCGACCGCATCCACAACCAGGTGCAGACGCGCCGCCTGCGGGACTGGCCCGATGTGCAGATCAACGTCAGCATCGGCATCGCCAGCCTGGCCAAGTACCACCAATCGGTAGAAGAATGGATCAAGCAGGCCGAAAGCGCGCTGGAGCAAGCCAAGGGAGCCCCGCGCATGCCTGCCGCCATGCCGGAGCTGGAGCCGATCTCTGCCGAACACCTGGCCGAGCTGGCAGGCAACCCCACCCCTTCGGCACCCGCCCGCGCCTGAGACCCAAGCGCTCACGCCAAAAAGCCCGCCAGTTCAACACGGCGGGCTTTTTGCTTTGGCCTGCGCACTGATCCGTTTGTGGCCCACCCCCAGCTGGGCTGGAATGCACCTCCACGGCTCGATTGCTTGCTTAATTGCCTGTTTTCTTGGCAGGCCGCGCCCAGTTGGCAATACTTACCTGCTTGCCCCGCGCCACGCTCAAGGCGCCGGGCGGCGTATTCTTGGTGATGGTAGATCCGCCGCCCACTGTGCCCCCTGCGCCTATGGTGACCGGCGCCACCAGCACGCAATTGCTGCCGATGTGTACATCTGCCTCGATCACCGTGCGGTGCTTGTTGGCGCCATCGTAGTTGGCGGTGATGCTGCCAGCGCCGTAATTGACGCGCTCGCCCACCGTGGCATCGCCCAGATAGGCCAAGTGGTTGGCCTTGGCGCCATCGGCCAGCGTGGAGTTTTTCACCTCGACGAAATTGCCGATGTGCACCTCACGCCCCAGTTGCGCGCCCGGGCGCAGACGCGCGAAAGGCCCAATCAGCGCACCTTCGCCAACACTGGCACCCAGCTTCTCGCCATCGATGTGGGTAAAGGGGTGAATCACAGCGCCCGCTGCAATGCTGGCGTTGCTGATATGGCAGTACGCACCGATCTGCGCACCGTCTCCAATGGATACCTCGCCGGTAAAGATGCAGCCCACATCAATGTCCACATCCTGTCCGCATGCCAATTGCGCGGGCACACCCCGGGCATCGTCGCGCACATCAAAGCGCGCTGGATCGGCCAGCCGCACGCCCTGCTCCATGAGCGCCCGGGCCGCTCGCACTTGGTGGGCACGCTCCAGCTCGGCCAGTTGCAAGGGGCTGTTGACTCCTGCCACCTGCAGCACATCGCCGATGCGGTGACCGACCACGGGCACGCCGTCTGCCACTGCCATGGCGACGATATCGGTCAGGTAGTACTCGCCCTGTGCATTGTTGTTGTTCAGCCTGGCCAACCAGGGTTTCAGGTGTTTGACCGGCACGGCCATGATGCCGCTGTAGATCTCGGCAATGGCCCGCTCGGCCTCCGTCGCGTCCTTTTGCTCGACGATGCGCTGCACGGTGCCTGCATCGTTGCGCACAATGCGACCGTAACCGGTCGGGTCGGGCATGGCAACCGTGAGCAGCGCCATCTTGTCGTTGCCAGCGGCGCGCAGCAGGTCTTGCAGGGTATCGGCCTGCGTGAGCGGTACATCGCCCGACAGAACCACCGCCATGCCATCGCCCGCCAAAGCCGGTACGGCCTGCTGCACGGCGTGGCCCGTTCCCAGCTGCGGCTCCTGCCGGACAAATTTCAGATCAAAAACAGCTCCGGCACCCGTCCCTTTTACGATGGCTGCTTCTACTTCTGCAGCGCCGTGCCCGGTGATCACCACGGCAGAGCGCGCCTGCAACTGGCCTGCCGTGTGCAGCACATGCTGCAGCAAAGCGCGCCCCGCCAGCTTCTGCAAAACCTTGGGATGGCGGCTTTTCATGCGCGTGCCTTTGCCCGCGGCCATGATGATGATGTCGAGTGGAGCAGTCATGGAGAATGAATGGGAGGCAACTCTATAGCGCTGCCAAATGGGAACAGAAGGACAAAACTGCGCAATTATCGCGCGCCAGCACCCCAGGCTGTGCTGGCGGGTACCCGATGCGACACCCTGAAACAAAACAGCCTGCACAAGGCAGGCTGTTGGCGTGTTGGGGATTACGCCGTCACGGCGTACTTGATGCGAGTCAACTCAGATGTTGTAGAGCATGCTGCCGTCGGTCTTGCCCCACTGGAAGCGGGAGAACCACTTGGCTGGCTGCTCGTCCAGATTGGGCTGACCGCCTTGGTTCTTGGGGAAGTGGTAGACCAGCGGCTCGCCGCCCTTGCCTTCCAGCACCACCGACTGACCCGCCTTGAGCTGCAGGGTCTGGCCCGCCTGCAGCACCACGTCGCCAGCCTTCTGGCCTGCTTCGTTGCTCAGACCCAGGCCCAGCGTGACCCAGGCAGCGCCTTGCGAGATACGCAGCACCGCATCGCGCTGGGGCACAAAGCTGGTGGCCTGACCAATGGACAGGCTGCGCATCTCTGCCGCTGCCGAAGCAGCACGACCGGAAGAACGCAGAGCGCCAGCACCCGCAATAGTGCCAGCGGACAGAACATGAGATGCAGACATTGCCATGGTATGGACTCCTTGCTGTAGAGCGCCCGAATGAAACATCGGGTTAACCCTAGACACGTATCTTCCTACGTAGCCTGTGCCCCGTCCAATGAATTAAAGAATGCGGATCCATGCGGGTTATGCATTAATGGTTTACCCTAGTATTTGGTGATTTTTGATACCAATGCAGAGGGGCAAAGCACTGTCAGCTATCAAAAAATGAGTACCAAAGGCCTTCTCGCCACCGACCCGTTCGGACTCCTGTGTGCTTCCTGCCACAGCAGGGGGTACATCCATGGGCGGCGAACCAGAAACGGGTACCGCGCCCACATAAAGCCTGAAAATGGCAGATCGCCTCTGCACTACGCCTTTGCTGGCTGGTGCAATGCCCCCGTGCCGACACTGCCATCCACCATGCCCGACGACGCCCAGCCGACATCGCCGCTCCGCACCCGCCCGATTGCTGTCGGCCACCTGCGCGCCTTTCTGGCCGTGGCTCGTTACCTGAACTTCCGCGCGGCAGCGGAAGAGCTGGCACTGACCCAATCGGCTGTCAGCCGACAAATTCAGGCGCTGGAAGACGAGGTGGGTGTTGCGCTCTTCCTGCGCCACACCCGTGCTGTGGAACTCACCAGTGCCGGTGCCCAGTTGCAGCGCGCCGTCACCCCGGCGCTGGAGCGCATCGATGCCTCCGTGCGCCTGATCCGCCAGACCAGCGGACGCAAAAGCGTGGCCATCACCACCTGGGCCAGCTTTGCGTCGATGTGGCTCATTCCGCGCATGGAAGCATTTCAGCGCGACAACCCCGAGATCGACATCCGCATCGACGCCACCGACAACGTGCTGGACCTGGAAACCTCCGATGTCGATCTGGCCCTGCGCTACAGCCTGCCCCAGCACGCCGCGCGCGGTGCACAGCGCCTGTTTGGCGAGCAGTTGGCCGTTGTCGCGAGCCCCTGGCTGCTCAAAAGCACAGCGCCTATCACCCAACCAGCCGATGTGGCCCGCCACACCCTGATCGAAGCGGGCGACGCCCACCGCCTGCAGCACCTGGACTGGCTGACCTGGGAGCGCTGGCTGGACCTGCACGGCTGCGCCAATCTGCAGCCCAAGCGCTGGCTGTTCCTCAACTACGCCCACCAGATTGCCCAGGCAGCCCTCACCGGCCAGGGCCTCGCGCTGGCACGCATGCCGCTCGTGGCTGATTCACTGGCCAGTGGCGACCTGGTCGAGGTGCTGCCCGAATTTCGCATGGACTCACCCCTCGCCTACTGGCTGCTGATCGGTCCGCGCAGCCAGCAGCGCCCCGAAGTCACCGCCTTCTGCGCCTGGCTGCAGCTGCAGGCCGCGGCAACGCGGGCGGCGATCGGGGACCGGCCAGAGATTGGATGAAAGACAAGAAAGACCCAGGCATCCACCACCACTTTCGGCGTGAAAGCAAAATCATGCTGTGGTGGCTGGTAGGCATTCCTGTGGTCTTGCTGATCGCGGGCTTGCTCGTGACGCCCGTAGTTCTTTGGTTTCTGAACCGCGCATCCTCTTGATACGCCCTGCGTATCACGCCGACCCAAATCGCACATAGACAGGCCCAGGAGCCCTCCCTACAGTCGGTTGTGACTGCGCCGCACAGGCGCGCAGCCCATAACGACAGCAGGAGACCGCCTTGAACACCTTCTTTACCCGCCGCGGCGCGCTTGCGCTGTGCGCCGCGAGCCTAGCCACCGCCTTCAGCCCTGTGCTGCACGCGCAGGATTTCCCCAGCAAGCCCATCAAATTCATCGTGCCCTTCGGGCCGGGCAGCGGCACCGATACGTCCGCGCGCTACTACAGCAAAAAGCTGCAGGAAGTGACCGGCCAGCCTGTAGTGGTGGAAAACCGGCCCGGTGGCAACGGGTTCATTGCCGTCAAGCAGGCCTTATCAGCCCCCGCCGATGGCTACACGGTGTTCATCGGCAGCAATTCCACCCTGGCGGTCAATACCGCGCTGTTCAAGGCCCTGCCCTACGATCCGCAAAAGGATTTTGCGCCGCTCACCATGCTGATGCGCTCCCCCGCCGTGGTGGTGGCACCCGGTGATGGCGAGGTGAAGACGCTGCGCGAACTGGTGGCCAAGGCGCAGGCTGCGCCGGGCAAGGTCAATTTTGGCGCCGGCTCGGCGGGCTACCAGTTGATGGGCGAATTGCTCAACGATGTGGCCAAGGTGCAGACCGTGCATGTGCCTTTCAAGGGCGCGGGCGAAGTGGCCACCGCCGTCGCAGGCCATACCGTGGACTATGCGTTTGCCGAAGCCACCTCGGTGCAGGAGCTGATCAAGGCCGGACGCCTCAGGGGCCTAGCTGTGGCATCGGATGCGCGCGTGCCCGCCCTGCCCCAGGTGCCGACCGCCAAAGAAGCGGGCCTGCCCGGCATCGAGGCCTATACCTGGGTGGGCGCGATGGTGAGCAGCAAGACGCCGCCCGACATTGCCGCCAAGCTGGCCGGCTGGTTCACCCAGATTGCCAGCTTGCCGGAAACCCAGCAGTTCTACGCCCACCTGGGCGCCACCGCCATGAGCGGCGGCCCGGAGCAGATGCGCAAGTTTCAGGCGGATGAGATTGCGCTGTGGAAGCGGATTGCCGCGCAGGCCAAGATCGAGCTGCAGTGAACTGAATACTATGTTTTCAGTAGCATTCAGCGCATACCACTAGGGTGCCATCGCTTGTTTTCGCCCCAAATCAAGCGGCCACAGGGTAGCGGCTGGAGATAGCCACGCGGTTCCACATGTTGATGACGATGGCCAGCCATTCGATGGAGGCGATCTCGGCGGGGCTCAATTGCGTGGCAGCTGCGGCGTACACCTCGTCGGGCAACTGGCCGTCTGCAATCTGGGTGATGGCCTCGGTCAGAGCCAGGCCAGCTTGCTCCTTGGCGCTGAAGTAGCCCGTCTCGCGCCAGCCGGGCAATACGGCCAGACGGTCAGCGCTTTCGCCCGAAGCCAGTGCGTCGCGCGAATGCATGCGCAGACAGAATGCGCAGCCATTGATCTGCGAGGCGCGCATCTTGATCAGGTGGGTGAAGCCCTCGCTCCAGCCCGCGTCGATGGCGGCCTTGGTGGCAAGCTCGTCGGTGGCTGCAACGGCTTTGTAGATGGCGGGAAGGGCTTTGCCCAGGTTGACGCGGTCTTGCATGGATGTCCTTTTAAACCAGTCTCTTAGAAGGTGTTGACGATAGCAGCGCGGCAGAATCCGAGTCCACGGCACGCCTTCACGCGCGCCGCTTCACGAACGCAAATAGAAACTATCTTTTTGATAGCAAAAAGCGCTTACCCATTGGTCGCCAGCGCCTGAAAACGGCATAACTGCGCGGACTGCACCCACGCGGCCCTCAAAGACGTGGGCCGGGCACCCGGTTGCCAATGGGCCGAGGCTGGTAGTCGGGTTCGATATGGCAGCCCGTGTTGCTGCTGGCCTTGCCCTCCTGCGTTACAGCCGGGCGCGATGCCTCCTGGGTACAGCGCTCGGCCACGCTGCGCGGCGTGGGCTTGTCGCCCTGGTCGATCCAGGCCAGCAAGCCCGTCATGGCGGCGCGGTATTCCGGGTCGCTCAGGTAGCTGTGGCCGCCCTCGCTGGTGTAGACCTGCACCAGCGTGCCAGCCGTGCCCGCCGCTTCGCGGATCTGCTGGTAGCTGTTGGCCAGCTCCACAAAAGCCGTCTGGTCGCGGATGCCACGCAGGGTGACGGTGGGCAGCTGCGTGCGGCCCGTGGGGCGGCTGTCCGCCAGCAACTGGCCCACGGCCTGCGGGTCGGCTGCGTAGCGCAGCACGCCTGCGTTGAGCTGCTGCTGCGCCTGTGCATCCACACCCTGGTAATAGGTACGGGTGTTGTCAAAGGGGTTGCGGTCGCCCAGGCGGTGCTGCGTCAGATCGCGGAAGAGAAAAGTCGCCCAGTTCAGGTGGCCGTTCAGGCTTTTCTCGGTGACGGGCACCGCCGCCAGAATGCCCTGCAGGCGCCGGGCCTGCTCAGGCGTGCGCTCGGCTGCAGGTTTGTCAATGCCCGTGCAGTCGTGCACGCGGCGCTCCAGCTCGGCGCGCGTCATGGTGCTGCCAGCGGGCAACCCCTGCCACAGCGGGTACTGCGGCTCACTGGGCAGCGGGTGGTTTTGGCAGTAGTACTGGTAGACCGCGCGCAGATCCAGCCGCATGGTGTAGGCATCGATGCCACCGCCCAGCACGCCGCTGGTGAGCAACACACCGTCGAACGCGGGACGGCCGGATTGACCCACCGGCTGACTGCCGTACCGCTCTGCCGCAACCGATGCCACACCGCCGCCATAGCTTTGGCCGTGCAGCACCATGCGGCGCGGCTGGCCGAACCGCTGCACAAACCACTGGCGCAGATCCTCCATGTCGTCTGCCGCCATCGTCACGCCGTACCCCCCGCGCCGGTAGCTGGTGCCCGCCCAGGCGTAGCCGGTGGCCGACATCACCGCCCAGCGGGTGGCGTCCTCCTCCACCCGCTTGATGCTGGCCTTGCCCAGGCTGGGGCCGCCGTGGGCGTGCATCACTGCTACGCCTTGCGCTGCCTGCCAGCCCGCTGGAATGATGGCCATCACCTGCGCGCCGGAAGGCATTGCAGCGGTAAAGCAATGCGCGTCGGCAGGCACCGAAGGCGGGCAGGCGGCAGCCGCAGGCTCGGCACCGGCGCGCGCCCAGACCGCAGCGGGCATGCCCAGCGCCAAGGCAAGCGCCCACAAGGCTTGGGGTTTGTTTTTTTGCATGAATCAGGCCTTCCTGGCTTTGCTGGAGCGCGCCAGCAGCTATGAAAATAGGAGTTCGGATAGAAAAAGAGCCGCCCCCATTGGAGGAGCGGCTCTTTTATAGAACAACCAGCCCTGCAAGGCCAGCCCGGCAGGCCCAGCTTTACGCCAGCGTTACCCGCGCAAACTTGCGTTTACCCACTTGCACCACAAAAGTGCCGGCATCCAGCTTGAGCGCCTTGTCACTGACGACAGAGCCATCGATGCGCACGCCACCACCGTCGATCAGGCGATTGGCTTCGCTGCTCGATGGCGCAAGGCCCGCCTGCTTGAGCAAGGCACCAATGCCGAGCGGCGCACCGCTCAGGGTGACTTCAGGGATTTCGTCGGGAATGCCGCCCTTGCTGCGGTTGATGAAATCCTGCTCAGCCGCTTCGGCTGCCGCGCCGCTGTGGAAGCGCGCAGTGATTTCCTTGGCCAGCATGACCTTGGCGTCCTTGGGGTTGCGGCCACCTTCGATTTCCAGCTTGAGCGAGGCAATTTCCGGCAGGCTCATGAAGGACAACAGGGTGAACCAGTCCCACATCAGGTCGTCCGAGATCGACAGCACCTTGGCGAACATAGTGTTGGCGTCTTCAGTGATGCCGATGTAGTTGTTCTTGGACTTGGACATCTTGTGCACGCCATCCAGCCCCACGAGCAGCGGCATGGTCAGCACGCACTGCGGCTCCTGCTGGTATTCCATCTGCAGGTGGCGGCCCATCAGCAGGTTGAATTTCTGGTCGGTGCCGCCGAGCTCCAGGTCGCTCTTGAGCGCGACCGAGTCGTAGCCCTGCAGCAGCGGATAGAGGAATTCGTGCAGGCTGATGGAGCTGCCTTCTGTAAAGCGTTGGTGAAAGTCGTTACGCTCCATCATGCGGGCCACGGTGTACTTGGCCGACAGCTCGATCATGCCGCGCGCGCCCAGCTTGTCGCTCCACTCGCTGTTGTAGCGCAGCTCGGTCTTGCTCGGGTCCAGCACCTTGTAGGCCTGCTCGCGGTAGGTTTCGGCGTTCACCTTGATCTGCTCGGCCGTCAGCGGCGGGCGCGTGCTGTTGCGGCCAGAAGGGTCGCCGATCAGGGTGGTGAAGTCGCCGATCAGGAAGATCACGGTATGGCCCAGATCCTGCAGCTGGCGCATCTTGTTGAGCACCACGGTGTGGCCGATGTGAATGTCGGGCGCCGTCGGATCGAGGCCGAGCTTGATGCGCAGGGGCACGCCCGTGGCTTCCGATTTGGCCAGCTTCTTGATCCAGTCTTCCTGAGGCAGCAGCTCGTCCACCCCACGCAGGCTGACCTGCAAAGCCTCCTGTACGCGGTCGGTCACGGAATAAGTTGTAACAGTCGATTGATTCATATGGGGTTTCTCAGGTTGCCCAAAAAGCAAGGGGCGTTATACTCAGCCCCTTGTTTTGCAGCGTTTTATTCTAGTCGCGTCTGTCAGACGTCGCCTGTAGTGGTAGAAAGCCACAGTTGTTGACACTGCATCCATCCATTTTTTGTGCCCTTTTGTCACGGACCGTGCAGATCAGCGCGGTCGATTTTTGTGTCCCGCTGTCGCAAAGCGCATGTGGCCTGGCAAAACTGCATACCGTTTATCGGGATTGAACATTGAACAACGGATTCATCACGGCAGGCCACGCCATCGCGCGCCAGCTCGTCAATACCGCCCAACAACACCCAAAGCGCATTGCGGCCGCCCTGGCTGTTCTGCTGATGACCGCCGGCGGCGGTGCCTTCGCCGTGGCCCAGCTGGGCCCCAACCCGGCAGACATGCCGGTGCACACGGTGGAATACAGCGTTCCTTCGCTGGCTTCGGAGTTCTCCATTGCAGACCTGGTCGATGGGCCAGGTTTTTCTTTGTACCGCACCGATGAAGTACGCGGCAACGATACCCCGGAGTCGCTGCTGCGCCGCCTGGGCGTTGCCGATCCGGCTGCTGCCGCCTTCATCCGCAGCAATGCCAAGGCCCGCGCCGCCATCATCGGCAAGGCAGGCCGCCAGATCACCGCAGAAACCACCAACACCCATGAGCTGACGGCCCTGACCGTGCGCTGGGCAGGTGAGAGCAGCGAGGTCTTCCAGCGCTTCACCATCCGCAAGAACGGTCGGCAGTTCGACACCATCACCGAATTCGTGCCACTCTCCCGAGGTACACGCTTGGCCGGTGGCGTCATCCGCAGCTCGCTGTATGCATCTACCGATGCAGCCAACATCCCGGACAACGTGGCCAACCAGATGGCCGATGTGTTTGGCGACAAGATCGATTTCCGCCGCGCGCTGCGCCCGGGCGACCGCTTCTCGCTGGTCTACGAAACCCTGGAAGCCGACGGTGAAATCCTGCGCTCTGGGCGCCTGTTGAGTGCCGAGTTCCGCAACAACGGCAAGACGCACGAGGCGCTGTGGTTCCAGCCCTCGCCCAAGGTCAAGGGCGATTACTACAATTTCGCAGGTGACAGCAACCAGCGCACCTACATCGGCTCGCCGGTCAAGTTCACCCGCGTCTCCAGCGCATTTGCCATGCGTCTGCACCCCATCCACAAGACCTGGAGCGCCCACAAGGGCACCGACCTGGCCGCCCCGCAGGGCACCCCTGTGCGCACCGTGGGCGACGGCGTGGTCACCTTTGCCGGTGTGCAGAACGGCTACGGCAATGTGATCTACATCGATCACGGCAACAAGCACGAAACCGTGTACGCCCACCTCAGCCGCATCGAGGTCAAGCAAGGCGAAAAAGTGACCCAGGGCGAGGAAATCGGCGCCGTGGGCCAAACCGGCTGGGCAACCGGCCCGCATCTGCATTTCGAGTTCCGCGTGGCAGGTGACCAGGTCGATCCGCTCGCCATGGTGGCCAACAGCGAAACCAACCAGCCGATCAACAAGCAGTCGCGTCCGGCATTCGATGCGCTCTCCAAGAGCATGCGCCTCGCCCTCAATACGCAGATGGAGTCGCTGGCTGGCGAATAGGCTGCCGCCGCGTACAACACAGTCCAAGTACACCCCAAGGCCCCAGCGATACGCTATCGTTGGGGCCTTTGGTTTTGGTAGGGAATACTGCAGTCATGACTGAACGTTTTATCGGCCTGATGTCCGGCACCTCACTTGACGGTGCAGACGGTGTGCTGGCCCAGTTCGAGCAGGGGCAACTGCAGGTGCAGCAGTTCGCCACCGCTCCATTTTCCGCAGCACTTCGCGCTGAATTGCTGGCGCTCAATAGCGCCGGTGACAACGAACTGCACCGCGCAGCCCTCGCCGCCAACGCCCTGGCACGCTGCTACGCTGGCGTGGTGCACGCCCTGCTGCAAGGCAGCGGCTTGCAGGCTTCGGACATAACCGCCATCGGCGCCCATGGCCAGACGGTGCGCCACCAGCCAGGCCTGTGGGATGGCACCGGCTACACCCTGCAGATCAACAGCCCGGCGCTGCTGGCCGAGCTGACCGGCATCCCCGTGGTGGCCGATTTCCGCAGCCGCGATGTGGCTGCGGGCGGCCAGGGAGCGCCGCTGGTGCCCGCCTTCCACCAGGGCGTGTTTGGCGCGCCGGGGGCGTTGCGCTGGGTGCTCAATATCGGCGGCATCTCGAATGTGAGCCGCCTCGATCTGCGAACGGAAAGCGATGTCCGTGGCTGGGATTGCGGCCCAGGCAATGCGCTGATGGACCACTGGTGCCACCACCACACCGGCAAGCCCTACGATGATGGCGGGCGCTGGGCCGCCTCAGGACAGGTGATTCCCGCCCTGCTGGCCGCCCTGATGGCTGAGCCCTTTCTGGCCCAGCAACCGCCCAAGAGCACCGGGCGCGACCTGTTCAACCCTGCGTGGCTGGCGCCGCTGCTGGCCGCACATGCTGCAGGGGCTGCTCCCGCCAATGTGCAAGCCACCCTTGCCGAGTTCACCGCCCAGGCCATTGCCCAGGACATGCAGCGCCATGGCGCTGCCCCTGGCCAGCAACTGGCCGTGTGTGGTGGTGGTGCGCTCAATCAGCACCTGATGCAACGCCTTGCCGCCCTGCTACCCGGCATACAGGTGGGCAGCACGGCCACCCATGGCCTGCCGCCGCTGCAAGTGGAAGCCGCCGCTTTTGCGTGGCTGGCACACCAATGCTGGCACGGCCTGCCAGGCAACCTGCCAGCGGTAACCGGTGCACGCGGGCCGCGTGTGCTGGGGGCCATCTATCCCGCCTGAGCGCGCAAGCTATCGTTTTCATAGCAATCAGCGCTCACCCATCAGACGCTGATTGTCACTTTCAATGGAAATCACTGGGTTCGCGCCACGTGCCAATGCGATCAGGCATCACCGCCATCGGGTGCAGGCTTGACCGGCTCGTCCTTGTCCAACTGGCTGAACACCAGGGTGGCGGCCAAGGTCATCAGCGCCACCGTCATGAAGGTGGCGTGGATGGCCCGCAATGACTTGGCCGGGTCGGCCTGCCACATCTCCGCGTAACCTGACAGCAAGGCCCCGGCCAGCGCCACGCCGATGCCCATGGCCAGCATCTGCACCATCGACAGCAGGCTGTTGCCGCTGCTGGCAAATTCGCCATCCAGGTCTTTCAGAGTGACCGAGTTCATCGCCGAGAACTGCATGGAGTTGAAGCCACCAAAGATAAACAGTTGCAGCAGCAACAACCAGGTGGGCTGGCCAGGAACCGTCCAGCCAAACGTCGCCAGCATCAAGGCCACCATGATGGAGTTGACCTGCAGCACACGGCGGTAGCCAAAACGCTGTACGGTCTGCACCGCAATGCGCTTGACCAGCATACTCCCCAGCACCGTGGCCAGCATCATCAGGCCCGCGTTCATCGGTGCAAGGCCCAGGCCCACCTGCAGCAGCAATGGAATCAGAAATGGCGCCGCCCCTGTACCGAAGCGGGCAAACAGATTGCCCAACAGCCCCACCCGCAGCGAGCGCACGCGGAACAGCACCGGTGCAAACAACGGCTCGGGCACGCGCAGCGCGTGCATCCAGTAGCTGGCAAGGCTTGCAAGGCCGAACACCATCAGCACCACCACCAGCGCCATGCCCAGGCCCATGCCAGACATGCCGTCCAGCGCCACCGAAATCGCCACCATGCCAAATGACAGCAGCGCGTATCCCACGCCATCGAACTGGCGCTGCAAAACCGGAGCGCTCTCGGGCATCCAGCGCCTGGTCGCCCAGATGCCGAACAGGCCGACCGGCACATTGATCCAGAAAATCCAGTTCCAGGTTGCCACCTCCACCAGCCAGCCGCCCAGCGTCGGGCCCAGCAGCGGGCCTACCTGGCCCGGAATGGCGATGAAGCTCATCGCCCGGATGAAATCCCCCTTGGGGTGGCTGCGTAGCACCGCCAGCCGCCCCACCGGCAGCATCATGGCGCCCCCGACACCCTGCACCACGCGCGCGGCAATAAGAAAGCCCAGACTCGGCGAGAGCGCGCACAACACCGACCCCAATACAAACAGGCCAATAGCCCACATGAACACCCGTTTGGTGCCAAACCGGTCAGCCACCCACCCGGAGGCCGGAATCAGCATGGCCGTGGTGAGTGAATAGGCCACGATCACCGACTGCATCTTCAAGGGGCTTTGCCCGAGCGAACGCGCCATCGCTGGCAGCGCCGTGTTCAAGATGGTGGCATCCAGCGACTGCAGGAAGAAGGCAATCGCCACCAGCCAGAGCAGGCGCTCCTTGTGCGGCGCCAGAGGTGCACGGGTGATTTCAGCGGGCATAGGCAAAACAAAAGCCGCTGGCAGGCAGCGGCTTGGAAGATGGTGGTGGGAAGGCTGTTGGTGGTGTAGCGCCTTCCTGCATGGGCAGCGTCTGGCTTATACCGAGAAGCTCGAGCCGCAGCCGCAGGTGGAGGAGGCGTTCGGATTCTTGATCACGAACTGCGCGCCCTGCAGGTCTTCCTTGTAGTCGATCTCGGCACCCAGCAGGTACTGGTAGCTCATCGCGTCGATCAGCAGCGACACGCCATTCTTGGTCATGGTGGTGTCGTCGTCGTTGGCGATTTCATCGAAGGTAAAGCCGTACTGGAAACCCGAGCAGCCGCCGCCTTGCACAAACACGCGGAGCTTCAGATCAGGGTTGCCCTCTTCGGCAATCAGGTCGGCCACCTTGGCCGCTGCACTGTCGGTAAAGACAATGGGGGCGGGCATTTCTGCCACGGAGGTTTCAGCAACTTCGCTCATGGGAGGCGACTCCAGTCAATATTTGGTAATTGGAAAGGATGGTACCGCAATCAGTCGTCTGGCGCTGCAGCGCGAGGGGGTGACGCCAATTGCAGTGTGGGAATTGGGCCACGCAGGCTGCCGCCTGGACCGGGCCGCTGAAATGCAAGCCACAGCGCAATGGGGCGGCCATAAAAAAACCGTCCCGAGGGACGGCTTTTCGAGGCAAGTAGCCAGCAATTAACGCTTGGAGAACTGCTTTGCGCGGCGTGCAGAACGCAGACCGACCTTCTTACGCTCGACTTCACGTGCATCACGGGTCACATAGCCGGCTTGGCTCAGCTGTGGCTTCAGTGCTGCATCGTAGTCGATCAGAGCGCGGGTGATGCCGTGGCGGGTAGCACCGGCTTGGCCGGATTCACCGCCGCCGTGCACATTGACCTGAATGTCGAAAGCTTCGACATTGCCGGTCAGCACCAGGGGCTGCTTTGCGATCATGATGGAGGTTTCACGGCCGAAGTACTGTTGAATGTCTTTGCCATTCACAGTGATCTTGCCGGAGCCCTTCTTCAGAAACACACGGGCGACGCTGGACTTGCGACGGCCGGTGCCATTGTTCCAATCACCAATCATCTCAAGACTCCTTAGATATCCAGCACTTTAGGCTGTTGAGCGGTGTGAGGGTGCTCAGCACCACCGTAGACCTTCAGCTTCTTGATCATGGCGTAGCCCAGAGGACCCTTGGGCAGCATGCCCTTGACAGCCTTCTCCAGAGCACGGCCAGGGAACTTGGCTTGCAGGTCACGGAAATTGGTTGCCGTGATGCCGCCAGGGAAACCCGAGTGACGGTAGTACACCTTGTCCGTGTTCTTGGTACCAGTGACCTTGAGCTTGGAAGCGTTGATGATGACGATGTAGTCACCGGTGTCAACGTGAGGTGTGTAAATGGCCTTGTGCTTGCCGCGCAGACGGAGTGCCACTTCGCTGGCGACACGTCCGAGCACCTTATCGGTGGCGTCAATCACAAACCACTCGTGTTGCACCTCAGCGGGTTTTGCGCTGAATGTAGACATGAGATTTCTCTTTCAATAGAGGGTTTGGCAGGCCCTTTTCCGCGGTCGGTGCTTCTTCTTGATACCGGCAGCCCTATGGATTGCCGGTACAGGAAGCCTCTTAGGCGGGGATATGGCTGGCTCGCGCAGATGTCTGCACAAGACGGCCATGCTTCGCCGCGGGACCCATAAATCGCTGCGAAGCCCTCCATTATAAAAGCATCGGCTGCGGCCGTAAAGTACCCATTCACGTTGCAGACCAGGGGTTTTGGAGATCAACATGCCCCTTTGGCGCGGTTGCAGCCTCCAAGATCGCTACCATTGGCGCCCTATGTTCAGTTACCGCCACGCCTTCCATGCCGGCAATCACGCCGATGTGCTCAAGCACACGACCCTGATTGCCATCTTGCAATACCTCACGCAAAAGGACGCTGCGCTGGCGGTACTGGACACCCATGCCGGTGCAGGGCTGTACCGGCTGGATGGCGACTACGCCACCACCAGTGCAGAATCGAATGAAGGCATCTTTCGCCTGGAGGGTGCAGAAAACCTGTGCCCGCTGCTCCAGGACTATGTGGACATGGTGGCCGCCTTCAACCACAGCACCACGGTCAAGGTCTACCCGGGCTCGCCCTTCATCACGCAGCGTCTGCTGCGCGAGCACGACAAGCTCAAGCTGTTTGAGCTGCACCCCACGGACTTCCGTTCGCTCTCGGGCAACATCGCCCAACTCAAAGCCGGTCGCCAGGTGCAGGTGCTGATGGAAGACAGTTTTGACGGCATCAAGAAGTTTCTGCCGCCACCGTCGCGCCGCGCGCTGGTGCTGTGCGACCCCAGCTATGAATTGAAGAGCGACTACGGCCGCGTGCTGGACATGGTGACGGACAGCCTGCAGCGCTTTCCCACCGGCACCTACGCCGTCTGGTACCCGATCATCCCGCGCCAGGAAGCGCACGATCTGCCGCGCCGTCTCAAGACCCTGGCCAACAAGGCAGGCAAGAGCTGGCTGAATGCCGAATTGACGGTCAAGTCCAGCAAGATCACCGCAGCCATGCGCCAAGGCGAAGAAAAGCGGCCCGGTCTGCCTGCCAGTGGCATGTTCATCATCAACCCGCCCTATGTGCTGCAAGACCAGCTGAAGCAAGCCTTGCCCCAGATGGCAGAGTTGCTGCAGCAGGACAGCAACGCCGGGTACACGCTCGAGAGCGGCGGCCATTGATATCGGGTCAAATACCGCACCAGCTATTGACAGCTGTGCGCTGATTGCTATTATTTTTAGCGGCGCTTTTGTGCCGCCGTCTTGGCGGGCACGGGTTTGCTGGCCCTGGCGGGAACGGTTGCCTTCACGCGGCCCGTGTTTCTGTCTCGCGCCACGGTGGATTTGCCCTGCCCCGTGTGGCGCGCAGGCGCGGCCAGACGCCCGCCATTGCGGCCACCGGCCGTTACAAAGGATGGGCAGCGTTCTGCATCATCGTCCAGCGTCCACAGCTCCACCGGCTTGATACCCAGCCCGAGCATGCCCAACTCCTGCGCAGCCCCCTGGCTGAGATCGATGATGCGATCGCCCGAGTAGGGGCCGCGGTCGTTGACACGCACCACTACCGTTTTGCCGGTGACCATGCTGCGCACGCAGATCTGCGTGCCAAACGGCAGGGTTTTGTGGGCTGCGGTGAAACCTTCCTTGTCAAACCGCTCGCCATTGGCGGTTTTGCGTCCGTGAAACTGGCCGCCATACCAGGAGGCCATGCCCTGCTGGTCACTGGAGCGGTAGGGGTCCTGCTTCAAGGTGTCTGGAATATCGGGAACATCCCAGCGCCGCGAACGGCTGTCGCTGCTGCCCAACTGCCCTGACGGCGGCAGCGCCAGACCCAAGCCGCGTCGTTCGTCAAAAAGGCCGGCAGAGCGATCCCCTGCGCTGTCGGGCGCCGGAGAGGCCGCAACGGCCTCGACGCCCGGGCTAGATGTATCGGCAGGTTTGGCCGTATCCGGCAGAGCGGGCGGTGCAGGACTTGCCGACGCAGAAGATGCCGGAGCGGTTGCGTCCGCAGTCGCCTGCTGTGTTGCAGCAGATGCGGTATCGGCCGCAGCTTGTGTGTTGCCATCACCATCCACCGGCGCGTGCACGCAGCCATTGACCAACAGCGCCGCGCCCATGGCGGCCAGCAGGCGGCGGCAGGTGGGCGGAATGGATGGTAACAATGGTGGCAACGGCAACTCCCTCGGCATGCAGCGCTTGTAGCCACTGCGCTGCGGGCCGAGGCAGTGGCGCTTACAGCCCCAGGCGGTCGCAGATCGCCAGTGTGGCGGCGCTTTGGTTCATCGTGTAAAAGTGCAGCCCTACCGCTCCTCTGCGGCGCAGGTCTTCGCACATCTGAGCCACCACATCCAGCCCGAAGGAGCGGATGCTGGCAACATCATCGCCAAAGCCTTGCAGACGCAGACGGATCCAGCGGGGGATTTCTGCGCCACAGGCATCGGAAAAACGCATCAGCTGCGTCGATCCGGTGATCGGCATAATACCCGGGATGACCGGAACGTCGACACCGCGTTTTTGTAAATCTTCTTGAAATCTGCAAAACGCATCGGCATTGAAAAAGTACTGCGTGATGGCCGAATCAGCACCCGCTTTCACCTTGGTGATGAAGGCCTGCAGGTCGGCCTCAGGGCTGCGCGACTGCGGATGCATTTCCGGATAGGCCGCCACTTCGATGTAGAAATCCTTGCCGAATTCCTGTCTGATAAATGCCACCAGATCGCTGGCATAGTGAAACTCGCCGCCCAGGCCATAGCCGCTGGGCAGGTCGCCGCGCAATGCCACCAGGCGCTTAACGCCCATGTCCTTGAGCTGCTGCAACTGCTCGCGCACGCTGGCCTTGGTGGCACCCACGCAGGAGAAGTGCGATGCGGCATCCACGCCTTCTTCCAGGATCGCCTTGACCACGCCGAAAGTGCCTTCCTGCGTGGAGCCACCTGCACCGTAGGTGACGGAGCAGAACTGTGGCTTTCGTGCATACAGCTCCTGGCGCACGCCGCGCAGCTTCTGCGCGCCCTCGGGCGTCTTGGGCGGGAAAAATTCAAAGCTGATGGGGAATGTCATGGCCGTCCTGCTCTTGGTCTCATTGGTATGGTTGATCAGCGCTCGTTGCGCTTCTTCTGCTTGGAACGCGCGGGGCCGGGCTGGCCAAAACTGGCCACCTCGGGGTCCTCGTACAGCTCCTGTTTCTCACGCTTGGCACGCATGTCAGCACGTGACGGGCGTTTTGCTGCCTTCTTGACCGCCGGCTTGGACTCACCCGTCTCCGCCGCATCGGTACTGGTATCAGCATCTGCTGGCGCCTTGATCTGTGCGCCTTGCTGGGCATGCACAAAAAATTCGTGGTTGCCATCACCGCCTTCAATGGGCGAATCCAGCCACTGCCTGACCGTGAGGCCCTGGTCCGTGAGGCAGTCGCGGATGCGCTGCTCGACCTCGGCATACAAGGCCTTGTCGCGCACAATGCCACCCTTGCCGATCTGGCCGGGCTGCAACTCGAACTGAGGCTTGACCAGCATCAACAACTGGCCGTGGGGTTTGAGCACGCGCGCCACAGCGGGCAGCACCAGCGTGAGCGAAATGAACGACACATCGCCAGTCACCACGTCGAAAGCGGGCGTGATGTCCACATTTTCGGTACCCGGCCTGCGGCGGCGCTCCACAGGCATTGTTCCCTCAAGCCGTGCCCGCGCCTTGGCGCTGCGCTCGGCCTTGAAGTTTTCTATCTCCTGCTCCTTGGCGTCGTCACTGTCGTCGTAGTCGTCGCTCACCTGGCCGCCATTGCGCATCCATGCATAGGGTGCCACGGGCTGGGTGTCGTTGTCCTCTTCCTCTTCGACGATTTCGCAGAGGGCTTCATCACACGCCGCCTGCAGTGATTCCGGAGTCAGCGAACGGGCATTGAAACCTTCGACGCAGACCACGCGTGCGTCGCTACGCAGCCGCTCATGCAACTGACCTTGCCCTACATCAATGCCGATGACCTGGGCAGCGCCTGCCTGCAGCAGGCAGTCGGTAAAGCCACCGGTGCTCTGGCCCACATCAAGACAGCGCAGGTCTTTGACCGCAATGCCGGTGGCTGCCAGCGCGCCTTCAAGCTTGAGGCCACCGCGCGAGATGTACTTGGCTTCCGATGCATCCAGCAATTGCACTTCAGCGCCCGCAGGAATCTCGTCGCCATTCTTGGCAACCTTGATCCATGGCGCCAGCACCGTGGTGCGCCACTGCACGCCAGACGCAATCAATCGCTGCGCCTGCGAGCGCGTTGATGCGAGGCCCGCATCCACCAAAAACACATCAGCGCGCATGCGCAATCCTCTCTCATTTTGATAGCCATTGGCGCATACTCAAAGCCAATCATGGATAGATTTCATCTACAACCAGCTCTAAACAAGCGCCAACAGCTATGATTTTTGCACCGTCTTTCTCTTTATTTAAAAGAGCGGTGCGACGCAGCCTGAAGCTCAATAGCGGTAAGTTTCAGGCTTGTAAGGGCCTTCCTTCTTCACGCCGATATAGGAAGCCTGGTCATCGGTCAGCTCGGTCAGCATCGCGCCCACCTTCTTGAGGTGCAGGCGTGCCACCTTTTCGTCCAGAATCTTGGGCAGCACGTAGACCTTGCCCACTTCATAGGCCTCGGGCTTGGTGAACAGCTCGATCTGGGCGATGGTCTGGTTCGCGAACGAAGACGACATCACAAAGCTGGGGTGGCCCGTGGCGCAGCCCAGGTTCACCAGCCGGCCCTTGGCCAGCAGGGTGATCTTCTTGCCATCGGGGAAGGTGATCTGGTCGACCTGTGGCTTGACTTCTTCCCACTGGTACTTCTCGATCGAGGCAACGTCGATTTCGTTGTCGAAGTGACCGATGTTGCAGACGATGGCCTGATCCTTCATCGCAACCATGTGCTCGTGGCGGATGATGTCCTTGTTGCCGGTGGTGGTCACAAAGATGTCGGCCTTGTCAGCGGCGTATTCCATGGTCACGACCTTGTAGCCTTCCATGGCGGCTTGCAGGGCGTTGATCGGGTCGATCTCGGTCACCCACACCTGTGCAGAGAGCGCACGCAGCGCCTGGGCCGAGCCCTTGCCCACATCGCCATAGCCAGCCACGCAGGCCACCTTGCCGGCAATCATCACGTCGGTGGCACGCTTGATGCCGTCCACCAGCGATTCACGGCAGCCGTACAGGTTGTCGAACTTGGACTTGGTCACCGAATCGTTCACATTGATCGCGCGGAACAGCAAGGTGCCCTTGGCCGACATTTCGTTCAAACGGTGCACGCCGGTGGTGGTTTCCTCGGTCACGCCCATGATCTGGGCCGACTTGCGGCTGTACCAGGAGGCATCGACAGCCAGCTTGGCCTTGATGGCGGCAAAAACGATCTTTTCTTCTTCGCTCGTGGGGTTGGCCAGCACGGACAGGTCCTTCTCGGCCTTCTTGCCCAGGTGCATCAGCATGGTGGCATCGCCGCCATCGTCCAGGATCATGTTCGGGCCTTCGCCTTCAGCGCCCTTGTCGCCGAATTCAAAGATGGCGTGGGTGTAATCCCAGTAGTCCTTGAGCGATTCGCCCTTGATGGCGAAGACGGGCGTGCCGGTCGCGGCAATGGCGGCAGCGGCGTGGTCCTGCGTGGAGAAGATGTTGCACGAAGCCCAGCGCACATCGGCGCCCAGTGCCTTGAGCGTTTCGATCAGCACGGCGGTCTGGATCGTCATGTGCAGCGAGCCGGTGATGCGGGCGCCCTTGAGGGGCTGGGCCGCAGCGAACTCTTCGCGGATGGCCATCAGGCCAGGCATTTCGGTTTCGGCGATCTTGATTTCCTTGCGGCCCCAATCGGCCAGGGAAATGTCGGCAATCGCGGAATCAGCGGGGTTGAAACGAACAGCAGCGTTCATGGTTTTCTCCAAAAAATGAATGAAAAACCACGTTCTACGGCAGAAGGAGATACACCATCTCACCGCACAGAAAGCGTGGGTGAGCGTCGTTGCGATAGGGGATCCGAGCCTCACGCCCCGCCTGATGGGGACGCTGCAACGCTCCTCGGATAGCGCGCCATTATAAACGCCGCCGCATCTTCTGCGCTGCAGCAGGTCTCAAGCCCGTTTGGGAGCCGGGCGGGAAGCCGCAAGCAGAATCCGCTGAAATTTCGGGCAATCCATATGGCGAGGCGCGGGGCACTGGGCGGCATGGCGCAGGCCTTCGCGCAGCGTGGTCAGCCGGCGTATGGAGCGGTCCAGCTCATCGGCCTTGCTGGCAAGCGCCTGCCGGTCCACTTCCAGCGCGCCGTCGTCACCGAACATCTGCCGAATTTCGGCCAGCGAGAAACCCGCCGTGCGGCCCAGCGCAATCATGGCCAGTTGCTGCAGCACCTGGGGCTGGTACTGGCGGCGCAGGCCATGCCGCGCGCAGGAGGAAATCAGGCCCTGGGCCTCGTAGTAACGCAGGGTGGCAGCGGTAAGACCCGAGCGACGCGCCACCTCGCCGATATCGATGAGCATGCGTGGTTGACTTGAAGTTGACTTCAATTTGCATAGTGGGTGTTTTCTTCCAACAAGGCAAGCCATATGCACATTGACAACCCTGTTCCCCTCTCGCATATCCTGGCCCAGACCCTGGCAGTGGGCCTGGGCGCCACCGCCATCACCGACCTCTGGGCCCTGCTGCGCAAGCGCCTGTTCGGCACCCCTGCACTCAATTACGCGCTGGTCGGACGCTGGCTGCTCTATCTGCCCGAGAGTCGCCCCGCACAAGTGCCGATCCCCGCTGCCAAACCCAGGGCACACGAGGCCGCCGTGGGTTGGACCGTGCATTACCTCATCGGCCTGGTGTTTGCCCTGACCCTTGTGGCCCTGGAGGGTATGGCATGGCTGAGCGCACCCACCTTGTGGCCTGCACTGGCTTTTGGTGTGGCAACCGTGGTGTTTCCATTCTTCATCATGCAGCCGGGCATGGGCATGGGTGTGGCGGCCAGCCGCGCGCCCCGGCCCTGGATTGCACGCTTGCACAGCATCGTCACCCATGCCGTCTTTGGCCTTGGCATGTATGCGACGGCCATGGCGCTGCAAAAAATGATGGGTTAAACGGGTTCTGAAGCGGCTCTAAGCCGCCGCCAGCCCCACGAGGCGGTAACCCACCTGCAACTCCGTCTGCAGGTGCCGGGGCTGGGCCGGGTCGGCCTCGACCTTCTGGCGCAGGTTGGCCATGTGCACGCGCAGGTAATGGGGCCTATCCAGGTATTCCGGACCCCACACCTGCAGCAGCAGTTGGCGGTGCGTCAGCACGCGGCCCTGGCCCGCGATCAGTGCAGCCAGCAGTCGGAACTCGATGGGCGTGAGGTGCACGACCTCCGATCCCCGGCTGACTTCGTGCGTGGCCAGATCGACCGTCACCTCGCCAAAGCGTGCGCGGCTGGAAGGCGCTGTGTCGGCAGGCATCTGCTGGCGGCGGCGCAGCAGCACGCGCAGCCGCGCGAGCAGTTCCGGCACACCGAAGGGTTTGGTCAGGTAGTCATCAGCGCCGGCGTCGAGGGCGGCTACCTTTTCCTCTTCGCGGTCCCGGGCCGACAGCACCAGCACCGGCAGAGGGCTCCAGCTGCGCAGTTCGGCAATCACACTCTTGCCATCGGCATCGGGCAGGCCCAGGTCCAAGACCACCACATCGGGCTGACGGCTCGCGGCCTCGATCAGGCCACGCCGTGCCGTCTCTGCCTCGAACACCTGCCAGCCTTCGTCCTCCAGGGCCAGGCGGATAAAGCGGCGTATGGCCAGGTCATCTTCAATCAATAGTACGCGGTGGGCTGCAACAGTCATGAGAAAAGCCGTTTCAATCGTCCAAAGCCGGTTGCTCGGGCACGGGCAGGTGGACGGCGAAGATCGTACCCTGCCCAGGGCCGACGGAAGTGGCTTCCAGGCGCCCGCCATGCGCTTGGACAATGCGCTGTGCCAGCGTGAGACCCAGGCCCATGCCGGAGACGGAGGATTCCACCACCCCGCGTGTGAACGGCTCAAACAACAGTGCCGCATCCAGGTGTGCTGGCAGTCCTGGCCCATCATCCTGTAGCGTAAGAAGACAATGATCGATGCCCTGTGCATCCTGCTCCACATGGCAGGCCAGCGTCAGTGTCGTGCCGGGCGGCGTGTATTTGGCAGCGTTGTCCAGCAGGTTGACCAGCACACGTTCCATCAGCACCGCATCCACATGGAGCAGCGGCAGGCCTGCTGGCAGATCGGTGCGCACCACATGCCCGGCCAGACGGCCGTGCATCTGCCGCAGCGCACTGCCCACCAGCTCTTCGGCGGGCAGCCATTCGCGCTTGAGATGCACGCCGCCCTGCTGCATGCGCGCCATGGTCAGCAGGTTATCCACCAGTTGCTGCAATGCCTCGGCCTGGTTGCGAATCTGCATCAGCATGTCTGCCGCCGCACCCGGTGGCACCCGTGGCAGGGCGGCTTGGGCTGCGCCCAGAATACCGGTCAGTGGCGTACGCAGATCGTGCGACACCGCTGAGAGCAAGGTGTTGCGCAGCCGCTCTCCTTCCATGGCCACCTGGGTCTCCTGCGCCACCTCGACGAAGTGCACGCGTTCGAGCGCCAGTGCAATCTGGCTCGCACAGGCATCCAGCAGGCGGCGCTCTTCCGGCACATGAAGCCGCTGCGGCCTGCGCAGGTGCAGCACCAGTACACCGCGCGCGCGCACCGGCGCCATCAGCGGCACATACAGCGCGGGCGATGCGGGCAGGGTGTCAGTGCCCTGCCCCGCAGGCTGACCGTGCTCCATGCTCCAGCGCGCAATGCTGGCATCCATGGGGCCTTCGCTACCGGCAACGGCATGCAGGCTTTCCTGCGCATCGGGCAATTGCAGACCTGTCTGCGCATCGAACACGCCCGATACCGTGGTGAGCGCAATCTGCGCCACTTGCTCCTGCGTGAGCGCGCCTGACAGGTCGCGCGCCAACCGGGCCAGCGCCCCGGCACGCCGCTCCCGCTCTGCCGCCACACGCGCCTCGTGGCGCAACCGCGCCATGAGCTGGCCGCAGACCAGGGCCACGCCCAGCATCAGGCAGAAGGTGAAGATGTACTGCGTGTCATTGACGCTGAACGAATTGCGCGGCGGCACAAAGTAGAAATCAAACAGCAGCACCGACAGCAGCGCAGCCCAGGCACCCGGCCCCCGCCCCCAGCGCAAGGACGACAGCACCACCACCAGCAGGAAGAGCATGACCACGTTGGCCGGGTCGAACACCTGCAGCAGCAGCTCTGCCACCACGGCGGCGGCCACGCAGGCCAGGGTGGCTCCGGCGTAACCGAGCCATGCCATCGGCTTGCGCTCATGCACGGGCTTGCGCACGGCGCTCCCGTTCTTGGGGACAGGCGGAGACAGCACCAGCACGTCCAGCCCCGGGTCCAGCCGCGCAATCTGCTCGGGCAGGCTGGCCGCTGCCCACGGCAGCCAGCGGGAGACGCGGCGCTGTACGCGTGCGAGCACTAGATGGCTGGCATTGCGCTCATGGGCAAAGGCCACCAGCGCCTGGGCCACATCGGCGCCGGGGATCGTGGCCGTGTCGGCGCCCAGGCGCGCGGCCAGCGCCAATGTTTTGAGCACACCCTCCTGCGCGCGGCGCGGCCGGTGCTGGCGCTCGGGAGCATCCACATAGACCACCATCCAGTCGGCTTCCAGCCGCCGCGCCAGCCGCGCTACCTGACGCACCAGCGCATCATCGCCCGCATGGCCGCCCACACCGACAAGCAATCGCTCACGGGCGGGCCAGACTTCACCGATGGCGCGCTCGCGCCGGTAGTCGCGCATGTCCTCGTCAACACGGTCGGCCGTGCGCCGCAACGCCAGCTCACGCAGGGCCAGCAGATTGCCCAGACGAAAGAAGTTGTGCGAGGCGCGCTCGGCCTGCTCCAGCGGGTAGACCTTGCCTGCCTTGAGGCGCTTGAGCAGCTCCTCGGGCGGAATGTCGACGACGATCACCTCATCGGCATTGTCAAAAACCTGGTCGGGCACAGTCTCATGCACCTTGATGCCTACGATGCCGCCCACCACATCGTTGAGGCTTTCCAGGTGCTGCACGTTGAGCGTGGTCCAGACATCGATGCCTGCGGCGAGTAGCTCCTCCACATCCTGGCAACGCTTGGGATGGCGTGCCCCCGGCACATTGCTGTGCGCCAGCTCGTCGAGCAGCAGCACCTCGGGGTGGCGCAGCAGCGCGGCGTCAAGATCGAACTCGGTCAATTGCCGCCCCTGGTAGGGCAGATGGCGGCGCGGCAATTGCTCCAGACCGTGCAATTGCTGTTCTGTCTCGGCCCTTCCATGCGTTTCCACGAGGCCCACCAGGATGGAACGGCCCGCATGCCGCTCGCGCTGCGCAGCCGCCAGCATGGCATAGGTCTTTCCCACACCGGCATTGGAGCCAAAGTAGATGCGCAGCTTTCCGCGTGCAGCCTGCTGCTGCTCGGCATGCAGCTGCGCCACCAGCGCGTCCGGGTCTGGACGCGCTGGTGGCGCCGGAGTATTGTTGGTGCTTACCGCCATCGTCTTGGCATTGTCGGTGTTTTCAGCGCCAGGCTCATACCAGCCCCAGAGCCGTCAGCAGCATATCGATGATCTTGATGCCCACGAACGGCACGATCAGCCCGCCCACCCCGTAGACCAGCATGTTCCGTCGCAGCAGCACCGCCGCCCCCACGGCTTGGTAGCGCACACCGCGCAGGGCCAGCGGCACCAGGGCAATGATGATCAGGGCATTGAAGATCACCGCACTCAGGATGGCCGAGTCGGCGCTGTGCAGTTGCATCACATTGAGGGACGCCAATTGGGGGTAAGTGCCCACGAAAGCCGCCGGAATGATGGCGAAATACTTGGCCACGTCGTTGGCAATGCTGAAGGTGGTGAGCGCGCCGCGCGTCATCAGCATCTGCTTGCCGGTTTCCACCACCTCGATGAGCTTGGTGGGGTTGCTGTCCAGATCCACCATGTTGCCAGCTTCCTTGGCAGCCTGCGTGCCGCTGTTCATGGCGACTGCCACATCGGCCTGCGCCAGGGCTGGCGCATCGTTGGTGCCGTCGCCCGTCATGGCCACAAGGCGGCCAGCCGCCTGGTGCGAGCGGATCAGACGCAGCTTGTCCTCGGGCCGGGCCTCGGCCAGGTAGTCATCCACGCCCGCCTCGGCGGCAATGGCGGCCGCGGTAAGCGGGTTGTCGCCCGTCACCATCACCGTCTGGATGCCCATGCGGCGCAGTTCGGCAAAACGCTCGCGCATGCCGGGCTTGACGATGTCCTTGAGCTCGATGACGCCCAGCACACGGGCGCCATCGGCCACCACCAGCGGTGTGCTGCCCTTGCGCGACACATTGTCCACCGCCTGCTGCACACCGGCAGGCAGGCTGCCGCCCAGAGCCTCCACGTGCTGCCGCACCGCATCAAAGGCGCCCTTGCGCAGTTGGCGCGCACCTTCTGGCGTGGAAAGATCCACGCCGCTCATGCGCGTCTGCGCGGTAAAGGGCACAAATTCGGCTGCAAGGTCCTGGGCGTTGCGTTCGGCAACGCCATGGCGCTCCCGGGCCAAAGCCACAACACTGCGGCCTTCGGGGGTTTCATCGGCTATCGATGCCAGTTGCGCGGCTTCAGCCAACTGCTGCACCGACACACCCGGCGCAGGCAAGAATTCACTCGCCTGGCGGTTCCCCAAGGTGATGGTGCCGGTCTTGTCCAGCAGCAGCACATCCACATCGCCTGCAGCCTCCACGGCACGGCCCGAAGTGGCGATCACATTGGCCTGCATCATGCGGCTCATGCCGGCAACGCCAATGGCCGACAGCAGCCCGCCAATGGTGGTAGGAATCAGGCAAACCAGCAATGCCACCAGCACAGCCATGCCAACCACCGTGCCTGAACCCGCCTGCGCCACGGCAAAGGCCGAGAACGGCCACAGCGTGACGATCACCAGCAGGAAGACCAGAGTCAGACCCACGAGCAGAATGGTCAGCGCCAGTTCATTGGGTGTCTTCTGGCGCTTGGCCGATTCGACCATGGAGATCATGCGATCCAGGAAGGATTCACCAGGGTTGACCGTGATTTCCGCCACCAGCCAGTCCGACAGCACGCGTGTGCCACCCGTTACCGATGAAAAGTCACCGCCCGCCTCGCGGATCACGGGTGCCGATTCACCAGTAATCGCGCTTTCATCCACCGAGGCAACGCCTTCGATCACCGTGCCATCCAGAGCGATGGTGTCTCCGGCCTCCACCAGAATCACTGCGCCCTTGCGCAGCTCGCTCGCCCGTACCGGAATCCATGCACTGCCGAAATGTGGCTGCTGCAGCACCTTGGCCACGGTATCGCGTTTCATGCTGCGCAAGCTGGCCGCCTGGGCGCGGCTGCGGCCTTCGGCCAGCGCCTCGGCAAAGTTGGCGAACAGCACCGTGAACCATAGCCACAGCGCAATCGCCAACGCAAAACCGGCGCCTTCGCCGCCTGCAGCGGAGCCGGGCTCACGCAGATTCTGCACCCACAGCAGCGTGGTCAAGATGGCGCCCAGATAGACCACGAACATCACCGGATTGGCCCATTGCGTGCGCGGCGATAGCTTGCGCATCGCATCGAACAGGGCATCGCGCACCAGGCGTGGCTCGAACAGGCTCGTGCCTGCTTTCACTTTAAGGCTGCTCATGGCTCACTCCTTTGCAGCAGGTTGCTGTGTATCCAGCGCCATATTGAGGCGCAGCACATTGACGCGTGGCTCGCCCAGCAGGCCAAAGGTACGCCCCTGCGTGCTCTGCGCAATCAACTGCCGCACCTGTTCTTGGTTCAGCTTGCGCGCCTGCGCCACACGCGGCAACTGCAGCAAGGCATTGGCCACGGAGATGTGCGGATCCAGACCCGACGCCGAAGCCGTGACCGCGTCCACGGGCACCACCGCATCGGTGGCCAAGGCGTTATCGGTGCGGTACTGCACTACGCGGGCAGCCACTGTCTCGGCCAGTTCCTTGTGGGTACCTCCCTGGTTGCTGCCACTTGACTGTGCGGCGTTATAGGGCGCAGCGATGCTGGCGCCCTCCTTGTCGGGGTCCGGCGCCACCGTGGCGCTGGGCCTTCCGTGGAAATAGTTGGCACCCGCAAACTGCTGGCCGATGAGGGCCGAACCCAGCACCTGGCCATTGCGCTCGATCAGGCTGCCATTGGCTGCATACGGCAGCAGAGCCTGAGCCACGCCGGTTGTCGCCAGCGGATAGACAATGCCGCCGACCAGCATGACGGCCACGGCGGCGCGTACGCTGCTGGCTACCAGACGCCCCCAGGAAGCCGGAGACGATTCGGTATCCGTAGCCGATGCTACGGATACGGAGAGGGAAAGAGAAGACGATTTCATAGTGTTGCTCCCAGCGGAGATATCAGTGCGCCCTGGCAACGCCCCAGGCTCTGAGACCGGCATTCCCCAAGTGTGGGCAGCCGGACAAGGGCCGCCCCGCAGCAAGAGCTGGGGAAGGCGCGAAGCGACTCAGGGGGTGTGCATGCATCAGGGATAGAGGTGCCCCACCAGCATTTGCAGGTGCTCCACGACAGGCCCCAGCGCCAGCGCTGGCAAAAAGGTGAGCCCGCCCACCACCAGCACCACAAACACCAGCAACCCCAAGAAGAGCGGCGATGCCGTGGGAAAGGTGCCAGGCCCCGCAGGCACTGTGGTTTTGGCCGCCATGCTGCCGGCCACCGCCAGCATGGGCAGCAGCGTGAGAAAACGCCCCACGATCATGGCCAGACCCAGCGTGGTGTTGAAGAACGGCGTATTGGCATTCAACCCCGCGAAAGCCGAGCCGTTGTTGGCTGTAGCCGAAGCATAGGCATACAGAATTTCCGAGAAACCGTGCGGGCCACGGTTGTTCAGACTGTCGGATGCGCCAGGCCACAGCATGGCCAGCGCCGTGAATCCCAGAATGCTGGCCGGATGCGCCAGCACCGAGAGCATGACCAGTTTGATCTCGCGCACCTCGATCTTCTTGCCCAGAAACTCCGGCGTGCGGCCGATCATCATGCCGGCCAGGAAAACCGTGAGGATGGCGTATTGAATCAGGTTGATCAGTCCCACCCCGTCGCCCCCGAACACGCAGTTGAGCATCATCAGCGCCAGCGGCGTGATGGCACCCAGGGGCGTGAGCGAATCGTGCATGGCATTGACCGAGCCTGTAGTGGCGGCTGTGGTGGTGGTCACGAACAGCGCGGTGTCGGCAATGCCAAAGCGCAATTCCTTGCCCTCCATATTGCCGCCTGGCTGCGCAAGGCTCCACTGCTGGTCGGCCCCGGCGCGTGCCAGCAGGCTGCTGCCTTGCTGCTCGGCCATGAACACCAGGCTCAGAAAACCTACGAACATCACCATGCAGGCGCCATACAGCACCCAACCCTGGCGGCGGCGCAGCAGCATGGAGCCGAATGCATAGGTCATGCTCGCGGGAATCAGCAGCATGGCCAGGATGTGCAGCATATTGGTGAGCGGCGTCGGATTCTCGAACGGATGCGCAGCATTCGCGTTGAAGAAACCGCCGCCGTTGGTTCCCAGATGCTTAATGCTCTCCAGGCTTGCGACGGGGCCCGTCAGCAGTTGCTGGCGCGCGCCTTCGAGCGTGCTTGCCCAGGTCTCGGTGTGCAGCGTCTGCGGAATGCCCTGCCACACATAGACCAGTGCCAGCACAAAGGAGAGCGGCAGGAGCACGCGCCAGAACACGCGTACGTAGTCCACCCAGTAGTTACCCACATCCTTGCTGCTGGAACGGGCCAAGCCGCGCACAAAGCCTGCGCCTGCAGCCACACCCGTGGTCGCCCCCGCAAACATCAGAAAGGTGATGACCGCCATCTGCGTGGCATTAGAGAGGCTGCTCTCCCCCCCATAGGCTTGCCAGTTGGTGTTGGTGATGAACGAAGCAGCGGTATTGAATGCCAGATCAGGTGTTTGGGCCGCGAACTGCAGCGGATTGAGCGGCAGCCAGCCTTGCAGCCGCAGCACCAGATAGCCCAGCAGCATCATGGCCGCATTGGACAGCAACAGGGCCGCGCCATAACGCTGCCATCCCATCTGCTCGCCGGGGTTCACGCCCAACGCGCGGTAACTGAGCCGCTCCAGCCAGGTGTGGTGGTCGCTGGTAAAACACCGCGCCAACCACTGGCCCGTGGGGACGACCAGCACCGTCAGAACCGCGAGTACTGCGGCAAATTCCATCCAGGGTAACCACATGGTGTGCTCCCTGTCAGATGCGCGTCAGCGCGCGCAAAAAGCCCAACAGTCCCGCAAAGCAGGCGAACGTCAGGCTAACAAAGATCAGATCTTGCAGCATTTGCATGGTGGTCCCTTCAGAATTTTTCGGGGCGCAGCAGCGCGTAGCCGAGATAGGCAAAGAGCCCGCCAGCGGCAAGTACCGCCAATACTTCCACCCAGTGGTAAGGCATTTCCATTTCCTCCTGCCCCGCCCGAGCGCTCAATGTGCGCAGACGAAGCCATACAACGACGCTGGCCCAACGCCAACGCTGGAAGAAATGTAAAAATATGCGCATCAAGCGCGTGTAGAGAATGGGGCAGGTGGTATCAAGATCGCATCAAGATGGGTGCAGGAACATGCACCAGCAACCGACTGATTAGCGCCATCAGCTATGAAAGGTATAGTGGCGCAGCGTTTTTCCCCTTTGGCATCTCTTTTTCCATGGCATCCACTTCGCACCGCGGCAACTCGTTCGACATCCTCCGGATTTGCGCAGCGCTGGCCGTGATCGTCTGCCACCACTACTACATCAGTGACCACGAGGGCCCCAGTTGGATGAATGTCGGCATGATCGGCGGCGTGGCCGTGATGACCTTCTTCACCATCAGTGGCTATCTGGTCACCACCAGCTGGCTGCGCGAACCACACCTGGTGAAGTTCTCCGCCAAGCGCCTCCTGCGCCTGTGGCCGGGCATGCTGGCCGCAGTGGTGCTGAACATCTTTGTATTTGGCCTGCTGTTCACCAATCTGCCGGCCAGGGAGTTCCTCAGCCATGGCCAGACGCTGGAGTACTTCAGGAACCTGTTGATGTACCGCGCCTACGTCAACCTGCCCGGCGTGTTCATGAACAACCCCCTGGACACACTGATGAACGGGCCGCTGTGGACCATCCCCATGGAAACGATGTGCTACGCCGCGCTGGCCGCGGCCGGCGTGGTGGGTGTTTTTCGCAAGCGCTGGATTGCAACCTTTGCCCTACTGGGCTACATCCTGGTGTTCATCGTGGGCTACAACGCCGATTTCTGGGGCGTGATGATGCACTGGTACGAGTACCCGGCCTATTTTGCCTGTGGCGCGCTGATTGCACTGCACCGCGATCGATTCCTGCCCCATGCCGCCGCCATCACCTTCGGCCTCATTCCGATTGCGCTGTTCTTCTGGCTCACCGGGCTGCAGCACACATCCGGTCTACTGGTGCTGCCAGCGCTGCTCATCTACCTGGGGAGCACGACATCGGTTTTTTCGGGATGGGTCAGCCGCCTGGGCGATCCCTCCTACGGCGTCTACCTCTCGGGCTGTCCCATCGCACAGGCCGTGTATGCCCTGTGGCCGTCGATGAACTTCTATGCCAGCATGGCACTGTCCTGCGTGCTGTCGATGCTGCTGGGCTATCTGTTGTGGCACTGGATTGAAGCGCCTGCGCTGCGCCTGAAGCGCTTTCTGTCCCAGTGAACGCTTCGCCTCAGCCATCTGCACCCCCACTCCCACGCGCCCAGCGTGTCACGCCATGGCGGTGCACCGAATCGCAGGCGCTTCGCTACAAACGCCCTGATTTCCTGCGTAAAGCAGCCCCTTTGGGCAAAGATTCTGCCATCCGCTAAAATTGCCCCAGTTTCAGCCAGCGCCTGCTGGCTTTGTTTTTTGCAGTCCTGCACGGACCTGCCTCCCCATTCGTACTGCTACTGTGTCCTACGCTCCCGAAACCCGCCGCCGCCGCACCTTCGCCATCATCTCCCACCCGGACGCTGGTAAGACCACCTTGACCGAAAAGCTGCTGCTGTTCTCGGGTGCGATCCAGATCGCGGGTGCCGTCAAGGGCCGCAAGGCCAGCCGCCATGCCACATCCGACTGGATGGAAATCGAAAAGCAGCGCGGCATCTCGGTGGCCTCATCGGTGATGCAGATGAGCTACCGCGACCATGTGATCAATCTGCTCGACACCCCTGGTCACAAGGACTTCTCGGAAGACACCTACCGCGTGTTGACGGCCGTGGACTCCGCACTGATGGTGATTGATGCTGCCAACGGTGTGGAAGCACAAACCCGGCGCCTCATCGAAGTCTGCCGCCAGCGTGACACGCCCATCATCACCTTCGTCAACAAGATGGACCGCGAAGTGCGTGATCCGCTGGACATCATGGACGAGGTGGAGCGCGAGCTGGGTATGCCCTGCTGCCCCATCACCTGGCCCGTGGGCCAGGGCAAAAGCTTTGGCGGCATCATCAACCTGCGCTCGCAGAGCATGACGGTGTTTGCCGCGGGCAGCGAAAAGCGCCCGCAGGATTTCGAAGTGATCCCGCTGTCGGATACCGACAAGCTGCGCGCCCGCTTCGGCAAAGCCTTCGACGATGCGCTCGAATCCATGGAACTGGCCGTGGGTGCCTCTGCCGAATGGGACCATGAAGCCTTCCTGGCAGGCAAACTCACCCCCGTGTTCTTTGGCTCGGGTGTGAACAACTTCGGGGTGATGGAAGTGCTGGATGCCGTGGTCGACATGTCGCCCCCACCCGGCCCACGCGTAGCCTTTACCGAAGTGAACCGCAATCGCGAAGAGCGCACCATCCACCCAGAAGACAAAAGCTTCTCAGGCGTGGTGTTCAAGGTGCAGGCCAATATGGACGCCAACCACCGTGACCGTATCGCCTTCGTGCGCGTGGCCTCGGGCAAATACACACCGGGCATGAAGATGAAGGTGCAGCGCACCGGCAAGGAACTGCGCCCCACATCGGTCGTCACCTTCATGTCCCAGCGCCGCGAAGCAGTCGATGAGGCCTACGCAGGCGACATCATCGGCTTTACCATCCATGGCGGCGTACAACTGGGCGACTCCATCACCGACGGCCCCAGCCTGCAGTTCACGGGCCTGCCTTTCTTCGCGCCTGAAATGTTCATGACCGTGGTGCTGAAGAACCCGCTGCGCACCAAGCAGTTGCAGCAAGGCCTGATGCAATTGGGCGAAGAAGGCGCCATCCAGGTGTTCAAACCCGATGTCGGCGGCAACATGCTGCTGGGCGCCGTGGGTCAGTTGCAGTTTGAAGTGGTGCAGCACCGCCTGAAGACCGAATACGACTGCGACGTGCGCCTGGAAGGTTGCCAGTACACCGGCGCACGCTGGATCACGGCCGATTCGCCAGCAGAACTGCGCGAGTTTGAAAACGCCTACCCCATGCGCCTAGCCCACGACGCAGCCGACACCCTGGCCTATCTGTGCACCAGCCCGTATGACGTGCGCCTGGCCCAGGAACGCTTCCCCAAGATCCATTTCCATCCGCTGCGGGAGCATGCGGGGTTGGAATTGCAGGCCAACGGATAGCACCTTCGCCCAGAGGTGGCGCCATCGGCCACCAAGAGCCAATGGCGGGGGCCCAGTACTCCAGATCACGGCACCTTACCTGCCGTTGCCTCACGGGCAGACTGCCAAAGGCGCATGTCCTGGGCCCTGACTTCACCCAGGCACAGTTACTGTGCCCTGTTTCCATGACCTGTGGGCAGCACAGTCATACGCGATAGCCATCGCAGCCTGCACTACCCCAACGGTGGTCCGTACGAATTTTTCAGGGTATGGCACCCACTCTCTCAGGCAACTATCGTGCATCGTATTGGGAACAATCCTTCTGCCTGCCGCTCAAAAGGCCGCAGAAGGGACGAAACGATCACGGTTCACCCTCCTCCACTTGGTACGTTTGCACATGAAGTGCTGGTTGCGGCTTCGCCTTCCCCAGAGCAGCGATTCACGTTATCCAAAAAATATCTAAAATCAAAGATTTTTTAAATCAATCTTGAAGATACGTTGTACCATCCGCTCTGCACCACTCCAAGCATGGCGTTGGATAAAGTAGCAGCAACTCACAAACTCCCTTCGCATCCGCTCGACAGGAGACCTCCGAAGCCTTCATCATGCAAGGTATTCGAGTCAATTAGACAAGAACCTTGGGAAATAGGCAGATCATTGGCTGGATTTTCGGCCAAGGTCAGCCCCTGTAGAGCCGAAAGGCGCTCTTGGTCACAGAAATAAATTCACTGAGTGATTAATGAAAAAAATAAGTTGGCGGACGCTTTTTTTCTCTTTTTGGCTGATCATTGGTGCAGTGTATGTGAGCCATAGTTGGTCTCCCTCCTCTTATGCCTACGCGCTCAGCAATCACTATGGCTACCAGGACATCAGCCCCACGCTAGGAAAGCCGCGATCGATTCGCGCGGATGAGTGGGCGGTCGTAACGCCTCTGACGCAAGCAACAGTACGCAACCATTTCGAGCGCTATAACAAGACATCGCTATACGAAGAAGATCTGCGCATCAATTATGGTTTACCTATCGCTGATTGGGGCATTGCCTTTAAGCCCACAATGTGGCTGTATGGACTGATAAATCCAGCCTATGCCTATTCATTTCACTGGTTTGCTATCTTTGCACTCTTCATTAGTGGCTACGCATTCCTTTTCAAGAAATTTGGTGCCAGCGATGCGGTCGCAGCCATGCTTTCTTTCGGCCTGTACTTCACCGGATTTAGTCAATTTTGGTGGAATGAGAAAGGTCCATTGCTTGCAATTTTTCCGTGGACCATTATTCCATTCCTTCTGAATATTAGATTATCATTGCAACTGATATGGTTTTATTATGCAGCTGTCTTCTGGCTACTGACTAATTTTTATCCACCAATACAGATCTCACTCGCATTTGTCGGCCTAGTTGTATTGATTGCCAAGCAGCCACACATCTTCAGACCACGAAAACTGGTATGGGTGCTAATTGCCGCAGCACTTGCTGCGGGAACTGCAGCCCTGTATCTCTACGATTACCTTTCTGCTACGAGCAGCACCATATACCCAGGCAGCCGCCATTCAATGGGTGGTGGAGTCCCCGTCAGGTTCATCGCTTCATGGTTTCTCCCTGCCATCAATTTCAGCTGGGTTTATAACAGCCTGATTGGAATCAATATCTGCGAGATCGGAACGGTTGGCATGTATTACTATGCGACTGTGCTCTTCTTTCTGAACTATGAAAACTATGGACAATTGTGGAGTGATGCTTCGAAGCGAAGAGCTTTTATCACATTATTGGGAGGTCTTGTTATTCAGCTGATCTGGATAACCATACCCATTCCATACCAATTTGGAAAAATACTGCTTTGGGACCATGTTGAGCCAGCAAGAATGCAATATGCCAGTGGTGTACTTTTAACCTTGATTTTCTTATATACAGCAAACACCATCGGCTTGAAATTTTCACTGAAACGTCTTGCGTTGCTTTCCGCTTCCATTCTGGCCGGATGGGCCGTTTTCAAATATCCTTTTGGTGCAAAAAAAATGGAAGACCTTCTTTTTGTTTTTGTACTGATTGCCATATACATTGTCGCAAGAAAGAAAGCAATACTTCATCACGAATCCATTGCCCTTGCCTCATTGGTTTTTGGCGTCATCATTTTTGGTCGATTCAATCCGCTGCAATCTGCTTGGCCAATCTTCAACCTTCAACCGAATGAAATTGTAAAATACCTGCAAGAGCAAGAAACCAAGAATAACAACATACTTGTTTTTCCTCATCTCCATGGAGCAACTGCCAACGGCTTGGGTTTTCGCTCATTGAGCCACACGACTGCAGTGCCTCAAATGGCATTCTGGAGAAAAAATTTCCCAGAATTGAGTTCCGATGAATTGAATCACGCATTCAATCGCTACTCGCATATCATGCCGGATTTGATACCATCTCCCTTTTCTCAACAGCCCGATGCGGTTCAGGTTCCCATTGATCGTTTTACAAAAGTGGACCATGCGATTGCCGCCAGTGGTTATCCTGACAACATCAAGAAAACAGGTGGATTCAGTATTGAAAAACAATACCCCAGAGCGTTGCTCATCAGCGGATGGGGCGCCTGGGAAAGCGCGCCAGAGTTCCATGCAATTGAAATAATATCCCAACCTCAGATCACAGGGAAAGCAGAAGTCACCCCTATAATTCGGCCTGACCTGCCGCGCAACACCAGTGGGGCAATTCCTTCATTAAATGGATTCAAGCTATTGATTCCAACCCTCGACAAGAAACCCTTTGATTGCCTTTCACTGATTGCATTAGATAGAAAAACCCAGGTTCGCACCTTGCTCGAAAATCCGAACAATCTTCCGTCTTGCAAAGCTGCAACACCTTGATTTTATGAGAATACAGATTCTAAAAGTCAATTTTAAAAATCCATATTATAAATTCCAAGCCTAAATGCAAGAAATTAAAAATCCAAGAGAGACATACCTCGTCAATATGGATATGCTGCGGGCGCTCGCTGTGATCGGAGTTGTCGCGCATCACACGAAGGCCGTAACGGGCTTCAATATTCCTTTTATTGGCGACTATGGCGGGCTGTTGGGTGTAGAGCTTTTTTTCATCATCAGCGGATTCTTGATTACTGACAGTGCTTGCAGAAGTGATCTAAAAAAATACGCCATCCATCGCCTATTCAGAATTTTCCCTGCATACTGGCTCACATACTTGCTGCTCGCAATACCTGCGGGAATTTTTCTGAAGCCCAATCAGGATTGGCTTGCACTCCTTCTGAATATCATCAACTTTCAACAACTCTCACCCAAGGCATTGATTGAATATGACGTTCTGCATGTCTCTTGGACCTTGACGGTTGAATTGATCTGGTACTTTATTGCACCAATATTCATACTTGGCAAAGGGCGCTGGGCTCTTTGGTGGCTGATTGCCAGCATTCTGATATCCACATCATGGAGCTATCTCGCAGCACACGGTTATTTCAATGCATGGTTTGCCAATGGATTTACGTCGTTGAGAAATCCGGCGGATCCGGGTCAGGTGGGGATCATCATCAACAATGCATTTCCCGCACAGATGTTCTTCTTCATACTTGGTGGGTGCATCTATTTTTATCGTGACTTCTTCTTTCGCATCAATGAAACCCTCATCAATGCAACCATCGTAGCATTCATTCTTTTGATCGGTGTTTACCAGGGTAAGCTGCCGTCACCTATATTCTTGACGGGTCTCGGCCTTGGTGCTTTGCTGATCAAGGTGCTGCGTGCGCCGCCTACGAAAGATAAGATTCTCCCCCGTCTTGGAAAAATATCTTACTCTGTCTATCTGATTCATTTTCCGGTCATTATATTTTTTGTTCAAAAATTCAATGCATCGTTGGGAAATTTCTCGATTGCCCTAGCATATCTGACCATATTTATATTCTCTAATATAATTTATGAGGTGATCGAGAGAAAATTTATCACTGTTGGCCGAAAACTCGCTTAGAAGCCAATTCCTGTTCCAAGTCGTCTTGTGAGTCGCGCAACGCTGATGTCAATCGTTGAAAGCCTTCATCCCTCTCCCTTTGCTGTCAGCAAGACAGCCTGGATGCGCTCGCCTCTTTCTTATTGGGGATGGATCGCACTCGTGAGTGCATTGTCCCTCTGGCTACGCATGGCCTTTCCAATACTGGCCGTGGGCTGGGCCGCGCATGATGATCTGCTGTTTGTGCGCCTTGCGGCTGAAATCGGAATGGGCCACTGGCTGGGCAACTACAACGAGCTCACGCATGCCAAAGGGGTCGGCTATCCCCTTTTCCTATTGCTCAATCATGCAACCTCTCTGCCTTTGAAGTTCTCGGAACACGCCTTGTATCTGGGATCGGCGGCATTTTTTGCACATACCGCTGGGCAGATGTTGCGCTCACGACCTTTTGCATTGGTGCTGTTTGCCGTGATGGCCTTCCAGCCAGCAGCATGGCTGGAGCAATCGGGAGGCCGTGTGATGCGCGAGGGCATCTATGTCTCGCAAACCTTGCTGCTGCTGACCCTGGGCCTGCGCTGCTGGGTGCTTGCTGCGACACAGGCCTTGCCAGCCGTGCAATTGCGTGCGCAATGGCATCCACTGCTCGCCATGGGGCTGGTCGGCGGATGGTTCTGGCTGACTCGGGAAGAAGGTGTATGGCTTCTGCCCGCGCTGGCATTGCTGCTGGCCTATTGGCTGTGGATGCAGCGCCACGTGCTGCTGCGCCAGTGGCGGCCTGCACTGGCCTTTGCTGCACTACCCATTGTGGTGGCCACGGTGATGGTCGGCGCAGTCAATACGACCAACTATGCGGTCTACGGAGTGTTCCGCAACAACGATTTCCGCTCGAGCGATTTTCTGGGGGGCTATGGGGCGCTCACCCGCATTCGCCACGATCATTGGCAGCGTTATGTCCCCTTTCCCAAGGATGCCCGCGAGCGCGCCTATGCCATGAGTGCGGCTGCACGTGAGTTGAAGCCCTATTTCGAGGGTGATGGAGGCGAATTCTGGCGCCAAGGAGGCTGCGCACAGACCCAAACTTCCCCTTGCCCTGAAATTCTATCGGGCTGGTTCATGTGGGCGTTGCGCCGCGCCGTAGCCACCACAGGACACTACCAAAGCGCGGGAGAAGCACAGTCTTTCTACCGCAGGCTGGCCGCAGAAATCGACGCCGGCTGTCGCCAGCGTCCCGGCGACTGCCTCCCGCCGCGAGCCACCATGGTGCCACCGTGGCATGAGGGTTATGCACTCGATGCCATCAAGGCTTCCGGGCAGGTCTTCTGGACGCTTGCAACCCTGGACCACGCAACGCTCAGGGCCTATCACAGCGTGGGTCAGCCACTGCATCTGAGATTGTTCGAGGTCGTGACCAACGGCCCGATCGCCCCCATGGCCGACCCGCCGCCACTGGAAGTAGACCTGACATCGCCGCGCGATACATTGCGACTCCAGCTTGCTCAATGGATCGCAACCGCCATGAGCAAGGCGTCGGCAGTAGCACTGCCATTGGCTTTTGCCTTGTGGTTTCTGTGGACGGTGGTATTGCTTGTCAAAAGGCGCATGCCCGATGTCACCTGGATGCTGGCTGCCAGCCTGGCCGCCGCTCTGGCAACCCGGATCGCATTGCTTGGCTTTCTGGAGGCAACATCGATCCCGAGCAACTACATCCTCTACCTGTACCCGGCAGTACCTCTGTCCCTCGCGTTTCCGGTCGTGGTGCTCTGGAGCGTTGCCCAGCGCCTCAAGAGTCGCAGAAACAGCGGGCACAATGCAGCAACTGCCTGAATGATTGAGAAGAATCCTGAAAATGAGTGCACAACAACCAGTCCAGCTCTATCGCAACCAGCGCATTGCCGTCATCCTCCCCTGCCACAATGAGGAGTTGACGGTGCGCCCGGTGGTCGAGGGCTTTCGCGAGGCCTTGCCCGAAGCGGAAATCTACATCTTCAACAATCTCTCTACTGATCGAACCGCTGAGTTGGCCATTGAAGTCGGCGCGCATTTACGCAACGTCAATCTCAAGGGCAAGGGCAATGTGGTGCGACGCATGTTTGCCGATGTGGAAGCCGATGTGTATGTAATGGCCGACGGCGATGCGACCTACCATGCCCCCTCGGCGCGCATCCTGATCGACCAATTGATCGACCAGCAGCTGGACATGGTTGTGGGCGCACGCGTGGAAGCCGAGCCGGAACCGGGTGATAAGGGCGAGACCTACCGGCCGGGCCATCGTTGGGGCAACAAGCTGCTGACGGGCACCGTGCAGAAAATCTTTGGTGGGAGCTTTCGCGACATGCTCTCTGGCTACCGGGTGTTTTCACGGCGCTATGTCAAATCGTTTCCCGCGCATTCACACGGCTTCGAGATCGAGACAGAACTGAATGTGCATGCCCTGGAGTTGCGCATGCCCTGTACCGAGGTCGATACGCCTTATGGCGCAAGGCCCGAGGGATCCGCGAGCAAACTGTCAACGTACCGCGATGGCTGGCGCATTCTCAAGACAATCGGTCGACTTGTTGTGAGCGAAAAGCCGCTGCAGTTCTTTGGCTTGCTGGGTGCAGCGCTGGCCCTGTTGGCGGTGATGCTGGCTGCGCCCATCCTGATCGAGTATGGCCATACCGGATTTGTCCGCCGCTTTCCAACCCTGGGCCTGGTAACCGCCTTGGTGGTGTGTGGTGGCATCTCGTTTGTCACAGGGCTGATTCTGCAGGCCATCACACTGGCCCGCCGGGAGGCCAAGCAATTTGCCTACCTGGCAAGCACGGCAGCTGGAAAGTGAAGCCACTCGGAATCAGCCGCTCGTTTCTCTGGTTTCTGGTTGCGGGCGGATTGGCTTTTCTGGTGGATGCGGGCGTGCTGACCCTGCTGCGTGACGTATTGGGGGTCTATGCCGCGCGCGCCATATCATTCTGGCTGGCGGCCACCACCACATGGCTGATCAACCGAAATATTTCGTTTGCCGGCCGCAATGCGTCTGGCGGACTGGGAGCCGAGTATCTTCGCTACCTGGGGCTGATGCTTGGTGGCGGTACAGTGAACCTTGGCGTCTACTCGCTGCTGGCCTGGCTGCTGCCGCAAGGCCCATGGTGGCTCATGCTGTACGTGGCTGCAGGCACCGTAGCGGGCATGGCGGTCAATTATCTGGGCCTGAGCCGGCTGCTGTACCGCAAGCGGCGGGCAGACTAGCTCCATGGCAATGGGTGGTCGACCACTGCATGGGCTGCGGCGTGTACCGCAGCCGCTCATACCGGCAACAGGGATTGATGGCCATGGCCTGCTACCCCACAAGACAACAGACCGTATCCGTCCAAAGAATGCATGAAACAAATGGATTTGCGCCCAGCCAACAACTTTGATGCCCTGCGGCTGTTTGCCGCATTGTCCGTGCTTTACAGCCATCAATTTCCTCTTACAGCGACAACGCCTCCTGCGTGGATGAACGTGGCCATGATTGGAGGTGCCGCAGTGATGGCCTTTTTCGTCATCAGTGGTTATCTGGTCACCTTGAGCTGGTGGGCACAGCCACGGCTGTTGCCGTTTGCAGCCAAACGTGTCCTGCGTATCTGGCCTGCATTGACAGCGGTGGTCCTGCTCGCGCTGTTCGTACTGGGCCCCGTGTTTACCAAGGTCCCATTGCATGATTACTGGCAGAGCCCCATGACCTGGGACTATCTGCGCAACATCGCACTGCAGATACGCTTCAGCCTGCCCGGCGTTTTTACCGATCATCCGCTGCCCAACGCCGTCAACGGCTCCCTATGGACCATCCCCATCGAGGTCAGTTGCTATGCAATGCTGGCTGCTGCCGGACTACTGGGCTTGCTGCGCTCGCGGCGCATATGGGCCTTGCTCTGCGTGGCCTATTTGGTCTGGTTTCTCACGACCATGACGATGGACCTGACGGGGGCCATGAACCACTATTGGGAATTTCCTGCCTATTTCGTCTTTGGCTCCCTGATAGCCGCATTCAACAAGCAATTTCTGCAGCATCGTGCAGTGTTTGCAGTTGCTGCATCAGTCTGTGCACTTGTGGCATACGCTCTTGGGTTTTCATATTCGGCGCTTTTGCTTTTCATGCCTGCCACACTGCTGGCGGTTGGCACCGCATCATGGCCCATACTGTCTCAGGCCGGCCGGCTTGGCGATGTATCGTACGGGGTGTATCTATATGCATTCCCGATTCAGCAGTGCGTGCGTGCATTGGCCCCAGGCCTCGGTTTCACCACCAGCCTGGTGGTGGTCGTTGCGCTCACGCTCGCGGCAGGGTGGCTCTCCTGGCGTCTGGTGGAGGCCCCTGCTTTGCGCCTAAAAACCTATCTGCGATGATGGCCCCTCCTACCGAACAGCAAGGCCCCTCAATGCCCTTCTGTGCCGTATTCCCCCGCAGTTGACGCTGCCCACTGGCAGAATTCGACCAAAAACAACCCTCGCATCCTTGATAGCCTCGTTTTTCCGCAATGCAAGCTCTTGATACCTGGAATCCTTCCCACGGCCCCATTGTTGGCCTGTTGACCGATATTGACGATACCCTGACCACTGAAGGCGTAGTGCCCGCCGCAGTGGTACAAGCCATCGCAGCACTCAAGGCCAAGGGCCTGGCGGTGATTCCGATCACGGGGCGCCCCGTGGGCTGGAGTGTGCCTTTTGCGCAAGAGTGGCCTGTCGATGCCATCGTGGCAGAAAACGGTGCTGTGGCGCTGCGCCGCAACGCCCTCGGAGGGCTGGACAAGCTCTACCAGCAGGACGATGCGACACGCATTGCCAACTATGCCAAGATGCAGGCAGTACTGGAGCAGATCGAGGCAACGGTACCAGGCGCACTGCGCGCCACCGACTCGGTGGGCCGTGAATGCGACATTGCGGTGGATCACAGCGAATTCACCCATATGCCGCAGGCCCAGATCGACCAGTGCGTCGCCATCATGAAGGCTGCAGGCATGAATGCCACGGTCAGTTCCATCCATATCAACGGCTGGTTCGGCGGACACAACAAGCTTGAAGGCGCGCGCTGGATCGTAAAGACGCTGTTTGGCAGGGATCTGGATGCCGAGATCGGCCAGTGGTGTTACATCGGTGATTCCACCAACGACCAGTTGATGTTCCAGCACTTTGAGAACAGCTTTGGCGTTGCCAATATTGAGCGGTTTGTGCCCCAACTGTCGCACCTGCCGCGCTATGTAACGCGTGGCGAGCGCGGCGAAGGCTTTGTGGAGCTGGCCGAACGCCTGTGTGCGGTGGCGTAAGCAGCGGGATCAGGCTCCTCAAGCTTGCACACCATATGCGGCTACTGCCCCTCCAAGAGGGGCATTTTTCATCTTGAGCTGGCCCGGCAATGAAAAACGCTTCCTCGCGCCCACACTTTCGCACCACGCGCAGCCATCACCTTTTGTTTTTGAATAGACGAAAGGAGAGCATGGGTCGCTCAGCAGTCAATGATTTTAGATGTTTTCATATCAAAATCATTGCCCAACTTGCGCTTAACGCTCTTTTTTTAGTAGCGATCAGGGTTTGAAATCGAACTGCTGCTGCAGGATGACCTTGATGGGCTGGTTGGCCTTCATTGCGGGGCGGTATTTCCACTTGCGCACGGCTCGTTCCACTTCGCCGGCCATGTCCTTGGAGGTGGTGGTCAAGGTCTTGACCTCACTCACGGTGCCGTCCACATTCACGACAAATTGAACGCGCACGCTGGCAGGCTGCGCCAGCGCGCCTGCTGGGTAGGGATAGCGCGGAGATGCGCCCGTCAGCAATTGAGGTGCACTGTCACAGGCGTTTCCTGCGCAGCCTGCTGCGGACAACGGCTCCGCAGGAGCCGACGCTGCTGCTGCCGCATCAGGTTTCTCGGCGGTTTTGGCGGTTTCCTGTGTGGCACAACCGGCCAGCAAGGCGGCAAACATGGTCACAACGGCAGAACTGGTACGGATAAAAGACATGGCCTGAAAACTTCCAGAATAGAACTTGCGCAAACAGGAATGCATCATCGGCATTTCCATCGGAGCATCACTTTGCTCACGTCAAATTTGCGCAAATCATGCATTAGATACACGGCAAGGCGCATCCGCCTGCGCTTTTTGGCAACAGGGCGGCACACCACAACCCCCATGTTTTACCATGAGCGCGCGGCCACATTGTGGAGAAACCTGGGTGCAAGTCTTCTCCACCGCGCCTGCGGGCCTGGAATTACGTTGGTGACTCCGCGTATTTGCGCTTGCGGTTAGCATGTATGCGCCCGTCCGCCTGTGCTGCGGCGCGATCACCAGAGTTTGCCTCCACAAGGCATGGTTTGCCCAGGCAGACCCGAAACATTCTCAAGACATGCAAGGAACAACCGCAATGACCACCGCGTATCCGGATACCCGACTGCTGATCAACAACGAATGGTGCGACGCCTCGGATGGCAAGACCATTGATGTGGTGAACCCTGCGACCGGCAAGACCATCGGCAAGGTGGCGCATGCCACCAAGAAAGACATGGATCGCGCGCTGGAAGCCGCGCAAGCAGGTTTCAACACCTGGCGCGCCATGCCCGCAATCGAGCGCGCAGGCATCATGCGCAAAGCTGCCGCCCTGCTGCGCGAGCGCGCCGACGCCATCGCCAGCCTGCTGACGCAGGAGCAAGGCAAGCCGCTGGTGGAAGCCAAGGGCGAAGTGCTGGCCGGTGCCGGCATCATCGAATGGTTTGCCGACGAGGGCCTGCGCGTGTATGGCCGTATCGTTCCTGCGCGTGTGGCCAACGTGCAGCAACTGGTGATCAAGGAGCCTGTTGGCCCGATTGCTGCCTTCACGCCCTGGAATTTCCCGATCAACCAGGTAGTGCGCAAGCTGGGTGCAGCCCTGGGCACGGGCTGCTCTTTCCTGGTGAAGGCGCCCGAAGAGACTCCCGCATCGCCCGCCGCGCTGCTGCAGTGCTTCGTGGACGCAGGCATTCCCAAGGGCGTGCTGGGCCTGCTGTATGGCTCGCCCGCTGAAATTTCGGAATACCTGATTCCCCACCCCATTATCCGCAAGGTAACGTTTACCGGCTCCACCGCCATTGGCAAGCAGCTGGCTGCACTGGCTGGCGCGCACATGAAGCGTGTGACCATGGAACTGGGCGGCCACGCGCCGGTGATCGTGGCCGAAGACGCCGATGTGGAACTGGCCATCAAGGCCACTGCGGCGGCCAAGTTCCGCAACGCGGGCCAGGTCTGCATCTCGCCGACGCGCTTTTTGGTGCATAGCAGCATCAAGAACGAGTTCATCGACGCCTTTGTCAAGCGCGCCGAGGGCCTCAAGCTGGGCGATGGCCTTGCCGATGGCACGACCCTGGGCCCTCTGGCCAATGCCCGCCGCCTGACCGCCATGGCCAAGGTGGTGGAAGATGCTGCTGCCAAGGGCGCCAAGGTGGCTACCGGTGGCGCGCGCGTGGGTAGCGAAGGCAATTTCTTCGCCCCAACCATTCTGGCCGACGTGCCCATGAACGCCTCGGTGTTCAATGATGAGCCCTTCGGCCCGATTGCCGCCATCCGCACCTTCGACAAGCTCGAAGACGCGATCACCGAAGCCAACCGCCTGCCCTTTGGCCTGGCCGCGTATGCCTATACGCGCTCGTACAAGAACGTGCAGATGCTGTCCAACCAGATCGAGGCCGGCATGGTCTGGATCAACCAGCCCGCCACACCAACGGCCGAATTCCCCTTTGGCGGCGTGAAGGACTCGGGCTACGGCAGCGAAGGCGGCCCCGAGGCGATGGAGGCATATCTCAACGCCAAGGCCGTGTCGATCACCGCTGCATAAGCTGTACCAACCCAGACCTGCCCCAAAAAAGAAAGCAAGCCTGCGGGCTTGCTTTTTTATTGCGGAAGGCAACACCTCTCATCAAACGCTACATTTTAAATAGCGAACTGTGCTTACCAATTAAGCGCCAAAGCCTGCTTTGATTGAAAAACGCTGTACAAAGGCGGTTCAACGCTCTGCAGCTTCCGCTTCCCTTTCGCGCCGGCTGGGGAGACCGAAGGCCACCGCCCCCAGTGCGCCCTGCACCAGCGCATATACGCCATAGATCAAGCCTACGCCAACCGCCACAGCAGCCGGCACACCGAAGGGCGCCAGTGCCGCAGCACTGGCCGCCTCGCGCGTGCCCCAGCCGCCCACACTCACCGGCAGCGCCGCCATCAAAAAGATGGGCGCCATGGCAAAGGCCCATGCGGCAACCGGCAGATGAATGCCCAGCGCCAGACCGCCCAGCGCCAGAGCCCCTGCCGACAACACCTGCACCAGCGCCGACGAAGCCGCCTGCACCAGCATCTGCGCATGAAAATCAGGCCGCTGCGCCGCCTGCAGCAGTGGCAGCAGCCACACAGGCAAATGAGCCGCATCGCGCCTGCCCAGCCACCACAACAGCAACCAGGGCAGTGCAATCCACAGTGCCGTGCCTGCCAGCATGGCCGCAATAAACCAGGCCTGCGGCACCCGCACTACGGGTGCCAGTACAGGGGCTGCCACCGCCGCGCCCAGGGCGCCAATCGCGCACAGCATCCACAGGCCGCTCAGCCGGTCCAGCAGCACCGACAGCGACGATGCCGCCTTGCCCTGCCCCGTGCGCTGCAGCACCACGGCGCGGTATACATCGCCGCCCACCACGGCACCGGGCAGCAAGGCATTGAGACCGATGGCCTGAAAGTACCAGCGCAGTGCATCGGGCCAGCGCATCTCCGCGCCCAGCCAGCGCGCCAGTGCGCGCCAGCGCCATGCAGAAACCACGTTGGATGCGATGGCCGCGCACAAGCCCGCTGCCAGCCACCCGCCATTGGCCGCGCGCAGGCGCGCCCATAGTGCAGCGGGGTCGGCAAAATAGGCAACGGCGCCCAGCAGGAGGGCGCCGCTTGCGGCCTTGATACAGGCTTTGTGGACTCGGTTCACGCAGGCGCCAGGCTCATATGGCGGCAGTGGCTGCCGCGCGCGGCACTTCTACGCGCACCATCTGCGGGGCCTCCGCCGTGGTGTCGATGCGGTATTCGTCCGCGTAGTACTGGCGACCACCGCCCGATTCATAGTACACACGGGTCAGCATTTCCCCGATCAGGCCTGCGGCCACAAAGGTCATGCCCATCAGCACCAGCATCACGCCAACAATCAGGAGCGGCCGGCCACCGATGCTCTCGCCCATCAGCTTGACGACGAACAGATAGGCCAGGATGAGAAAGCCGGGCGTGGCCAGCCATAGACCCAGGCCGCCAAAGGCGTGCAGCGGGCGCTGGCGATAGCGCATCAGAAACACCATCAGGATCAGATCCAGGATGACGCGGAAGGTACGGTCAATGCCGTATTTGGACACGCCCGCCGTGCGCGCATGGTGGCGCACCGGCACTTCGGTGATGCGCGCACCGGCATCGCGCGCCAGCGACGGAATGAAGCGATGCAGCTCGCCGTACAGGTGAATACGGTCGATGATGTGGCGGCGGTACGCCTTGAGGGCGCAGCCATAGTCGTGCAATTGCACGCCAGTGGCGTTGGATATGAGCCGGTTGGCTATTTTTGACGGTAATTTGCGCGAAATTGCTGCATCCTGGCGATCCTTGCGCCAGCCGGACACCATGTCCACGCTGGCATCGGTTTCCAGGCGGTTGAGCAGCAGCGGAATATCGTCCGGCTCGTTTTGCAGGTCGGCATCCAGCGTCACCACATATTTGCCACGCACGCGGTCAAACCCGGCCTGCAGCGCGCTCGATTGGCCGTAGTTGCGGGCCAGAATCACCGGCCGCAGCCAGGGGCGGGTCGATGCCAGCTCCAGCAGCAGCCTGGCGCTGTCGTCCTTCGATCCATCGTCCACGGCAATCAGCTCGTAGCTGAGCGGCTGCGCGCGCATGGCCGCATCGATCCGGTCCACCAGGGCGGTCAGGTTGTCAAATTCGTTATAGATGGGGACGACGATGGATACGGCAGGAGAAGACACGGCGCTTGGTATTTTGCTAAAACAGCGGTCGCCTATACTACCTGATCCGCCCTTTCCTCTGCTGCTGATGCGACAGGCCAGGCTCTCGCCCAGGCCCCGTGCGCATGGGCGCATCCGTGTTTCTGCCATGACGTCTTCGCCCTCCGCTTCTGCCAAAGACTGGCAGCAGCCCCTCTACCAGCACCCGCTGGCCTGGATACTGCTGCTGGCCTGTGCACACATCATCTCGCGCGTCACCATCTCGGAGGGCATGAAGTGGGACGAGTCCGAGCAAATCCTCTGGTCGCAGGAGTTCCTATTGGGCTACGGCTCTCAGCCCCCCGCCTACAGCTGGCTGCAATGGGCCGTGGGCCAGGTGCTGGGCCCATCGGTGCTGGCGCTCTCCATCGTCAAACACAGCTTGATCGTGCTCACCTATGTGCTGGCCTGGCAGGCTGCGCGCGTGCTGCTGCCCGCCAAGGGCGCCTTCTGGGTGGCAGGCGGCCTGCTGCTGATGCTGCCCTTTGGCTGGGACAGCGTGCGCGACCAGACCCACACCATCCTCGTGACCGCCATGACCTTTGGTACCTGGTGGATGGTGCTGCGCCAGGTCAAGACGCCCAACCCTGTCCATTTTGTCTGGCTGGGCGTGTTCTGCGGCCTGGGCATGCTGGCCAAATACAGCTTTGCCATGCTGATCGGCGTGCTCTTTGTGACTGCACTGACGGTGCCGCAGGTGCGCCGCGCCATACTGGGCCATGGCTGGTGGCTCGCTCCGCTGGTGGGCCTGCTGATCTTTGCGCCACATGCCTGGTGGCTGTCGCAGCATTGGCGTGAGGCCACTACGGAGACCATCCACAAGATGGACATCTCCACCCAGGTATCGCATCTCAAAGGCCTGGGGGCTCTGGCCAAGGCGGTATTTTCCACGCTGGGGCTGTGGCTTATTGTTGCGCTGGCAACCCATCGGGGCCGCCTGTGGAAGGCCGCCTACCGCGCAGGGGCAACAGCAGGTGCCGTGCCCGACTGGCGCGCCTGGGCATGGCCGCTGCTGCGCCGCTATCTTGCCCTGGTATTCCTCATTCTGATCGCCATGGTGGTGGTGGGCGATGTCAGCAGCTTCAAGCAGCGCTGGGTGCTGCCCCTGACGGCCATTGCACCGCTGGCGCTGTATGCCTGGCGCCCGGCCCTGCTGGCGGAAGGAACGGGCCGCGGCTATACCACGGCGGTAGTGCTGTTTGCGCTGGTGTTCTGGACCCTCGCCACGATCCGCCCCTGGCAGGCTGACTGGCGCCACGACCCCGACGAGCTGAACCACCCGGTTGCCCAACTGGCCCAGCAGCTGGCGGCCGCTGGCTACGACGGCAAGGGCGTGATTGTTGGATCCGACCACATGGTGGCCGCCATGCTGCGCTCGCACAACCCGCATGCCTATGCCATGTCCTGCACCGCCGAGTGGGGCCGCATGGCCGAATGCCTTGCAGGTGGCCGCGCCCGGGCTGCCGATTCCCGTGTAGGCCTGCTGTACATTGCACGCATGGACAAGGCCGCGCCCGACTGGTGGGACACCGTGCTCGCCAGCCACCCAGGGGCTGCACCGCAGTCCTTCACCATTCCTTTCGTCCATATGCGCGCCAGCACGCCGCCCATGCAATACCAGTATGTGTGGCTGCCTGCCCCCGTGAACCCATGAACACTGTCCTCGTCACCGGCGCCGCCGGTTTTATCGGTATGCACTGTGCCCAGCGCCTGCTCGCCCAGGGCCTGGCTGTGGTGGGCATCGACAACCTCAACAGCTACTACGATGTGGCGCTGAAGGATGCGCGCCTGGCACAGCTGCAAAGCCACCCCCATTTCCGCTTCGTGAAGCTGGATGTGGCCGACCGCGCAGGCATGGCAGCCCTCTTTGACGAAGTGCGCCCCCAGCGCGTGCTGCATCTGGCCGCCCAGGCCGGCGTGCGCTACTCCATCGACCAGCCCGACGACTACACCGACAGCAACCTGCTGGGCTTTGGCAATGTTCTGCAAGGCTGCCGCAAGCACGAGGTGGCGCACCTGGTGTACGCCAGCAGCTCCAGCGTGTACGGCGGCAATGCCAAGATGCCTTATGCCGAAAGCGATACGGTCGACCACCCGATCAGCTACTACGCGGCCACCAAGAAGGCCAACGAGCTGATGGCGCACACCTATTCGCACCTGTATGGCATGCCCACGACCGGGCTGCGGTTCTTCACCGTGTACGGCCCCTGGGGTCGGCCCGATATGGCCTTGTTCAAGTTCACCAAGGCGATTCTGGCGGGCGAGACCATCGACGTGTATGGCAACGGCGAGTTGGTACGCGATTTCACCTTCATCGACGATATTGTCGAAGGCATCCTGCGCGTGCTGGACAAGCCTGCGGCTCCCGATGCCGGCTACGACGCGCTGCAGCCCAACCCGGGCACCAGCACCGCCCCTTACCGCATCTTCAACATCGGCAACAGCAATCCCACGGTGCTGATGGACTACATCGCAGCGCTGGAATCGGCCTTGGGCACCACCGCCAACAAGCGTATGCTGCCCATACAGCCGGGCGATATGCACAGCACATCGGCCGACACCCGCGCCCTGCAGGCCTGGGTGAACTTTGCCCCATCGACCACTGTCAGAGACGGTGTCCAGCGCTTTGTGGACTGGTACCGCTCGTTCTACCGCGTATGAAAGTCACTGTTTTCGGAACCGGCTATGTCGGTCTTGTACAAGGGGCCGTGCTGGCCGACGTAGGCCACCAGGTGCTCTGCGTGGATGTGGACGCCGCCAAGGTGGCCGCACTGCAGGCCGGGCAGATTCCCATCCATGAGCCGGGCCTCGACAAGCTCGTGACCAGCAACCACGCCAACGGCCGCCTGCGCTTTACCACCGATGCGGCCGAAGGCGTACGGCACAGCGAGGTCATCTTCCTGGCCGTGGGCACCCCCCCCGATGAGGATGGCAGCGCCGACCTGCAATACGTGCTGGCGGTGGCCCGCACCATTGCCCAGCACATGACGGGGCCGCGCATCGTCATCAACAAATCCACAGTCCCCGTTGGCACCGCCGACAAAGTGCGCGACGTGATCGCGCAGGGCCTCGCCGCTCGTGGTGCGAGCTACGACTTTGACGTGGTCTCCAACCCCGAATTCCTGAAGGAAGGCGCTGCGGTGGCCGACTGCCAGCGGCCCGACCGCATCATCATCGGCACGGGCAACCCGGCATCCGAGGCCCGGCTGCGCGAGCTGTACGCGCCCTTCAACCGCAACCACGACAGGATCGTCGTGATGGATGTGCGAAGCGCGGAGCTGACCAAGTACGCCGCCAATGCCATGCTGGCCACCAAGATCAGCTTCATGAACGAGATCGCCAACCTGGCCGAACGGCTGGGCGCCAATGTGGAAGCCGTGCGCCGCGGCATCGGCAGCGATCCGCGCATTGGCTACCACTTCATCTACCCCGGCGCGGGCTATGGCGGCAGCTGCTTCCCCAAGGATGTGAAAGCCCTGGTCCGCACCGCGCAGGACACCGGATTCGAGCCCCTATTGCTGAACGCCGTGGAGGCCCGCAACGAAGCCCAGCGCAACGTGCTGTTCGAGCGCATCAGAGCCTTCTATGGCGGGCAATTGCAGGGCAAGACCATTGCGCTGTGGGGCCTGGCCTTCAAGCCCAATACCGACGACATGCGCGAGGCACCCAGCCGCAACCTGCTCGAGGCCCTGTGGGCGGCAGGCGCCCGGGTACAGGCCTACGACCCGGTGGCGATGAAGGAAGCGCAGCGCATCTATGGCGAGCGCGACGATCTGGTACTGGTGGACAGCGTGGATGCAGCCGTGCAGGGCGCCGATTGCCTGGCAATCGTCACCGAGTGGCAAATCTTCCGGGCGCCCGATTTCGAGCAACTCGCCGCCAGCCTGAAGGACCGCATGGTGTTCGATGGCCGCAACCTCTACGACCCGGCGCTCGTGGCAAGCCACGGCCTGGGCTATGTCTCCATCGGTCGCCAGCCCGTACAGCCCAAGGGCCATTGAAGCGCGCCCCCAACAGCGGGATCGGGTGCACGCACAAAAAAAGCAAGTCCACGGACTTGCTTTTTTACGGTCAAAACACGCTATAGCGCACAACCATCAAGCGCCTTCAGCTCATTTTTTGGTAGTGACATGCCCGTCAAAACGCATATCGCCGTAGGCCACGGTGCGTGAGCCCTTGGCCATGCGGTAACCCCACCAGATCACCAGAAATACCGGCAGGCCGATATAGGTAGCCACCACGCCGCCCCAATCGATCTGGTCTTTCAGGAAAGCCTCATAGTTCTGGCCCAGTGTGATGATGAGGCACAGAACGAAAGCAAAGATCGGCCCGAAAGGGAACCAGGGCGATACATAGGGCAGTTGCGACACATCATGCCCCTGCGCCACAAAGCCCTTGCGAAAGCGGTAGTGGCTCACGGCAATGCCCAGCCAGGCGATGAAGCCCGTCATGCCCGAAAGGTTCAAAAGCCACAGATACACGGTCTTGGGGCTGAAAAGAAAGCTGAAAAAGCACAGCCCGGCCATTACCGTGGTGGCCAGCAGCGCCAGCACCGGCACCCCGTTGCCCGACAGCCGCGCAAACGCCTTGGGCGCCATGCCCTGGCAGGCCAGCGTGTAGAGCATGCGCGTAGAGGCATACATGCCCGAATTGCCTGCCGACAGCACCGACGTGAGCACCACCGCATTCATGACGGCAGCCGCCGACAGCAGCCCGGCTTTCTGGAACACCAGGGTAAAGGGGCTCACGCTGATGTCGCCCACCTCGTTGCGCAGCAGCTGCGGGTCGGTGTAGGGAATGAGCGAGCTGATGACCGCAATCGCCAGCACATAGAACAGCAGAATGCGCCAGAACACCTGGCGCACCGCGCGTGGAATATTGCGTGCGGGGTCTTCCGACTCTGCCGCTGCAATGCCGATGAGCTCGGTCCCCTGAAAGGAAAAGCCAACAATCATCGCCACGCCGATCAGCGCTGCAAAGCCCCCTGCAAAGGGCGCATCCCCCACTTGCCACGTAGCCAGAGCGCCCCAGATGCCGTTTTGCGGGCCGCCATGGAGAATGCCGACGATCATGGCCACGCCAATCGCGATGAACACCAGCACCGTCGTCACCTTGATGGCGGCAAACCAGTACTCTGCCTCACCAAAGCCTTTGACCGAGATGGCATTGAGCGCCACCATCAGCAGCAGGAACAGGGCACTCCACCAATAACCCGGCACATCGGGAAACCAGTAAGTCATCACCAACTGCGACGCCACCAGATCGACCGCAATCGTGATCGCCCAGTTGTACCAATAGTTCCAGCCCAGCGCAAAGCCAAAGCCTTCATCGACATAGCGCGCGCCGTAGGTGGCAAACGAACCCGACACTGGCATGTAGGCAGCCAGCTCGCCCAGGCTGGTCATCAAAAAATACACCATCAGGCCGATGACACCATAAGCGAGCAGCGCGCCGCCGGGCCCGGCCTGGGCAATGGTGGCGCCAGAGGCCACGAACAGGCCCGTGCCGATGGAGCCGCCAATGGCAATCATCGACAGATGGCGGGCCTTGAGGTCGCGGCGCAGCTCGGTCGCGGCGCCAGAGGGAGAGGAACGGGAAGCAGTACCCGGCATAGAAACAGCGCAGCCATAGCTGCGCGCACAACAAACAAGGGCGCCATTATCAACGCAGCCGCTCGCCCCTGCCGGGGAGCGGGCGCTAATCCGCAGCCTGCGCCTTGCTTTAGACCCCAGCCAGGCTTATGCGCCAGCCGTAGTTAGCGTTTGCATCAGTCGCCAAGACTGCCCAGGGGCCAGGGTGACGGGGGCGTCGATGCTGGCTGCCTCCACGCACAGCATCTGGCGCCAGCCATCGTCGGGCATGTCGGTCAGCTCCTGGCTCAGCGCCGCACCCGGGTTCCACACCACCACCTCACTGGCATTTGCACTGTTTTGGATGGTCAGCGCACGTCCTTCATACGCAAATTGCTGCGAAACTTGTAGCAATTTACCGCCAGCGCCGGGCGTCGAGAACACGCGATCAAAACCCGCTCCCGGCGCGGCGCCAAAATCAATCTGATCGGCCGCTTCGGCAAAGCGGGTATCGGCCAGCGCATCCCAGCACGCAGCCCCCTGCAAGCCCGCAAGCTGCGTCTGCGTGATCTCATCCACCTGCAGATAGCTGTGCAGCGCGCAGGTCATGGCCCAAGGCGTGCTGCCGGTGTTGCGCACTTCCAGCGTGATGGCCAGCGAGTTGGCGCCAACTTCAGCACGCAGTACGGCATCAAAGGCCTCGGGCCAGAACTGGCGGGTAGCCGGGCCATCCTGCAGGCGCAGTGCAATATGCTGCGCGCCACATTCCGCCACCTGCCAGCCCAGGTTGCGCACAAAGCCATGCTTGGGCAGTGGTCCGCGCGTGTTGAACTGGGGAAAGCACACCGGCACGCCTCCACGGATGGCCGTCTTGCCGTCGCGCGCGCTGGCGGGGCTCAGGTACAGGTGTTCGCGGCCATCTGCTGTCTTCCACGACAGCACTTGCGCGCCCTGCTCTGCCACGACGAGGCTGCTGCCGTCCGCCCATTGCTTGTACCAGGCGGGAAAACCTTCCCAGACGAGTGCCGCCCAGCCGTGTGTGTTGTTCATGGAGTTCCTTGTTGGATATCAGATGCAGATTGTGCAAGCTGCCGAGCGCCGTGACGGTGGCAGTAGCAGTGACAGTGTCTGGAAAAATCACAAGGAGCATAATCGCTCCCGTCCGCTCCGGTGCATCCGCCGGGAGGATTCGCCTCTGTTGCAGGCACCTATTTGAAAGACCCTCCACCTGTCGCGCGCTGCTGCAGCATGCGCCGGGAGGCCTGGGCCAGACGCTGCGCACGCCCGCGCAGCAAGGAAGAAACATGACCTGGCAAGACTTCAAGCACCAATACCTGGTGCGCTTCTGGTCGCCCGTACCCGCAGTGATTGCGGCAGGCGTCCTCTCTGCATATTACTTTGGCCTGACCGGCACTTTCTGGGCCGTCACCGGCGAGTTCACCCGGTGGGGCGGCCATGTGCTCCAGTTCTTCGGGGTCGATCTCTCGAACTGGGGCTACTTCAAGGTCATCGGCCTGCAGGGGACGCCGCTCACCCGCATCGATGGTGTGATGATCATCGGCATGTTCGTAGGCTGCTTCTCGGCTGCGCTCTGGGCCAACAACGTCAAGCTGCGCATGCCCAACCACCGTATCCGCGTGGTGCAGGCCATCGTTGGCGGCATCATTGCTGGCTTCGGCGCTCGCCTGGCCATGGGCTGCAACCTGGCGGCGTTCTTCACCGGCATTCCGCAGTTCTCGCTGCACGCATGGTTCTTTGCCATTGCCACGGCCATTGGCTCACTGTTCGGCGCCAAGGTGAGCATGCTGCCCATCTTCCGCATTCCGGTCAAACTGCAGAAAGTGAACGCCGCCCAGCCGCTGTCTGCGCGCGAAGCCCAGGCCAAGAAGCGCTTTCGCCTGGGCATGTTTCTGTTCGTCGCTTTCATCTGCTGGGCGATTGCCAAGGTGTTCGATGCACCCAAGCTCGGCTTTGCCGCGTTGTTCGGGCTGATGTTCGGCCTGATCATCGAGCGCGCCCAGGTGTGCTTCACATCGGCTTTCCGTGACCTGTGGCTGACCGGACGCACCCAGATGGCCAAGGCCATCATCTTCGGCATGGCCGCTGGCACCATCGGCGTCTACAGCTACGTGCAGCTGGGGCTCGATCCCAAGATCTTCTGGGCAGGCCCCAATGCCGTGATTGGCGGCCTGCTGTTTGGCTTTGGCATCGTGCTCGCAGGCGGGTGCGAGACCGGCTGGATGTACCGCGCCGTCGAAGGCCAGGTGCATTACTGGTGGGTGGGTCTGGGCAACATCATCGGCTCCACCCTGCTGGCGCTGGTATGGGACGATCTGGCCCCCGCCATCGCCATCAACTACGACAAGATCAACCTGCTCAAGGCCCTGGGCCCGCAGGCGGGCCTGCTCACCACCTATGTGATGCTGGCCATCTCGCTGCTGCTCGTGCTGTGGTGGGAGCGCCATTTCTTCAACCGCAAGCAGCGCCAGCAATCCATTCAGGCCAGCGTGCGCCCTGCCGTTCAGTAAGGAGTTCTTCCCATGTCCAATTACACGCCCGACTACCGCCTCGACATGATGGGCGAGCCCTGCCCGTACCCAGCCGTTGCCACGCTGGAAGCCATGCCCAGCCTCCAACCTGGCGAAATTCTGGAAGTGATCTCCGACTGCCCACAGTCGATCAACAACATTCCGCTGGACGCCAAGAACCACGGCTACGAAGTGCTGGAAATCCAGCAGGATGGCCCGACCATCCGTTACCTGATCAGGAAGTGACCTCCCTGAGGCACCAGGCACTTTCGCCACCCCCTCTGCAAAGGATTCCCCATGACCCAGAAAATCGTCATCATCGTGCATGCCGCACCCTATGGCAGCGAGCGCTGCCTGTCGGCCCTGCGCGTGGCCACCGCACTGGCCGGGCACGATGCCAAGCCGGAAGTGAAGGTGTTCCTGATGTCCGATGCCACTGTCGTCGGCCTGCCGAACCAGCATGACGGCACGGGCCCCGGCCTGCAACCCATGGTGGAAACCTTGGTGGCCGAGGGCGTCACCATCAGGCTCTGCCGCACCTGTGCGCTGGCACGGGGCCTGGCCGAGTTGACCTTGATCAACGGTGTGAGCATTGGCACGCTGCCCGAGCTGGCCGACTGGACATTGACCGCCGACAAGGTCCTCACCTTCTGATCCACGCCATTGAAAAAAGGGACAGCCCGGTTCAGGCTGTCCCCTTTTTCATGGCGCTTACGCAATCAGGCCCGGCAGCACCGGGCGCCATGCATCAATATTCCCAGAAGATGCGCTGGATTTCCTTGGGGTCGCTGGTCTTGGTCAGGGCCAGTGCGGCCAGCAGGCGTGCCTTTTCAGGACGCAGGTCGTGGGCAACCACCCAGTCGTACTTGTCGTCAGGCTGCTCGGCATTGCGCAGCACAAAGCCGTAAGGCACGCGCGACGAGCGAATCACCTGCACGCCCTTGCTGCGGGCTTCCTGCAGCGCCGGGACAATGCGGTCGGCCACCGAGCCGTTGCCGGTGCCTGCGTGGATGATCGCCTTGGCGCCCGTACCGACGAAGGCATCGATGCCCGTGCGCGGCACATTGCCGTAGCCATAGACGATCTCCACTGGTGGAAGACTGGTGATGGAATCGATATTGAACTCGGACTGCATGGTGTGGCGCTTGACCGGCGCGCGGAACCAGTAGTTCTTGCCCTCCACCACCATGCCCAGCGGGCCCCATTGGCTCTGGAATGCGCCGGTCTTGATGTTCACGTCCTTGTTCACATCACGGCCCGATTGGATCTCGTCGTTCATCGTGACGACCACACCCTTGCCTTCGGCATCCTTGGCGGCGGCCACGCTCACGGCGTTCACCAGGTTCAAAGCGCCATCAGCCGACAGGGCCGTGCCAGGGCGCATCGATCCCACCACCACGATGGGCTTGTTGGTGTGCACCGTCAGGCTCAGGAAATAAGCCGTCTCAGCCAGGGTGTCCGTGCCGTGGGTGATGACCACGCCATCCACATCGGCCTGCTTGACGAGGGCCGACACGCGCTTGGCCAGCACCAGCAGGTTGTCGTTGGTGAAGCTCTCGGAGGCAATCTGGAAGACCTGCTCGCCGCGCACATTGGCGACCTTGGACAGCTCGGGCAGCCCTGCCAGCAGCTTGTCCACAGGCACCTTGGCCGCACTGTAGGTTGCACTGTTCATGGCCGAAGCACCTGCGCCCGCGATGGTGCCGCCAGTGGCCAGCACCACCACATTGCGTGCCCCTTGCTGTGCTGGCTGCGCCGCTGCTGCTGGCGCTGCCGCAACAGGTGCTGCCGCTGCGGGCGCGCTGGCAGCTTGCGGGCTGCTTGCGCAGGCGCCCAGGCTCATGGTGATGGCCAGCGCCAGGGCGCTCATCGCAGGCAGTTTCCAGCGGGTGGCAGGAACGTGATGCAAAGTTGTAGTTGGGTTGGAAGACATCGGATGCCTTTGGCTTTGAGATAAAACCTCTATCTTAAAAAAGTCGGGCTATGTGTCGCATTGGTGAACATCCCTATGGCTTTTCACGAATCTATAAATTGACGCATTGCAGCAAACAACGGTAACCCAAAAACATTTCGTCATCCAAGGGCTATCCCACAGGCGGCCCCCGTCTTGCCACAGGCCCGCTAGACTCGGCAGACCGGGCCTGTTCCCGCTTTTCCCACTTCACCATCAGCCGCTTGCACACAGCGGCTGCGCTGGTTGTCCCGTTTGCGGCCATGGTGTCTCCACGACACCTTCTGCCCACCGTATCTTTTCCGGCTGCATCTGGACCGCATCGCAGGAGATTTGTGCATGTTTTCATGGTTTGAACGGCGTGTGCCGTCCTACCCAACGGCCGAGCCACAAGTTCCGCCCAAGGGTTTTTTCGCTTTCATGTGGGCCTGCACGCAAGGCATGCGCGGCTGGATCGGCCTGCTCACGGCCACGTCAGCGTTGCTGGCGGTGTATGAGGCTGTGCTGTTTGCCATCATGGGCCATGTGGTTGACTGGCTGGCCACGTTCTCACCCACGACGTTCTGGGCCGACCAGGGCCGCACGGTCGTCGGGATCGTCGCCATTTTGCTCAGCAGTGTGCTGCTGCTGGCCCTGCACACGCAGGTGATGCACCAGGTGCTGGCGATCAACTTCCCGATGCGACTGCGCTGGGTGTTCCACCGGCTGATGCTGGGGCAGAGCATGTCCTTCTACGCCGACGAGTTTGCCGGGCGTATCACGACCAAGATCATGCAGACGGCGCTGTCCGTGCGCGAGGTGATCTTCATGATCGTCGACGTGCTGGTAGGCGTGAGCGTCTACATGATCGGTATCCTGATTCTGGCCGCAAGCTTTGAATGGCGGCTGATGATTCCATTTGCCCTGTGGCTGGCTGCCTATATCAGTGCCTGCGTGTTCTTTGTTCCACGCCTGGGCAAGATCGGCAAGGCCCAGGCGGATGCGCGCGCACTGATGACTGGCCGCGTGACCGACGCCTATACCAACATCGCCACCGTCAAGCTGTTTGCGCACACCCGCCGCGAGGCTGAATATGCCCGCAGCGCGATGGACGCCTTCAAGCAGACCGGCCACGCGCAGATGCGCCTGGTGAGCCTGTTCGAGATCACCAACCACCTGATGATCACCTTGCTGCTGCTGGGCTCGACCGGCACGGCGCTGTACCTGTGGACCAACGGCCAGGCCACGGCCGGCGTCGTGGCGGCGGTGATTGCCATGGCGCTGCGCCTGATGGGCTATTCGCACTGGGTGATGTGGCAGATGACTGGCCTGTTCGAGAACGTGGGCACCATCCAGGACGGCATCAATACCCTGACCAAGCCGCGCACGATCGTGGATGCAAAGGAGGCCAAGCCACTGGTGGTGAACCGTGGCGAGATCACCTTCGACAACGTGAGCTTTGCATACAAGGACGCGGGCCGCCCGGTCATCGACCATCTCAACCTCACCATCCGCCCGGGCGAGCGCATTGGCCTCATCGGGCGCTCGGGCGCTGGCAAATCGACCCTGGTCAACCTGCTGCTGCGCTTTCACGATGTGGCGGGCGGCCAGATCCGCATCGACGGCCAGGACATCGCCCATGTTACGCAAGACAGCCTGCGCAGCAACATCGGCATGGTGACGCAGGACACCTCGCTGCTGCACCGCTCCATGCGCGACAACATCCTGTACGGCCGGCCCGATGCCACCGAGGAGGAGATGCTGCGCGCCGCCGAACGCGCCGAAGCGGCAGATTTCATCGGCAACCTGTCCGACCGGTTTGGCCGCACGGGCTATGACGCGCAGGTGGGCGAGCGCGGCGTCAAGCTTTCGGGCGGTCAGCGCCAGCGCGTGGCAATTGCACGCGTGATGCTCAAGGACGCACCGATCCTGCTGCTGGACGAGGCTACCAGCGCCCTGGACAGCGAGGTTGAAGCCGCCATCCAGGAGAGCCTGGACAACCTGATGCATGACAAGACGGTGATTGCGATTGCGCACCGCCTGTCCACCATCGCCGCCATGGACCGCCTGATCGTGATGGACAAGGGCCAGATCGTGGAAGAAGGCACGCACCAGCAGTTGCTGGCGCGCGGCGGCATCTACGCCAAGCTGTGGGCCCACCAGAGCGGTGGCTTTCTGGCCGAGCCCATGGAAGGGCCCCTGTAATACCGCTGCAGGCCGCTTATTGAGATGGCACTTGCGGCCGCTTCATCAAACTCCTGAATCAATAGCATCCAGCGCTTACACAGCAAGCGCTGGATGCTATTTTTATTTATCTACCGTCGATAGCGGCCACCAGGGTAGGCCATCGCGCACCTGCTCCGCCGATTGATTGATTCGATATTCAGAACAATCAATCTCATATCAATGGGTTTATCCCAAACGGTCGCAAAAATACACTGAATACATCGATCAACGAGAAACAAACGCGGTGACAGACGCCGCCACCCGTTGAGCGAACCGGCAGGCCATGGTGACCCGCCGGAATCTCAAAGGAATTTAAAAATGATGAACGCACGTATTTTTTCGATTGCAGGTCTTGCCGCTGTTCTGGCCATGGGTGCCGGTGTTGCACAGGCCAACCCATTTGAAGGCGACCAGGCCATTGCGCCACGCGTCGCAGCTACCAGCAGCCTGAGCCGTGCCGAAGTGCAAGCCCAATTGGTCGATGCCCAGAAGAATGGCACCCTGCTGCTCAAGGGCGACAAGCTGCAAGCCAACCCCTACGAGCAAGGCCAGGGCCTGTCACGCGGTGCAGTGGTACAAGCTGCCCATGACGCCCTGATCGCTGGCAAGCTGCCTGAAGGCAACGGCTCCTTCGGCGAATAAGCACGGTAGCCTCATCCGGATCGGGCGGCGCTGACGCAGCCTCCCCGTCCTCCAGGCGACCGCCATGAACCCGGTCGCCTTTTGTTCAAATCAAACGCAGATTGACGGTGGCGGGCAAAGCGCCCACCGCCACGGCATGAAGTGCGTGGCACGGCTTGAACGTCGCAAGACAGGGAGCCGCAAAGCTCTCAGGCCGTGCTCTTGATGGCCACTGCTGACCCCAGCAGTGGCCTTTTTTGCGCTTTTGCCGAGGCAAGCCGCTACAGAATCAGGAGTCATGGCGCTTGATGGGCAGGCGCAGAAAGCCTTTGGCAAATACTTCCACCAGCCGCCCGAGCCCCATAAAAAAACGCAGCCACCCCGCCAGGTGGCTGCGCTCGTCCTCGCAACTGAAATCAGAAGCGGGATCAGCAGTCGCCGATGCGCTTGCTGGTCACGGTGGTCTGCATGTTCTGGCCTGCCATGTCCATCTTGGTGGTCACGACGTTCTCGGTCGGTGACTTGTAATCGGCTTCGAGCACCATGCTCATCTTGCCCTCGCCGCAGCTGAACGACATGGTTTCCTTGCTGCCGCTGGTCTTGATGTCTGGCGCATTGCAGCCGGGCATGTTCTTGAGCTGCGAATCGGCCAGCGCCTGCAAGGTCTTGGAAGCCATATCGGCGGTGATGCACATCTCCTGGATCAGCTTGCCGCCTTCAATGCGGGCATTTTCCAGATTGGCGGCCTTCTTCTGCTCAGGCGTCATGCTCTTGAACGCCTGCTCCATGCCTGCCAGTGCCTGCTGCCCCATGGGACCGCTCATCTCGGTGGTAGCACTCCACTTGCCAGCCTGAACCTTGGCCGCAGGTGCTGCAGCCGGGGCAGGTGCTGCTGCGGGGGCGGCTGCAGGCGCAGGTGCGCTGCCAGCCTCATCCTTCTTGCCGCAACCCACGAGGCCAGCACCAGCCACCACGGCAGCCACTGCCATCCAATTTGCAAACTTTGCCATATGCTTCTCCGTATTGCAGCGGGCGCCCCGCCTGTCAGCTGCGCATGTCACGTTGCCGCCCCCTATGGGCGCAATCATGGTGCGGCGGATTATAGAACCCCGCAATTCCATAGAACAAATCAATTAATTGCCTTGCTTCAATGAAACCATTGTTATTATTTATAACCATTCGGGTCCGGCCGTCTCTTGCAGCACGGCAGCAAGCACTACGATAAGCGGCTGTTCTCGCCGATCACCACATGCGCATCCTCCACACCTCCGACTGGCATCTGGGCCAGCATTTCATGGGCCAGAGCCGCCAGGCCGAACACCGGGCGCTGATTGACTGGCTGGTGGCGCAGGTCGATACCCATGGGGTGGATGCCGTGCTGATTGCCGGCGATATCTTCGACACCGGCGCACCGCCCAGCTATGCCCGCGAGCTGTACAACCAGTTGATTGCCCGGCTGCACCAGGCCGGCGTTGCGCTGCTGGTGCTGGGCGGCAACCATGACTCGGTCAGCGTGCTCGATGAAAGCCGCGACCTGCTGCGCCACCTGGGCACTCAGGTGATTGCCGCCACAGGCGCGCCGCACCAGCATGCCATCACACTGCCCCTGCGGGTATCTGGCGATCCCGGCTGCATCGTCTGCGCCCTGCCCTTCATCCGCGCCCGCGATGTGCAGCAAAGCCTGGCCGGGCAAAGCGCACTCGACAAACAACTGGCCCTGCAGGCCGCCATCCAGTCCACCTACCAGCAGGTCTACGACGCCGCGCTCACCCAGCAGGCTGCACTGCTGCAGTCCCTGGGCCGCAAGCTGCCCATCATCGCCACCGGGCACCTCACGACCGTGGGCGCCAGCAGCAGCGAATCGGTACGCGAAATCTATGTGGGTTCGCTCGAAGCTTTTCCGACCAATGCCTTTCCGCCTGCCGACTACATTGCGCTTGGCCATATCCACCAGCCGCAGAAGGTAGGCGGGCTGGACCACATCCGCTACAGCGGATCGCCGATTGCACTGGGCTTTGACGAGGCGCGGCAGACCAAGCAGGTGCTGCTGGTCGATGTGGGAGAGGATGGCCTGCAGGCCGTCACGCCGCTGCCGATTCCGGTGTTCCAGCCCATGTACGCTCTTCGCTGCAGCCTGGCAGCACTGCCAGATGCTCTTAAAAAAATAGCACTCAGCGCAGACACAGAACATGCCACCTGGCTGGATATCACCATTGAAGAAGACGACTACCTCGCCGACCTGCCCGCCCGCGTGCAGGCCCTGACCGACGGGCTGCCCGTGCAGGTGCTGCGCATCAAACGCCAGCGCGGCACGGCCGCGGCACAGTTGCAAAGCGCCGCCATGGAATCGCTGGGCGACCTCACCCCGCTGGAAGTCTTTGCACGCCGCCTGGCGCTGGAGGCGCTGGAGGCGCCGCTGCAGCAGGCCCTGACCGAGCGCTACCAGGAAGTCACGCACGCGGTCACGGCCCCAGGCGGAGACGCGGCATGAAAATCCTCAGGCTTCGCCTCAAGAACCTCAACTCCCTCAAAGGCGATTGGGACATCGACTTCACCGCCGCGCCCTTTGCCGACAACAGCCTGTTTGCCATCACCGGCCCCACGGGTGCGGGAAAATCCACCCTGCTCGACGCGATCTGCCTGGCGCTCTACCACCAGACGCCGCGCCTGTCCGCCATCAGCGCCAGCAGCAACGATGTGATGACCCGCCATACCGCGAGCTGCGAAGCCGAGGTGGAGTTCGAGGTCAAAGGCGTGCGCTACCGCGCCTTCTGGAGCCAGCGCCGCGCGCGCGACAAGGCCAGCGGCGCGCTCCAGGCACCCAGGGTCGAGCTGGCGCGCGTGGCAGATGGCCACATCCTCAGCACCCAGAGTGCAGACAAGCTCCGGCAGATCGCGCAGATCACCGGGCTGGACTTTGCGCGCTTCACCAAATCGATGCTGCTGGCCCAGGGCGGTTTTGCAAAGTTCCTGGAAGCCAGCGCCAATGACCGAGCCGAACTGCTCGAAGAGCTGACCGGCACCGACATCTACAGCCAGATCTCGCAAGCCGTGTTCGAGCGCGCGCGCGAAGCACGCCAGGCACTGGAGCGGAACAAGGCCCATGCAGGCGGCATGCAACTGCTGCCAGAGGACGAGCGCGCCCGGTTGGAAGCGCACGCGGCCCAGTTGCAAACCACCCTGGGGGAGCTCCACACGCGCCACACCGCATTGCAAGCCCTGCAACACTGGCAGACGCAGACTGCGCAAGCTACCCACGCACACACACAGGCCAACCAGGCCCTGGATCAGGCCCGGCAAGCGTTGCAGGCTGCTGCGCCTGACTTGCAGCGCCTGCAAGCCCATGGCCCGGCGCTAGCCATCGCACCACTGCATGCACGCTGGCTACAGGCTCAGGCCGCCAGTGTGGCAGGGCGCACCCAGCAAGAACAACTGCAAGAGGCATGGGGCCAGGCCCGCAGCGCGCAATGGCATATCCATCAGCAAGCCAGCCAACTGGCCACGCAATCACTGCAAAAAGAAGAGCAAAAACTCCAACAACTGCAGACGCAGCAAGCCGACAACTCCCACTGGCTGCATAGCCACGCAGCCCATGCACAGCTGGGCGAACACCTCAGTGGCTGGCGCGAGCAACTGGAACGGCGCCAGTTCCATCTGCAGCAGTTGCAGCGTGAACAAGACGAGCTGCAGCAAGCCCGGCAACAGGGTAACGCCTTGCAGCAGCAAGCCACAGATCAGGCTGGCGTGCTGGAGCAGGCCCAGGCGGCCCGGCAGCAGGCAGACGCCGCAGCGCGCGATGCCTTGCAGGCGCAGCAAGCCCGGCTCAGTGCCCATGGCGGCAGCCTGGCCCAGTTGCGCGCAGCCTGGCAGACAGCCCAGCAACATCTGCAAGCCTGGCAACAGCTGCAGCACCATGCCAGCCAGCGCGAGCCGCTGGCCCAGCAAGAGATACAGCTCACCGCCGAACTGAACAAATGCGCGGCCCACGCGCAAGAGCAGCAGGCTGCCCTTGCCGCAATGCGCAGCCAATACAAGGCCCAGAAGGAGCGGGTGGCCGACAAGCAACAATTGCTGGCTCAGGAAGAGCGCATCCAAAGCCTGGAAGCGCACCGCCATGCATTGCAGCCCGGCCAGCCTTGTCCGCTGTGCGGATCGCAGGAGCATCCGGCCCTATCGGCATACGCGGCGCTGGATATCTCTGCCACCGCAACTGCGCTGCAGCGCGCGCAAGCCGAGCTTGAAGCACTGCAGCACCAGGGCGAACAATTGGGTGCAGGCCACGCGGCGAGCCTCAGCCAGCAGACCAGCCTGCACAGCCAGCTGGAAGGCCTTGCGGCACGCATTGCCCAGTGGAACAGCCAATGGGAGCAACTGCGCCAGACCACGGCGAGCGCATTGCCGCAGGACGCCTGGCAGCAGCCAGCGGTGCTTGCCCAGGCCCAACAGGCACGCGCCACGCAAACCGACGACCTGCAACAGACCCTGGAGAATGCAGAAGCTGGTGAACGCAGCCTGCAAAGTGCCAAGGACGCCGCCCACGCGGCCGCACAGGCGCTGCAAAACGCCCAACACCAGCATGAGCGCCTGCAGCAAGCCCGGCAGGACAACGCCACATTGCAACAGCGGCTGGCCGCCTCGGTGCAAAGCCTGCAGGCCAGCGCCACTTCCGCAGATGCGACACTGCAGGCAGCACTGGCCCCCCTGGGCTTGCAAGTGCCCGGCGACGCCTCCACCAATGCCTGGCTACAGGAGCGCCAGCATGACTGGCAGCAATGGCAGCAGCACAGCGCCCAACAGCAGTCTCTGGCACAGCAGTTGGCCCTGCAACAGCAGCGCGTCAGCCAGTGCACCCAGGAAGCGAGGCAATGGCAGCAGCGAGCCGCGCAGTTGCAGCCTTTGAATACACCTAGCCCGGCGGCATCCGCCCTGCCCGCCACGCTGGACGATTGCACCGCTTTGCTCGAGCGCACCAACCAGCAACTGGCCAGCCTGGAAGGCCAGACCCAGCAAGCGCGCAGCCACCTGGCGCAACTGCAGCAGGAGGAGGCGCAAGCCCATGCGGCATGGAATGCCGCCCTGCAAACCAGCCCGTTCAGCGATGACCGCGCTTTTGCACTGGCCCTGTTGCCGCAGGCCGAGCAGCAACGGCTTTCCGCGCTGAGCGATGCCTTGCACGCTGCCGTGCAGCGCGCGGCCACCCTGACCGAGGAAGCAGAGCAGCACCACCGCCAGCTGCAGGCCCAGGCTTTGACGCAGGAGGCGCCGCAGGCCATTGCCGAGCAATTGCTGGCGCTGGAGGCCGAGCGCACCCGCACTGCAGAGCACATGGGCGCCCAGCGTGCACGCCTGGCTGATGACCAGGCCCGCCGCACCGGCCAGCAGGCCCTGCTGGCACAGATTGCGGAGCAGGAGCAGGACAGCGACCTGTGGCAGCGGCTCGACAGCCTCATCGGCTCGGCCAAGGGCGACAAATTCCGCAAGTTTGCGCAAGGGCTCACGCTCGACCACCTGCTGCTGCTTGCCAACCGCCACCTCACCCGCCTTCATGGCCGCTACCTGCTGCGCCGCAAACCCACGGGCGAGCTGGAACTCGACATCGTGGACAGCTGGCAAGGCGATGTGGCGCGCGACACCCGCACGCTCTCGGGCGGCGAGGCCTTCCTCGTCAGCCTGGCCCTGGCCCTGGCGTTGTCCGATCTGGTCAGCAACAAGACCTCGATCGACTCGCTGTTCCTGGATGAAGGTTTTGGCACGCTGGATGGCGAAACCCTGGAAGTGGCGCTCTCGGCCCTTGACGCGCTGAACGCCAGCGGCAAGATGATCGGCATCATCAGCCATGTGGAAGCGCTCAAGGAGCGCATCCCCGCGCAGATCCGCGTGGAAAAAGGCGCGGGGGTGGGTCACTCCAGATTGGTGATGTGAGGGCGGGTCGGCGCCATGGACAGTTGGTAAAGCAGTCCGTTGACCCAGGATGCGCGATTTGCCTCCTAAAATTGAAGAAAAACAGCCTGTAGCGCTTTGCCATCAAGCGCTTATTGCTATCAAAACAAAAGTGCCTTGTGTCGCTTTTCCGAGCATATGCCAAGGCCAAGCGGGCCATTGCCGCCGCCCGCGCAGGCTTTGCCGTACCATCCCCAGCCTTGCTTGATAGGTACAAGCCATGATCCGGATCGCAGAACTCAAACTACCCCTCGCGGCGGTGCCCTACCACCCCGAGAACCACACCGAATTCCAGCCCACGGAAAAGCTCACGCAGCTGGCGAGCGAGCGCCTGGGGATTCCTGCCCAGGCCATTGCCAGCCTGCATGTGCACAAGCGCAGCTTTGACGCACGCAAATCTGCACTGCTGGCGGTCTACATCGTCGATGTCACGCTGACCGATGAAGCTCTGCAGGCGCAGTTGCTGGCCCGCTTTGCAGACGATTCGCATGTGAACCCCACACCCGACATGGCCTGGAAGCCGGTGGGCCAGGCGCCCACCAGTCTGGCAGAGCGCCCGGTAGTGGTCGGCTTTGGCCCCTGCGGCATCTTTGCCGCCCTGGTACTCGCGCAGATGGGCTTCAAGCCCATCGTTCTGGAGCGCGGCAAGCAAGTGCGCGAGCGCACCAAGGACACCTGGGGTCTGTGGCGCAAACGCGAGCTGACGCCCGAATCAAACGTACAGTTTGGTGAAGGTGGCGCAGGCACCTTCTCGGACGGCAAGCTCTACAGCCAGATCAAGGACCCACGCCACCTGGGCCGCAAGGTGATGACCGAGTTCGTCGAACACGGCGCGCCGCCTGAGATTCTGTATGCCGCCCATCCGCACATCGGCACCTTCAAGCTGGTGAAGGTGGTGGAAGGCATCCGCGAGGAAATCATCCGCCTGGGCGGCGAAATCCGCTTTGAGCAGCGCGTGACCGACGTGGTGGTTGAAACTGGCTCCCAGGGCGACGGCGCACAGCGCCAGCTCACTGCCCTGCAGGTATTGAACCAGGCTACAGGCGAGAGCTACACCCTGCCCGCCCGCCATGCCGTGATGGCGCTGGGCCATAGCTCGCGCGACACCTTTGCCATGTTCTACGAGCGCGGCGTGGCCATGGAGGCCAAACCCTTCTCGGTCGGCTTTCGCATCGAGCACCCACAAAGCGTGATCGACCGCGCGCGCTGGGGCAAGGATGCCGGCCACCCGCTGCTGGGCGCTGCCGACTACAAGCTGGTGCACCATGCCAAGAACGGTCGCGCCGTCTACAGTTTCTGCATGTGCCCCGGTGGCACCGTGGTGGCCGCCACCAGCGAACCGGAGCGCGTGGTCACCAATGGCATGAGCCAGTACTCGCGCGCCGAGCGCAATGCCAACGCCGGCATGGTCTGCGCCATCACCCCGGAAGACTACCCGCAGGACGCCGAAAGCTTTGCCTGGGCCTTTGGCGGCAAGACCTATGGCGTGGAAAAGCTACAAAAAGGAGAGCATCACCCGCTCTCCGGCATTGTGCTGCAGCGCCAATTGGAATCCAGGGCTTATGTGCTGGGGGGCAGCAACTACAGTGCGCCCGGCCAGCTGGTGGGTGACTTCGTCACAGGCCATCCATCCACGGAGTTCGGCACCGTGCAACCTTCGTACAAGCCCGGCATCAGCCTGGGCGACCTGCACCAGGCCTTGCCAGGCTATGCCATCGAAGCCATGCGCGAAGCCCTGCCTGCGTTCGGCAAGAAAATCCGTGGCTACGACATGGCAGACGCCGTGCTGACCGGCGTGGAAACGCGCACTTCCTCCCCCGTCAAGATTGGCCGGGGAGCAGATTTTCAGAGCGACAACACGCGCGGCCTCTATCCAGCCGGAGAGGGCGCCAGCTATGCGGGCGGCATTCTGTCAGCTGGCGTGGATGGCATCAAGGTCGGCGAGGCTGTGGCCTGCGACATTCTGGGCCTGCCCGTGCCTTCATCGGGCGCGCGCGGCTCGGGCGGGGCTCTGTAAAAACAGCTGCGGCATCACGCCAACTACAGCGGCCTGGCCGCGCGACCCCGGTGCAATGCCGGGGCGCCGTAGCGTGCCCCATATGCCTGCATCTCCACGCGCGGTTCCATGTGCCGCACATGAAGCCGACTTTCTTGGCTTGTTTTTAGAGCCGCCAACACAACCCAACAAATCGTAGATTTGCGGTTGGAACGAGGCTCCGGGCCACGTCAGGCCGAGCCGCGTCAGGCGAGGCCGCAGGCAGTACAAAGGTACGACAAGGCTTGGCGCCCCCGGCTAGGCGCCCCCGGCTGGGCGCCCCCGACAAAGCAACGACATATCAAGGGTTGTGTTGGCGGCTCTTATTGGCGGGAGCCCGTCCGCGCCTTTCATGGCAGCCTACTTCAGACGGCCAGGCGGCACATCTACGGGACCTTAGATCTACTGGCCGCAGCGGCTACAAGCACAAGAACCGAGTTTGGCCAGTGGTGACGATCAGCTCGGCCAAGCACGTCAGACCCACCTGCGGATAGTCCAGATTTTTACCGCTTCCACCTGCAGTTTGGCATGAAGGCGCAAGGCCAAGTCTCGACCCCAGTCCATGCAATCACCCAACCCCGAAAGGGAGACCCTTACACCCGAAATGTGAATAAATTTAGGCATCTAGCACAAAATTAAATTTATGTTTTTATATTTCTTGATCAAATAACTCTATCGGAAATAGTTGAATTGTGTGTGAATGTACACTCAATGTGAGTGATCACCAGCGTCCAACTCAAGTCACATACCTGTTCCAACTGCTTTAGTGAGAGTAAATTGAACAAATTTATAAAATCTAAATTACTTTATCTAATTGCCACGATAGTGACAATTTTAGGAATGGCAGGTGCACCAGCCCAAGCCGCACTGGTCAACTTCTACAGCGCGACTGGCAAGCTGGGGCTATCGGTTGACGGTTGCGGCACATCCGCCGACGAGTGCAACATCCGCGTCAACAAGCCCAGTGCAACCTCCACCGTCAAGATTGCGTTCCTGATGACGGCTGCCAGCCCCGGAGCTACCTTGGCCGACAACAGCATCTCTCTGGCAGGACAGCCCATTGCCTGGGCCGAAAGCGTTCTGAGCAACGTGATTGGCATCAGTAACTACCGTGCAGACGTCACTTCTGTCGTCAAACCCATCATTGATGGCGCAGCGGTGGGCCTGTCCAACATCGTTGTCAATGAGTCGGTTGCGACGAGCGGGCGAGTGGACGGCAGTGTGCTTGTTGTGGTGTTTGATGATCCGAGCCAGACCAAGGACTCAAGCGTTCTGTTGAACTTCGGTGCACAGTCCTCCGCCGGCGATACCTTCAACGTGACACTGGCAAGTCCTATTGACCCAGCCGTACCGGGTGCCCAATTGGATATGGGGTTGGGAATTTCTTTCGGTTATCAGGAAAATTCCACCAACCAGAACAGCATGGTTCAAATCAATGGTCAGACCCTCACCTCTTCTGCTGGAGGTGATGACGATGGCGAGCATGCCAATGGCGCACTGCTCACGGTGGGCGGAATCGGCGACAGCAATGACAATCCTGCAGACCCGCTTGCATTGGCAACAAACGCGCGGTCAGACGATGAGTTGTATTCGTTGCTGCCATTCCTGACCTCCAGCACAACGGCCATCTCCACCTATACCGTCAACGCGTCCTCGGACGACAACATCTTCTTTGCCTACTTCCAAAGCTCGACCCCGGCGATCATTGGTTCGGGCATTCTGCTGAGCCAACTGGTGGACACCCATACGGTGGGTGCTACCCATGATGTGCAAGCCGTCATCACCGACACCAATGGCGTCCCACAACCCAATATCAGTGTCACTTTCACGGTCACCACCGGCCCCAATGCTGGCCAAACCTTTACGGCCAATACCGACGCCAATGGGAAAGCCAACTTCAGCTACCCGGGAACCGGTGGTGTAGGCAGCGACGCTATCGAGGCATCTTTTGTTTCTTCCAACAATACGATTACCTCCAACGTGCTGAATGTCACCTGGACCGCTCCAGTGCTGCAGATTGCTCTGAGCCAGACCGTGGACACGCACCCCGTGGGAACTTCACATGAGGTACAAGCCGTCATTACCGATGAAAATGGCGCACCACAACCCAACGTCAGCGTCACCTTCACGGTCACCTCCGGCCCCAATGCCGGCCAGACCTTTACGGCCAATACCGACGCCAATGGGAAAGCCAACTTCAGCTACCCGGGAACCGGTGGTGTAGGCAGCGACGCTATCGAGGCATCTTTTGTTTCTTCCAACAATACGATTACCTCCAACGTGCTGAATGTCTCCTGGACTGCTCCGGTGATCAAAACACCAGCACCGGTTCCAGGCTTGGGAGGCTTTGCGCTGCTGTTTACGGCTCTCCTCTTGGGTTTTGTGGGCGCATTGATGAGCCGCCGCAATCCCGCACGGTAAAAGCGCAGCCGACATTCAATGACACAACTCTCTTCGAGAGAAATCTTATAGAGATTTAAAAAAATGAAAAATGCCACCTTCGGGTGGCATTTTTATTGAACAGTACGCGCTTGCATGTTTCGGATTTTCGAGTTATTAATCTCGCTCAAATAGGCTTAAAAATTCCTTAAGAATGCCGCTTTTTACACCATCGCAGCCTTTGCACCACAAGTGATGAACATTCTTCGCAGGCCCATCCTACAATTTTGGATTGTTCTGACTGAAGATATTGCTGAAGGTTTTTCATGGCTGGCTCCATCCTCCGCACGTTGAATTCCTGCCTGGGCACAGCGCTTGTGTGTGCGCTCTCCAATATGGCTTGTGCCGCAGATATAGACAGCCTGGGCAGCAGCAGTGGCTCGGCACTATCTGGGTGGTCATTCGGCTACGCCCCTTATACCTACCACTTTTCAGACGCCAAAAAAGAGCACGATTACGAACCCGATGACGAGAAGCACAAATATGTGTGGCTGGTCAATGCAGAAAAACAGCTTGATGAACGCCAAGTAGCTGGTTTTGCGTATTTCAGCAACTCATTTGGCCAGCCCAGCCAATATGCCTATTACGGCTGGCAGTTCAGGCCTCTGTCTGGCACGCCACAGCTGTTTTTCAAACTCACCGGCGGCGTAATCCACGGCTACAAATACCCATACCATAAGAAGATTCCGCTCAACAACAAGAACGGTTGGGGCCTGACTGCCATTCCTGCGCTGGGCTGGAACTTTGACGAGCACTGGGGCGCCCAGCTCAATCTGTTGGGCAAATCAGCGCTGATGCTTCAGCTGAACTACTCAATCCGTTGATCGCCACCAGTCGGCGCTCCCCAAGCAAAAGCGCCGCGAGGCGCTTTCTGCATGAAGGGCTGCCTCAGCAGGATATTCAACGCCGCTCCCAATGTCCGCCACGGGCCTGCCAGCCGCGCGGGCCACGCACCCATTCGCGGGGCACCCAACGGTCACCACGGTGCGGCGGCGTGGCCCAGCGCCCCTGGCGCCAAACATAGCGGCCTCCGCTCCAATCCCAGAAGCCGCCAATCCAGATCTGCGCCGCTACCGGCGCCACGGCAACCGGTGCCGGCTCATACTGCACGGGCGGAGGCGCTTCGGGTGACACCACCACGGCCCCGGCATTGCCGTAGTAGTACGGGTCGGCAGGTGTCACGACACAACCGGTCATCAGCGCGGCGACCGCCAAGGCCCCTGCGCAGAGCACCGCAGGGCGCCAGGAATGGGGGGTGGGGGACATGGTACATCTCCAGTCATTGCGATGGGCCTATTACAGAAAGCCCGCCTTAACGCTGCGTGAGCCGTGCGTAAACCGCTGGTAAAAGGCAGGCACCCGCGGATCTGCGCCAATAGCCCACACCGATCTCAAGCACGCCAACACATCCGGCGCAGGCAGCCGATAACCATAAAAAAAGCACTGCCGAAGCAGTGCTTTTGAGAAAGGGCTGGCGGCCTGTTATTGCGCCTGGCTGTTTTGCAGTGCGGCAACGCGCTCTTCGATGGGCGGGTGCGAGCTGAACAGCTTGCCCAAACCGCCGGTAATGCCCATGGCCTGCATGCTCTGGGGCAGTACACCGGGCTGCATGCCGCCCAGGCGGTACAGCGCATTGATCATCGGCTGCTTACGGCCCATCAGTTTGGCAGCGCCGGCATCTGCACGGAATTCACGCTGGCGCGAGAACCAGGCCACGATGATGGCTGCGAGGAAGCCGAACACGATATCCAGCACGATGGTGGTGATCATGTAGCCAATGCCGGGGCCGGAGCTTTCTTCGTCGTTGCGGCGCAGGAAGGAATCGACCGCATAGCCGATGACACGCGAGAGGAAGACCACGAAGGTGTTCATCACACCCTGGATCAGCGCCATGGTCACCATGTCACCGTTGGCGACGTGGGCCACCTCGTGGCCGATCACGGCCTCGATTTCCTCGCGCGTCATGCCCTGCAGCAATCCGGTGGACACCGCGACCAGCGCCGAGTTCTTGAACGCGCCCGTGGCAAAGGCATTGGGCTCGCCTTCGTAGATACCGACCTCAGGCATGTTGATGCCTGCAGAGTCGGAAAAACGACGCACGGTTTCCACGATCCAGGCTTCGTCCGCATTGGCAGGCTGGTTGATGATCTTGACGCCCATGCTCATCTTGGCAATGGGCTTGCTCATCAGCAGCGAGATGATGGCGCCGCCAAAGCCCATGATGAAGGCAAAGCCAAGCAGGGCGCCCAGGTTCAGGCCATTGGATGTGAGATAGCGGTTGACGCCCAGCAGGCTGGCGACAATGCCCAGCACCACCACGACAGCGACGTTGGTCAGCAAGAACAGAAAAATTCGTTTCATTGAGGGGTTTCTCCAATAAGGGGAACGCATTGATCGCTAATTGAGGCAAAGTTTCGGTAATTCAAGGCCTTACCTGCCTTTTTCTGGCATCGACTGGTGTTGTTATCAAGGTTTTGGCAGTCGTGCCGCGCGAAATACGCAAGAGTCATCGTAGAAGGAAAAGTTCTCGTTTTCCTGGCTCCACCCTGGAACACCCAACACTGGCAGTGGTGTAAATGGTTTGGTCGCGAGCGGCGCTGCGTCCAGGGCTTGTGCGATGGCTGTATCGATATTGTCCCCCAAGCGCGCAGCGAATGGGTGGCAAAAAACATGTGCGGTGATCGGTTTTCTCGGCTGGACGAGTTTCTCGAGCAGCGCGTGGCCCGTCAGAATCAGTTGCGCATCGGACCACAGTGGCCGAAGGTCGACGAAAAGACGCTGCCACTCGCGCGCCCGCAGCGCCTGCCACAGCAGCTCGGGGGCCAGCAACACTGCCCCGTTTTCGTCGAACAACGTAAGCGCGTCGCGCAATGCGCCACGCTGCGCGCCCACACCCTGCAATGCAATGGCCTGCGCCTGCCAGGCATTGAGCCGCGCCTTGGTGCGCGGAAAGCGGTGCCAGACAAGGCCGTTGAGCGCATCGTGCAGATGCTCGCGCGTGGGCACACAGCCGGTGCGGGCGATGAAGGCTTCATAGGCCTCGCCTTCGGGCAGGTCGGTCTGCGGCACAAAGCGCCGCTCGCAGCCTCCCAGCTGATTGAGCACGTCCGCAACCCGGTTTTCCGGGTTTGCGGACAGCATTTGCACTTGCGAGGCCAGGCCACGGTATGGCGCCAGCCATGGAGCGCTCCAGTCCAGAGCCGACCAGAGGGATTGGGCTGCCGAAGTCAAAGCGTTCTAAGGTAAAACAGGCCGCCAAAGCATGGCAGGCAAGCGCGAAGACTCATCTTTCAATAGCAACTATCTCAGGCAGCCAGCAGCTTCCAAGGCAGGGCTTCACCAGAACGCAAGGGCTTGAGTTCTGTCTCGCCAAACGCGAAGGCTTCCGGCGGCGTCCAGCTCTGGCGTGCCAAGGTGATGCGATCCGTGTTGCGCGGCAGGCTGTAGAAATCAGGGCCGTGAAAGCTGGCAAAGCCTTCAAGCTTGTCCAGCGCACCCGCATTGTCAAACACCTCAGCGTACATCTCGATGGCGGCGTGCGCGGTGTAGCAACCTGCGCAACCAGTGGCTGCCTCCTTCAACTGCGCGGCATGCGGGGCACTGTCGGTACCCAGGAAAAACTTCGGACTGCCACTGGTGGCCGCCTTGACGAGCGCCTGGCGGTGCACCTCGCGCTTCAAGACCGGAAGGCAGTAGTAGTGCGGGCGGATGCCACCGGTGAAGATGGCGTTGCGGTTGTAGAGCAGGTGCTGTGCGGTGATGGTCGCGGCGGTATGGCTGTCGCTGTCCTCCACATACTGCGCGGCTTCCTGGGTGGTGATGTGTTCGAAGACGATTTTCAGCTCCGGGAAATCACGGCGCAGCGGAATCATGTGTTGGTCGATGAAGGCGGCTTCGCGGTCGAACAGATCGATGTCGCTGCTGGTGACTTCACCGTGCACGAGCAGCAGCATGCCTGCGCGCTGCATGGCCTCGAGTGTGGGGTAGATCTTGCGGATATCGGTCACACCATGGTCGCTGTTGGTGGTGGCGCCTGCCGGGTAGAGCTTGCAGGCGACCACACCCGCTGCCTTGGCACGCACGATTTCCTCGGGCGCCAGATTGTCCGTCAGGTACAGCGTCATCAGCGGCTCGAACGACAGCCCCTGCGGCACCGCCGCCAGGATGCGCTCCCTGTAGGCCTGCGCCAGACCAGCCGTGGTAACTGGTGGCTTGAGATTGGGCATGACGATGGCACGTGCAAACTGCTGCGCCGCGTGCGGCACGGTTGTGGCCAAGGCAGCGCCGTCGCGCAGGTGGATATGCCAGTCATCTGGACGGGTGATGGAAAGAGTGGGGTGTGCGGTGCTCATCCCGCCATTGTCGCATCGGTCCTATCTCTGCCGCCATCAACCTGACCACACCCATGCCCTACCTGCGGACCGCCATGCCGCGCTACCCCAGCGACCGGTTCGGCAACGGATTTCCATAGACGAAGCTGGCTGTTCTGCCCCCCATGCCCCCATGCATCCCCTGCCCACTTTGCTCCGTGCACAGGTTCTGCGCAACACCGCTTGAGCGCAGGCGTACGGTGTGGCCGTGCGCAAAAAAAAAGCTGCCAGCGCACTCCTGTTGTGGGTTTTATGATGATTCTCATCCAAAACCCAAACAAGACAAGCGCTGGCAGCTCTTGTTTTTGAAGCAGTACCGAATCAGTGCTGCAGGATCTTGCTCAGGAAGTCCTTGGTACGAGGCTGACGGGCATCGGGGTTGCCGAAGAACTCGTCCTTGCTGCAGTCTTCGAGGATCTTGCCGCCCACGTCCATGAAGATCACGCGGCTGGCCACCTTCTTGGCAAAGCCCATTTCGTGCGTCACGCACATCATGGTCATGCCTTCATGGGCAAGGCCGATCATCACGTCCAGCACCTCGCCAACCATTTCAGGGTCCAGCGCGGAAGTGGGTTCGTCAAACAGCATCACGGTCGGGTCCATCGACAGCGCACGTGCAATGGCCACACGCTGCTGCTGACCGCCGGAGAGCTGGCCTGGGAACTTGTCCTTGTGCGCCATCAGGCCCACGCGGTCCAGCATCTTCAGGCCTCGGGTCTTGGCTTCGTCCGCACTGCGGCCCAGCACCTTCATCTGTGCGATGGTCAGGTTCTCCGTCACCGACAGGTGGGGGAAGAGCTCGAAGTGCTGGAACACCATGCCCACGGTACTGCGCAGCTTGGGCAGATCGGTCTTGGGATCGTGCACTGCGGTGCCGTTGACCCAGATTTCACCCTTCTGCACCGGCTCCAGTGCATTGATTGTCTTGATCAGCGTGGACTTGCCGGAACCCGAAGGGCCACACACCACCACCACTTCACCCTTGCTGATGCTGGTGGAGCAGTCGTTGAGCACCTGGAAGCTGCCATACCACTTGGAGACATTCTTCATTTCAATCATTTGGATATCCTTTGTATTGCAGCATCAACGGATGATGGCGATCTTTTTGTGCAGACGCTTCACAAACCACGACAGCGTAAAGCAGATGATGAAGTACAGGACGGCAGCCGCCAGATAGGCCTCGACCGGACGGCCGAAATTCTTGCCTGCCACTTCAAAGCCCTTGAGCATGTCGTAGGCGCCGATGGCGTACACCAGCGAAGTGTCCTGGAACAGAATGATGGTCTGCGTCAGCAGCACGGGCAGCATGTTGCGGAAGGCCTGCGGCAGCACCACCAGACGCATGTTCTGGCCGTAAGTCATTCCCAGCGCCTGGCCGGCATACACCTGACCGCGCGGAATCGACTGGATACCGGCGCGCATGATCTCCGAGAAATACGCCGCCTCAAACGCCACGAAGGTGATGATGGCCGACATTTCAGCGCCAATCGGCTTGCCGATCAACAAAGGCACCAGCAGGAAGAACCACAGGATCACCATCACCAGCGGAATGGAGCGCATGCCGTTGACGTAGATCGTCGCTGGCACCGTAAGCAGCTTGTTGCCCGACAGGCGCATCAGCGCCAGCAAGGTACCAAAGAAGATGCCACCCAGGGTCGCGATGATGGTCAGCATCACGCTGAAACCCAGACCCTTGATGATGAAGTTCTGGATCAGGTCCCAGTTGTAGAAGGAAAAGTCAAGATTCAGATTCATCTCAGTGGCCTCCCGATCCGCCGGCAGTAATGAAGCCTGGAATGCGGCTCTTCTTTTCAATGAAAGCCATGATGCGATTGATCACAAAGGCCGAGATCATGTAGAGGCCCGTCACTGCCAGGTAGACCTCGATACCGCGCGAGGTTTCTTCCTGTGCCTGCATGGCGAACAGGGTCAGCTCTGCCACCGACACGGCAAACGCCACGGACGAATTCTTGAAAATGTTCATCGCCTCGCTGGTGAGCGGCGGAATGATGATGCGGTAAGCCATGGGCAGCAGCACATAGCGGTAGTACTGGAACGTGGTGAAGCCCAGCGCCATACCTGCATAACGCTGGCCACGCGGCAGCGCCTGGATACCAGCGCGCAACTGCTCGGCGATACGGGCAGAGGTGAAAAAACCCAGCGCCAGCACCACCAGCAGGAACCCGGGTACCTGCTTCAATACGGGGAAGATGGCCGGCACCACGTGGTACCACAGGAAAATCTGTACCAGCAGCGGCACATTGCGGAACAGCTCCACCCATGCATTGCCAAAACGCACCGTCCATGGCCGGTCTGGCAAGGTACGCAATGTACCGATGATCGAGCCGACGATCAAAGCGATCACCAGCGCACACAAAGACACGGAGACCGTCCATCCCCATGCAGACATCAACCAGTCCAGATACGTGATATCGCCGTTCTTGCCGAAACAGCCTTGCACGACCTGGCGCTCGATGGTGTCTTCACAAAATACTTGCCAATCCCAATTCATAGGGCCACCTCTTTTTTTGTCGTTGTAGCAATGTTTGGCACCGGCACGCAACTATCAATTACCAGTACCAACAAAAACGCCCCTCCAAACCGCTGGTTGGAAGGGCGGTACCCGTGAGGTGTGCTTACTTGACTTCGTAGGCTTCCATCGGCTTGTCGTTAGGATGCTCCCAGGCCTCCTTGGTCGCAGCCGACAGTGGCAGACCCACCTTCACGTTGTTCGGTGGGATGGGTTGCATGAACCACTTGTCGTACAGCTTGGCCAGCGAGCCATCCTTGATCTGGCGCACGATGGAGTCATCCACGGCCTTCTTGAAGGCGGCGTCGTCCTTGCGCATCATGCAGGCAATAGGCTCGACCGACAGCACTTCACCAACGATCTTGAAATCGGCAGGAACCTTGGACTTGGAGATGTTGGCAGCCAGGATGGAGCCGTCCATGATGAAGGCGTCAGCACGGCCCGATTCCAGCATCAGGAAGCTGTCGGCGTGGTCCTTGCCCATGACTTCCTTGAAGGTCAGGCCATCGGCGCGCTTGTTCTTGCGCAGGGTTTGCACCGAGGTGGTGCCCGTGGTGGTCACAATGGTCTTGCCATTGAGGTCCTTGATGCCGGTGATGCCCGAGTTGGCTTTCACGGCAATGCGGATTTCTTCCACATAGGTGGTGAACGCAAAGGCTGCGTCCTTCTGGCGGGCCTGGTTGTTGGTGGTGGAGCCGCACTCCAGATCCACGGTACCGTTCTGCACCAGAGGCACGCGGTTCTGCGAAGTCAGCGGCTGGTACTTGACTTCCAGCTTGGCCAGACCCAGCTGCTTTTGCAGGTCATCGGCAATGCGCTCCGACATCTCGGTATGGAAGCCCACGTACTTGCCGTTGCCCAGCGTATAGCCCAGGCCCGACGATTCACGCACGCCCAGGGTAATACTGCCGGAAGACTTGATCTTCGCCAGGGTATCACCCGCTTGCGCAAACGCGCTACCTGCAGCAACCGCTGCCACCGCAAAAGCCAGCAAATGTTTCTTCATCATCAGACCTCCAGAAAAATCAGTTTGGTTGTAGTCACGCTGTCAAAAACCATCAAGACACCAATGCGACAACCCGCGCGCTCGATTGTGCACCGGTCAGGCTAATGTGATGCGATCATGCTGACACATCTTCAGCAATTTAAATCCCATCATCATTGCCCATAGCATTTTCCAAAGAAAACCCTAAGCTCCGGCCTGCAAAAAATAAGCAATCCGTAAGCATTGCACAAAATGGTTGCGGGCCGTATTAGAAATTACCCTGCAAATCAGAAAAATAAATAGCGCTATCCATATCAGGAGTGGCGTGCAGGATTGCGCGACGACAGGTAGTCCCACAGGGCCTGCGCACTGCTTTTGACGGAGTCCTTGGACTGCGGCTTTTCCCGATAGACGCGAACATCCATCTCCACCTCCCATTGCGCGGAACTGGGATGGTCGGCGCGGACCAGTTTCTTGGCCTTGAGCTCCTTTCGGACTGCACTTTGCGGCAGGAAGGCAATGCCATGACCTTCCATCGCCATCGCTTTCAGGCCTTCGGCCATATCGGTTTCGTACACGCGATCCAGATAGGCGGGCTCTGGCGCCTGTTTCAGTGCCAGATCGGTCACACGGCTCAAGTAGGCGCCAGGCGCGTAGCCCAGAAAGGGCAGGGGCACCTCCGAGGTGCCGGGCAGTGGAAACAGCGGCAGGCCGTCAAGCCCCGGCTTGCAGTACGGCGCCATGGCCTCGCGGCCCAGGCTCACCATTTCGTAGCGCTGCGGGTCGAGCTGGATGGGCTGGGATTCATGGTGGTAGGCAATCAGCAGGTCGCAACCGCCTTCGACGAGGCGCACCACCGCATCGTGCACGTTGAGCGCCATCAGGCGGCTCTTGAACAGGCCGAAATCATTGCGCAGGCTCGACACCCAGGCCGGAAAGAAAGTGAATGCCAAGGTGTGCGGCACGGCAAAGTCGATGATGTCCTTGCCGGAGGAGGCATGCACCCGCAGCATGGAGCGCGTGCTCTGCACCGCCTGCAGGATTTCAATGGCCTGGTTGTACAAGGTCTTGCCTGCGGGCGTCAGCCGGGTCGGGTAGGAGCTTCGATCCACCAGATCTGCCCCGGCCCAGGATTCCAGTGCCTGGATGCGCCGTGAGAATGCCGGCTGCGTGACATGGCGCAACTGCGCCGACCGGCTGAAACTGCGCGTTTCCGCCAGACTCACAAAATCTTCAAGCCACTTGGTTTCCATGCGCGCATTATCCACACGCTTCGCACCGGCCCAACCAATGCAGCGCAATTTGCGGCGAAGCCATTGGTCACTACGGCGACGTGTACCTTGCTTTCCGTGCATATGCGCAACGTTTGCGGGAAATTCATGGCATTTTGCCCTCCGCAACCGCGCCATAATCAGCGGCAACTGGTCTACCCACCAGGCAAATTTTGCTGGTTCAGCAACCCATCTACCCGATTGCGATGGTCCGCCCACAAGGCGGCTTGTGTTTCATGCCTCTGCGTTTTGTCTGGCTCTGCCGAGCCTTTTTGGACCCCGGTTGTTATGACCCCACCTTCCTCCACCCGTCCGGGCGGCGCCGCCGCGCCTGACACGTCCCCTCTCGCTCCCGCCACACCACCACCCGCCAAAGGCCTGTGGCTGGAGGACTGGCTCACGGTGCTGATCATGGCGCTCCTGGCGCTGATCACCTTTGCCAATGTCATCGTGCGCTATTTCACCGACGGCTCCTTCGCCTGGACCGAGGAAATCTCCGTCTTCCTGATGATTCTGCTGGCCATGGTGGCTGGCTCCGCTGCCGTGGCGCGTGACCTGCACATCCGCATCGAGTACTTTGCCGACCGTGGCAACGCCCGCCGCCGCAAAGCCTTTGCCCGCTTTGGTGCACTGATGGTGGCCCTGCTGTTTGCTCTGATCTGCGTGCTCAGCATCCGCGTGGTCTACGACGACTACCGCTTTGAAGAAACCTCCCCTGGCATTGGCGTGCCGCAATGGTGGTACTCCGTCTGGCTACCGATTTTTTCGGCGCTGATCACGATCCGCGCGCTGGGCCTGTTCGCGCGCCAGGGCAAGGCCAGCTTTGAAGCACCGGCAGACGATACCGGCGACGGCACGGTCACCACCAAGGAGCTTGCATGATTGCCACGCTCCTGTTCATAGGCTTTATCGCACTGATGCTGATCGGCGTACCCATTGGCGCCGCGCTGGGGTTGGCCGGAGCCGTGGCCATTGCACTGGCCAACGCCGATGCGCAATGGTTCGGCCTGCTGGCCGTGCCGCAGAACTTCTATGCAGGCCTGGGCAAATACCCGCTGCTGGCCATTCCGATGTTCGTGCTGGTGGGCTCCATTTTCGACCGCTCCGGCGTTGCGCTACGGCTGGTCAATTTTGCAATTGCCATCGTGGGGCGTGGTCCGGGCATGCTGCCGCTGGTAGCGATTGCCGTGGCCATGTTTCTCGGTGGCATTTCGGGCTCGGGCCCTGCCAATGCTGCAGCCGTTGGCGGTGTGATGATCGCTGCGATGAGCCGCGCGGGCTACCCTGGCAGCTTTTCGGCCAGCGTGGTGGGTGCGGCTGCGGCCACGGACATTCTGATTCCGCCTTCGGTGGCATTCATCATCTACTCGGTGCTGGTGCCCGGCGCCTCGGTGCCCGCGCTGTTTGCGGCAGGCATGATTCCGGGCGTGCTGGCCGGGCTGGCGCTGATCATTCCGGCGGTATGGATGTCGCGCAAGCACAAGATGGGCGCACTGGAGTCGAGCCTGCCACGCCCACCGTTCTGGAAGAGCCTGCGCGAGGCCGCCTGGGGCCTTGCAGCACCGGTATTGATTCTGGGCGGCATGCGCATGGGCTGGTTCACCCCGACCGAAGCGGCCGTGGTCGCCGTTTTCTATGGCTTGTTTGTCGGCATGGTGATCCACCGCACCATCAGCCTGCGTGACCTGTTCCCCATCCTGCGCGAAGCGGGCGAGCTGTCGGCCGTCATCCTGATCGTGGTGTCACTCGCCGGCATCTTTGCCTTCTCGCTCTCGACGCTGGGCGTGATCGACCCGATCACCACGGCCATCGTCAACTCGGGACTGGGCGAATGGGGTGTGATGGCGCTCCTGATCCTGATGCTGATCACCGTCGGCATGTTCCTCGACGGCATCTCGATCTTCCTGATCTTTGTGCCGCTGCTCATGCCCATCATGCAGCACTACCACTGGGATCCGGTGTGGTTCGGCGTGATTCTGACCTTGAAGGTGGCGCTGGGGCAGTTCACGCCGCCGCTGGCCGTCAACCTGATGGTCAGTTGCCGCATCGCTGGTGTGCGCATGGAGTCGACCGTGCGCTGGGTCGGCTGGATGCTGTTTGCCATGTTCTGCGTGATGGTGCTGGTCATTGCCTTCCCGCAGCTCGCCCTGTGGCTGCCTGCCAAGCTGGGTTATTGATAAAAACATGCAAAAGCGCTTACCCAGCAAGCGCTGATTGCTCACTTTTTAGTATTTCAACAAGGAGACTGTCTGATGAAAACCCGCCAATTCCTCGCCTCCACGCTGGCCGCAGCTGCCGCGCTCTGCCTTGCCGCTCCTGCCGTGCATGCACAGGGCAATTACAAGAGCGAATACCGCATGTCGCTGGTGCTGGGCACCGCCTTTCCCTGGGGCAAGGGCGGCGAGATCTGGGCCAACAAGGTGCGCGAACGCACCCAGGGCCGCATCAACATCAAGCTCTACCCCGGCGTGTCGCTGATCCAGGGCGACCAGACGCGTGAGTTCTCCGCGCTGCGCCAGGGCGTGATCGACATGGCGGTGGGATCCACGCTGAACTGGTCGCCGCAGATCAAGGAGTTGAATCTGTTCGCCCTGCCCTTTCTGATGCCCGACTATGCCGCCGCCGATGCGCTGACGCAGGGCGAGCCCGGCAAGCGCCTGTTTGCCCGCCTGGAGAAAGCTGGCGTGGTGCCACTGGCCTGGGGCGAGAACGGCTACCGCGAAATCTCCAACTCCAAGCACGCCATCAAGACGCCTGCCGACCTGAAGGGCCTCAAGATTCGTGTCGTCGGCTCGCCCCTCTTTGTGGACACCTTCACCGCGCTGGGTGCCAACCCCACGCAGATGAGCTGGGCCGATGCCCAGCCTGCCATGGCCAGCGGCGCCGTGGATGGCCAGGAGAACCCCGTGGCCGTGTACCAGGCTGCCAAGCTGTACACCGTGGGCCAGAAGCACATGACGTTGTGGGGCTACATCAACGATCCGCTGATCTTCGTCGTCAACAAGGACATCTGGAACAGCTGGTCCAAGGCTGACCAGGACATCGTGCGCCAGGCCGCCATCGAGGCGGGCAAGGAAGAGATCGCCATTGCCCGCAAGGGAATGATCGAAGCCGACAAGCCACTGGTCAAGGAACTGGCCGCCAACGGTGTGACCGTGACCCAGCTGAGCCCCGCCGAGCGCGACGCCTTTGTGAAGGCCACCCGCCCCGTGTATGACAAGTGGAAACAGCAAGTGGGCGCCGATCTGGTCGACGTGGCAGAAAAGGCCATTGCTGCGCGCAAGCAATAAAAGCTGGCCCCGCCGCACAGGCGCGGGCTGTGCAATCAGTACAGAAAGCGCAAGAAGAACAAAGCCACCGGTTTCGCAGGTGGCTTTTTTTCATGCGCGCAAGAGCGCGAACGGAGCAATCAATACGTGTTCTTCACGGCGCCGTCCGTGCCACGGTAGCTCGCCACCAATTGCCGGGCTGCCGCATGCAGCAGCATGGTATCGGCGCCCACCGCCACGAACTGTGCGCCTGCGGCGAGCCATTTGTCGCCCTGCGCCTTGTTGGTGGACAGAATGCCGGGCGCCTTGCCCGCCTTGCGGATGCGCGCAATCGCGTCGGCAATCATCGCCTGCACCTCCGGGTGGCCGGGGTTGCCCACATGGCCCATCGATGCAGACAGGTCGGCCGGGCCGATGAACACGCCATCCACCCCGGGCGTGGCGGCAATCGCGTCCAGGTTCTTCATGGCCTCCACGGTTTCAGCCTGTACCAGCAGGCACACCTGGGCATTGGCCTCGTGCAGGTAGTTGGGATAGGCCTGCCAGCGCGACGAGCGCGCGAGCGCACTGCCCATGCCGCGAATGCCTTGCGGCGGGTAGCGCATGGCCTGGGCGAGGTGTGCGGCCTGCTCGGCGGTATCGACCATTGGCACCAGAATGGTCTGCGCACCAATGTCCAGATACTGCTTGATGAGCACCGCATCGCCCGTGGGCACGCGCACCACCGGGTGCGGCGCGGGTACGCCTGGCGGCAGTGCCTGCGTTGCACTGGCTACCGCCTGCAGTTGCGCCAGCGTGCTGCGCAGGTCATTGGGCGCGTGCTCGCCATCAATCAGCAGCCAGTCAAAGCCGGTACCGGCGCTGATCTCGGCCGCGTAGCTGTCGGCCAGCGCCAGCCACAGGCCCAGCTTGACTTCGCCCGCCGCCATGGCTTGCTTGAAGGAATTGATCGGGGTTTGCATGCGTGTTCTCCAGATAGGCAGGCGCCCGTACACAACGCGGGGCCTTGAACAGGTATTTGGTGCGATTATGGGCTGGAGCGGCGCGCCAGCCCGTCCCGCGCGGAACTTCCCCAAAACAAAACGCACCCGGACAGGGTGCGTTCGCGTGGTGGTATCGACTCTCTTTTTTATAGCGACTTGCGCTAGCCAGTCAAGCGCCAGCGCTTATTCGATCTTGAAACCCGTGTCCTTCACCACCTTTTTCCAGCGCTCGGATTCGGCCTGGATCTGCTGGGCAAACTCTTCGGGCGTCGTCTTGACGGGGATGTAGTCGTACTGCTTGAGCTTGGCCAGCACATCGGGCATCTGCATGACCTTGTCGATGTTCTGCGACAGGGCAGCAATGACTTCCTTGGGCGTGCCCTTGGGGGCCAGCAGGCCCGCCCAGGAGCTGAATTCCATGTCCTTGATGCCCAGCTCGTTGAACGTGGGCACATCAGGGAAGGACGCAGCGCGCTGCGGCAGGATCACGCCCAACGCCTTGACCTTGCCGGATTTGATCATCTCGACCGCTGCGAACGAGTCGAACGAGAAATCCACCTCGCCTGCCACCACGGCCTGCATCTGGGGACTCGTGCCCTTGTACTGCGCATTGATGAGGTGCGGCGCCTTGATCACGTGCTTGAACTGCTCGGTGATCAGGTTGATCATCGCGCTGCCCGACGAGATGGTGAGCGGCTTGTCCTTGTTCTGCGCCAGCGCGATCAACTCCTGCATCGAATTGACCGGCAGATCCTTGCGTGCAATCACCACAAAACCCACCGTGCACACCTTGGCCACGGGGGCAAAACTGGCGGCGGCCTCGTAGTTGGCCTTGTAGATGACCGGGCTGAGCGTTTGCGCACCTGCCGTGTTGAACAGCAAGGTGTAGCCATCGGCCTGCGCACGCGCCACCTCGCCGGTGCCGATCATGCCGTTGGCACCGCCCTTGTTGTCGATGACGAAGGATGCCTTCATCAGCTCGCCCATCTTCTGCATCACCAACCGCGCCACCACGTCGGTGGTGCCGCCTGCCGCAAAGGGAACGATCACCCGCACGGGTTTGCTCGGGTAGGCCGCTTGCGCGTGTGCCCATTGCGGCAGGCCCGCAGTGGCAGCGGCACCAGCCAGGGTGGTCAGAAAATGGCGGCGTTGGATGTCGCTCATGGTTTTGTCTCCTATTGCTCGAATGGTGGTTATGGGCCGACTCTGGGCTGATTGTGGGCGGCGCCACCTGCGCTGTCTAATATCAATCGCCAATGCTGTGATTCGCATTCGCTATAGGCCACCGTATGCCAGCCACCTGTGCCGCCATGCTTGCACAGGCGACAAGCCAGGTGCGCCAAACCCACTAGCATGGCTGTCTCCAACGTGTCTTTGCTCCCCTGCCAGAAATGAATTCCGTACCCTCTCCACTCGCCTTGCTACCTGCCACCGAAGAACTGTTCCGCGCCGACAGCTACCTGCAAAACTGTGAAGCCACCGTGCTGGCCGTGACCGATACCGGCATCGTGCTCGATCGCACCGTGTTCTACCCGTTGGGGGGCGGCCAGGCTGGCGACGCGGGGGTATTGCGCTGTGCAGATGGCCGCAGCATTGCCATTGCCGACACCCGCAAGGCCAAGGCGGAAGACGGCCAGCCCCTGCCCTTGGTGCTGCATGTGCCTGCGCAGGAAGACCATGGACTGCAAGCTGGCGACCAGGTCACCGCTGCCATTGATTGGCAGCGCCGCCACCGGCTGATGCGCCTGCATACGGCGTCGCACGTGCTCTGCCACCTGGTGCCTCACCTGGTCAATGGCTGCTCCATCACGCCCGAGCAAGCGCGCATCGACTTTGTGACCAATGAAGCCATCGACAAGGATGCCGTCACCGCAGGCCTGGCCGCCATCGTTGCCCAGGCGCTGCCGGTGCAGATATCCTCCATCACCGACGCCGAACTGGATGCCAACCCCGCCCTTGTCAAAAGCATGAGCGTTCAACCGCCCCGGGGCAGCGGCCGGGTGCGCACCGTTCGCATTGGAGGGGACGGCACAGGGGATATGCCCGCCGTGGATTTTCAGCCCTGCGGCGGCACGCACCTGGTCAACACGACGGAGATCGGCGCCATCGCCATCAGCAAGACCGAGAAGAAAGGCGCCAACAGCCGACGCGTGATCCTGGCATTTGCGCCGTAGCGTACAAACAACGGGCGTTTTCAGCTATCGTTTTTACAGCGCCTCAACACAAAGAAATTTTGCCCAGGATAAAACCCATGACCAAGGGTAAATACCAGGGTTAGCTGTCACATATTTGTAAAAGTTCCAAGCTTATTGGATTCAAAAACGAAACAATGCGTCTGCAATTTGGTGATTTATCTGCATTCATACCAAAACTAAACTTCATTCCATCGTTAAACAAAACGCTGTCGCGCAAAGACGCACAGCGAGCGATACGGCAGGCCATGTGACCTGCCGCGAACTTTGAAAGGAATGAAAAATGAACGCACGTATTCTCGCTATCGCCGCTACCCTGGCCCTGGGTGCCACCGTTGCCAACGCCAACCCTTTTGAAGGCGACCAAGCCATTGCAGCCCGCGCCACCGCCACCAGCGCCGTGAGCCGTGCCGATGTGCAAGCCCAGCTGGCCGATGCCCAGAAGAACCACACCATGGTGGTGCAAGGCGACAAAGTGGCCGTGAACGCCTACGAAATGGGCAAGGGCCAGCTCAGCCGCGCTGAAGTGACCCAGGCCGCTCACCAGGCCATGGTCAACGGCTCGATCGTTGAAGGCGAATAATCGTTTCTGACCGCTGGCAGCCCACGACCCTGCCAGCCACCAACCGGGCGGCGCACACACTCCCCGCCCGGTTTTTCTTTGCCAGACCAACAAGCCAACGGGCTGCTGTTTTCAGGAACAGCAGCCTTTTCCTTTGGAGCGTTGCATGGCACCCCGCTTGCATCGACTCCCAGCCGGGGAACCAAACCCGGTGACTGCAGCTCCGACAGGGAGTGACTAATATGGTCAGCGCGCGGGCCGAACGAGCTTGCGCACGGAACACATCAGGCTGGACATCGGCACACCACGCGCCTCGCGGATGGGCCGGCATTGGAGCGATTTGGGGTTTTACATGGCATATGACGGCAAGCGCCTGCCTTTGCGGGCGCTGTTTTTTACTCTTCTTTTCATAGCTACCAGCGCTCTGTGGACGGGCGCCAACGCCCAAATCAAGCTCAATATTGGTGGCAACGGCAATGCCCCAGCCATGGATACCCCGGCAACCGGCGGCACGGGCAGCCATGTCGTCACCACGCCCAGGGTGCGCGCCGAACTGGTGGCCAATGCGCCTGATGGCATCGTTCCGGGCAAAGCCATTGAACTGGGCCTGCTGATCGAACACCAGCCGCAATGGCATACCTACTGGAAGAACCCTGGCGACTCCGGTCTGCCGACTCAGCTGGAGTGGCAGCTCCCCCCCGGCTGGGATGCCGCCGACATCGCCTGGCCAACGCCCCACCCGATCCGCATTGGCAATCTGGTGAACTACGGCTATGAAGGCAAGGTGCTGCTCCCCGTCAAAGTGCAGATTCCCACCACGTTCGCCGCAGACAGCACCAGCGCCACGGTGCAGCTCAAGGCGAGCTGGCTGGTATGCCGGGTGGAATGCATTCCTGAGGAAGGCAGCTTCAGTCTGACCATTCCGGCCAAGAGCAGCACCGGCATGTATGCCGCCGAATTTGCGACCGCCCATGCCCAGGAGCCCATTGCGCTGCAAGGTGAGAGCAGTGCCACCGTGGAGGGCAGCAAGCTGCAACTGCGCGTCTCCGGCTTGCCCGCTCCGCTGCAGAACCAATTGCTGCAGGTGTTGCCCGAAACCGCCAACACCCTGCACCATGCGATGGAAGCCGGCAAGGACTTCACCCAGCAGTGGGACGGCCCCGTCTGGACTGCCACCGTACCGCTGTCGGACGCGCGTGGCGACACCCCCGCTGAACTGCCCCTGGTGCTGACCACCGCCGAACGCACCGCAATGGGCAGCACCGTTGCCTGGCGCACCGTCGCCCCCATCAGCGGCCAATGGCAAGCCGCTGCCGTGGCCCAGGTATCGCCCGAGCTGGCTGCCGCATTGGCCAAAAATGCCGAGCAGCAAGGCGCTGCCCCAGCGGCACCGCCAGCAGCGTCGGGCAGCCTGTGGCTGGCTTTGCTGGGCGGCCTGATCGGCGGCCTCATTCTGAACCTGATGCCCTGCGTGTTTCCGATCCTGGCGATCAAGGTGCTGGGCTTCGCTGGCCACGGCAACCAGTTGCGCGAGCAACGCATGGCAGGCCTGGCCTACACAGCAGGCGTGGTGCTGTCCTTTCTGGCGCTGGGAGGCCTCTTGCTGGCCCTGCGTGCAGCCGGGCAGCAGTTGGGCTGGGGCTTTCAGTTGCAGTCGCCCCTGGTAGTGGCACTGCTGGCAACCCTGTTTACCGTGATCGGCCTCAATCTGGCGGGCCTGTTCGAGTTTGGCCATTTTGTGCCCAGCAGCCTGGCAGGCAAGCAGGCCAGCAGTCCGCTCACCAATGCATTTCTGAGCGGTGTGCTGGCCGTGGCCATCGCCTCTCCGTGTACCGCTCCATTCATGGGCGCCTCCATGGGGCTTGCCATCAGCATGCCGGCAGGGCAAGCGCTGCTGATTTTTGCCGCACTGGGTATCGGCATGGCCCTGCCTTACCTGCTGGCCAGCTGGGTGCCAGCCGTGGTGCGCTGGCTGCCACGCCCAGGGGCATGGATGGACACCTTCCGCCGCGCCATGGCCTTCCCGATGTTTGCTACGGTGGTCTGGCTGGTATGGGTGCTGGGCCAGCAAAGCGGTATCGATGGCGCCGCCACCCTGCTGGCCTTGCTGGTACTGCTGGCCGCGCTGATCTGGGCACTGACGCTGCAGGGCCGCACGCGCTGGGTGCTTTCTATTCTTTTGATAGCTGGAGGCGCTTATCTGATAAGCGCTACAGGCAAAAATCTCTCCAACCCAGAACCCCAGATCGCCAGTGCAGCCCAGCCCAATGCACGCTGGCATCCGTGGTCGGCGGCGCTGGTGGCAGAGACTAACGCCGCAGGTCGCCCTGTGTTCGTGGACTTCACCGCCGCCTGGTGCGTGACCTGCCAGTACAACAAGCGCACCACGCTCAGCAATCCCGAGGTGCTGCAGGCCTTTGACGGCAAGCAGGTCACCCTGCTGCGGGCCGACTGGACCCGCCAGGACCCCGCCATTACAGCAGCCCTCAACCAGCTGGGCCGCAGCGGCGTGCCGGTTTATGTGCTCTACGCACCGGGCAAGGCCCCGGTGGTGCTGAGCGAAGTGCTGAGCGTGCAGGAAGTGGTGGATGCGGTGCAGGCGCTGCCATCACGAGGCTGAGCCATCCGCCTGCTGACGACACAGAATATCGAAGCTCAGGAACGGCCGACACTCCCCTTCGTCAGGCCGGGCCGAAAGGGCCGCTGTCTGGGTACTCACATCTTTGTCATTCGCCTCCCTCAAGCAAGTGATCCACTTTTACGGAAAGTTCTCTCCATTTATCAATTCAATAATCAAATAATTTGTCATTGATTAATAAATTTCATATGCTTCTTGCAAAGAGCTTCGCGCAAAGGTGAATTTCAATATTCGTTAGCAATCCGACGCCGAAGCATCCATTTCCGAAAAGGGGCGCATATGAATAAGGTCTATACCAACAAGTGGAATGCGGCGCTGGGTGCCTGGGTGGCGTGTTCGGAGGCCACACGGCGGATCGGAAAAACCACTGTGGTTGCCGTAGTGCTGGCTGCAGCGGCCTCCAACTCGGTCTGGGCAGTCACCTGCACGCCTGATGCAAATGGCTCCTATCTTGCAGGATGGACAGGGGCACCGTTGCCAACGAATTGCAACGAAGTGCCCGCAACGACCAGCTCGCCCACGGCATTAGGTTCTGCGGCCAGTTGGTATGTTCTGACGCGAAGCGCCCTGACAGCACCCAACGATGTCGTCACGATCGGAGCGACGAATATTTCCTATACCGGTGCCAATGGTTTTTCCGCAATCGGCAACCAGTTCCTCACCCACGGCAGCATCAATTTCACCGATGTGACGGCCAACCTGGCCAACAGCGGCAGCGGTGGCGGCATCGGTGGTATTGGCACCCACTCTACGGTGGCCATGAATGGCAGCAACTTCAACCTGACCTCCAACAGCAACTACACCGGTGGCAACTCCAGCGGCGGGGTAGCGTCCTATGCCGTGCTGGCAGGCTCCTCCGTGGACGCAGGCGAGCCTGCCAGCAACAACGGCAAGTACTCCACCATCACGCTTGACAACGCAACCATCAACCAGACCACGGCAGGCGGCGTAGGTCCTTTCTCCCAGCCCATTTTGAACAGCGGCCTGCGCGCCATTCAGGGCGCAGGTTCGTCCAATGGAGGCAGCGCAGGCAAGATCGAAATCAAGAACACCCTGAACATGACGCTGACGGGTGGACGCATCGAGGGCATTTACGTTTCGGGCGCAGGCACCGACACCAGTGGCAACGAAGCCATCTCGCAAGTCATCCTGGGCAATGCCACCATCAAGATGGTAAAAACCGGTACCCAAACCACTGACAGCAGCGCTATCAAGGTTGGCAAATCCCGGGCCGTGGGCACAGGCAAGGGACTGCTTGTCTCCAACGGCGCCTTGAGCATTGACATGGACCCGGCCTGGCAATCAGGCACAGGCCCACTGTTCTTTCCCTACCAGCCGTACATGAGCCCGGCCATCAAAATGGCCGTCAGCGGCTCACAATTGCTTGCCAATGGCGCCAACAGTTCCGCCAGCATCAACGCCAGCCGCTCTGCCCTGGCGATCGGGATTGACGACTGGGGTAGCAACGTGGATTCGCAAGGCATCCAGGCTCTCTTTGGCAGGGCCACCGTCAAGACCCAATCCACTACTGCCCCACTGCTGATGGCTGACAGCGGCCAGCAAGGCGTGCAGATGCTGTTTGACAATGCCTCTGATCTGACGGCAGCGAGCAATGGCTACTTGATCGACATCATTAAATACCGCAGTTCCACGACCCCCAGTTCCGTGGCGCTGACGCTGGACCACGGCAGTATTGCCAAGGGCCTGACCAACCAGTCCTATGCAACATCGACACTGAATGTGGCGGTGAACAATGCATCCACCTGGAGCCTGGTGGAAAAAAGCAACGGCGACAAGACATCCACCTACACTACATTCGGCATGACGGCAGGGTCGACACTCAACGCCTTCAAGGCGGGAGCGGCAGCGTTCGTGATGAACGGGCCGGTGAGCTCGGACGCCTCCACCGTCAACCTGGTGGACGGCGCGCCTGACGATGTACTGACCGTGCAGCCAAGCTACGCCGGCAGCAATGGTGCCACGCTGGCGGTGGATACCTGCCTCGCAGGCAGCGGTGCGGCGTCGGATGTTCTCCGGGTCGCGGGCGACACCAGCGGCACCACCGTGCTGAAGGTGACGCCATTCATTGATGCAGCCTGCCCCGGCGCAGACACCACAACCACCGGCGATGGCAACGGCATTCTCGTCGCGCAGGTAACAGGCAACTCCAACGCCGTTTTCTCGCTGGAAGGCGGAGTCGTCACCCAGGGCAACTACGTCTACAGCCTGGTGAAAGTGGGCAACGACTGGTATCTGCAATCGCAGCTTGGCACTGGCACCATCACCGTCGCCAAGCAGGTGAATGTTCCTGCCGGCGTGCCCGCCTTCAGCGGCGCCATTCCATTCACGCTGACCTGCTCCACACCTGCTTTCACGCAGGCGGGCAGCATTGCCGTCGCCAGCAACCAGGGCAGCGCGGCCCCCATCACTGTCGCAGCTGGCAGCACCTGCTCGGTGGAAGAAGGCGCGTTGCCGACTCCTCCAGCGGGCTACCGCTGGGGCCCGGCCAACCTGCCTGCGGCCAGCACGCCCATGGTCTCTGCGAGCACGCAAACCTTAACCATCATCAATACCTTGGTGAAAGACACGGTACAACCTCGCACGCCCGCGCCCGTGCCCACCAACGCGCCGCTGGCCTTGGGTGGGCTGAGCGCCTTGATCGGCATGGCGGCATTGCTGCGCCAGCGGCGCAGCCGCAAGCACACCAGCTGATGCGGTATTGCCGCTGAAGGCCGCGCGATGCGCGTTTCTACAGGGGCAGGCAGCTTGAAGAAGGGAGCGTAGCAACGCTCCCTTCTTTGTTTTGCGCCTTTGCGCACTTGCCTGCCTGCAAATCCGCCAATGCGTTGACAAGCGTCATGCAGCGGCAATGCGCGCCCGGCCTTACACCGTTCAACGCCTCTGGCCTGCCAGCCGCCGCACCACCGCCACCAATTGATCGATCTCGTCAAAGGTGTTGTAGAAAGCAACCGAAGGCCGTACCGCAGTCTCCACGCCAAAGCGCCGCAGAATGGGCTGGGCGCAATGGTGGCCTGTGCGCACGGCAATGCCCTCGTCGTTCAGCGCCTTGCCGACTTCTTCCGTGGTGTAACCGGCCAGGGTGAAAGACAGCACGCTCGCCTTGCCCGGCACGGTGCCGATGAGACGCAGGCCGGGGATGGCAGCCAGCTGCTGCATGCCGTAATCAACCAGCGCATGCTCGTACTGGCTGATGGCATGGATGCCGATGCGCTCCACGTACTCCAGCGCCGCGCCCAGGCCCACGGCATCGGCAATGTTGCCGGTGCCCGCCTCGAAGGTATTGGGCAGTGGCTGGAACACGGTTTTCTCAAAGGTCACATCCGCAATCATGTTGCCGCCGCCCTGCCAGGGCGGCATGGCTTCAAGCACTTCGCGCCGCCCCCACAGCACGCCGATGCCGGTGGGCGCGAAGATCTTGTGGCCGGAGAAGACGAAGAAGTCCGCGCCAATGTCCTGTACATCGACCGGCGTATGCGCAATCGACTGCGCGCCGTCCACCAAGGTGGCGATGCCGCGCTGGCGGGCGATCTGCACCACCTCCCTGACCGGCACCACCGTGCCCAGCACGTTGGAGACATGGCCAATGGCGACGATCCTGGTGCGGTCGTTCAGCAGCTTCTGGTATTCGTCCAGGCGGATCTGGCCCTGCTCGTCTACCGGAATCACGCGCAGCCGCGCACCCTTGGCCTGCGCCAGTTGCTGCCAGGGCACGATGTTGGCATGGTGCTCCAGGTGGCTGACGATGATTTCGTCGCCTTCGCCCACATTCTGCCCGCCCCAGGCCTTGGCCACCAGGTTGATCGCCTCGGTGGTGCCACGCACAAAGATCACCTCGCGCGCGTCAGGCGCATGGATGAAACGGCGCACCACTTCGCGCGCATGCTCGTAGGCATCCGTGGCGCGGGCGGCCAGCGTGTGGGCCGCGCGGTGGATGTTGGAGTTTTCGTGTTCGTAGAAATGCCGGATGCGCTCGATCACCTGGCGCGGCTTGTGCGTGGTGGCGGCATTGTCCAGCCAGACCAGCTGCTGTCCATTCACGCGCTCGGCCAGAATCGGGAAGTCCCGCCGTACCGCGTTGATATCAAAAGGCGGGTGGCGGTCTGCCTGCGACTGCGGGGTTCTGCCCTGCTCGCCGTGTGGATGGGGCTTGGCCGGTGTGACAAAGCCGCTCGGCAGCTGAACTGCGTGGGCAAAGTAGTACTGCGGTGCGCCAGAAGAAGCCGGTGCTGCTGCCGCCGCACTTGCGCCGCGCGGCCCGCGCAGATCAATGCCATCTAAACCGGAGGCAGGTGCGCCAGCACGGGCCTGCTGGGCCAATGCCAGCAGGCCATCCTCTTGCACTGGTACCGCTGGCGATTGCTGTAAAAAATAATAGCTGCTCGCGCTTTCTGCATGCGCATGAGAATCGGTTTTGACATCGACTGGCACCGCCTGCGGCACGCCTTGCACACTGCTGCCCAGGCGCGGCTCGTAAGCGGGCAGATTGCTCAGCACGTTGTCGGGCACGCCGTTGCCGGCCTGCGCATGCGGCAGCAAGGCAGGCGCCCGGTGGGCGAGCGACAGCACGGGCGTTGGCGAAGCCGGCAGCAGGTTGGCACCCGGTGCCACGCCCTGCGGTATCGGTGTGCCCGGCACGCCCGGGCCCAGACCTGCAGGGCTCGCCAGGGGCGAACCCGGCGGCGCGATATTGACGGGCGCCTGTATGCCTGGCGGCACAGCGCCAGCACCCGGGCGCTCGCTGAACAAGGCGCTGGCCATCTGCGCCAGCACCTCAGGGGAAATGGGCGCGGTCGCCAGATCCGGCGCGCCCGTGACGGTGGAAACCATGGCAGCCCCCTTCGCTTATTTATAGGTATCGGGGTAGTCGTGGTACTTGTTGATTTCCACGTCATCCAGAACCGCCAGCGCATCGGGGGTGAGCACGGCCAGCGAGCAGTACAGTGAAATCAGATAGCTGGCGATGGCATGATTGTTGATGCCCATGAAGCGCACCGACAGCCCCGGCCCCTGCTCGCCCGGCAGGCCGGGCTGAAACAGCCCCACCACGCCCTGGCGCTTGTCGCCCACACGCAGCAGCAAGATCTTGCTCTTGCCATCGGCCACCGGCACCTTGTCCGAAGGGATCAGCGGCACACCGCGCCAGGTGATGAACTGGCTGCCGAACAGGCTGACGGTAGGCGGCGGCGTGCCGCGGCGCGTGGCCTCGCGGCCAAAGGCGGCAATGGTCAGCGGATGGGCCAGAAAGAACGCAGGCTCCTTCCACACCTTGGTCAGCAGCTCGTCCAGGTCATCGGGCGTGGGCGCTCCGGTCAAGGGGAAGATGCGCTGCTCGTCCGTCACCTGGGCCAGCAAGCCGTAGTCGGGGTTGTTGATCAGCTCGCTTTCCTGGTTTTCCTTGATCGTCTCGATGGTCAGGCGCAGCTGCTCCTTGATCTGGTCGTGCGGGCTGCTGTAGAGGTCGGACACGCGGGTGTGCACATCCAGCACGGTGCTGACGGCGTTCAGATAGAACTCGCGCGGTGCCTCTTCGTACTCGACAAAGGTGCGGGGCAGCTGGTTCTCGTGCTCCTTGGCGGTGCATGCCACCTTGATGGCTTCAGGGTTCTTGACCTGGTTGAGCCGGTAGATGCCCGCCTCCACCGGCACCCACTGCAGCAAGTGGGTGAGCCAGCGCGGGCTGATGGTTGCGAGTTGGGGAACTGTCTTGGTGGCATTGGCCAACTGGCGTGCTGCCACATCGCCCAAAGCGGTGGTACCGCCCACATTTGCTGTCATAAAGCACTCCGTTGTGATCGAAAGGAAGGTTGAGGGATGCCGAAATTGTTGGCGAGCGCCTTGCCGCGCTCAACCGGCTATAGCCGCCAAGTGGCTAAACAGTGGCTGGCGCCTGGCTGCAGAGGTGCTGAATCTGTGCGGACCGCGCCAGGTAATGCTGGTGCAGGGTTTCGCCGCGCTGCACCAGGGCGGACTGCGCCAGATCCATGGCACGCGCCAGCTTGCCCACGGTGGCCAGCGATACCGCCACCCGCCCGCGCTCCACCTCGCCAACGTAGGAACGGTTCAGATCCGCGCGCGCCGCCAGTTGCTCCTGCGACCAGCCCAGCGCCTCGCGCGACTGGCGCACAGCCAGCCCGAAATGGTGGGAAAAACCATTCATAGCGCCGCCTCCACCGCCAGCCGTACGCGCCGCTCGGCCTGGGAGAGTGCCTGCGCCTGCAGCGAGGCCTGCGTCACGCTGGCGCCTGGCGGCACATCCTGCGTCAGCCACACATTGCCGCCGATCACGGCCCCCGCGCCCAGGGTGACGCGCCCCAGGATCGTGGCGCCCGCATAGATCACCACACCGTCTTCCACCACCGGGTGGCGTGGCAGGCCTTTTTGCAGGTGACCCTGCGCGTCCTGCTCAAACCGCTTGGCCCCCAAAGTCACCGCCTGGTAGATACGCACCCTGCGGCCGATGACGGCGGTCTCGCCGATCACGACGCCGGTGCCATGGTCGATGAAAAAGCCCGCGCCGATCTGCGCGCCCGGGTGGATGTCGATGCCGGTTTCACTGTGCGCCAGCTCGGCCACGATGCGGGCCAAAAGCGGCAGGCCTTGCTCGTAGAGCTGGTGCGCGAGGCGGTGGTGGATAAGCGCCAGCACGCCGGGATAGCACAGCAGCACCTCATCGACCGTGCGCGCAGCGGGGTCTCCCTCGTAAGCGGCCTGTACATCGGTGTCGAGCAGATGCCGGATGCCGGGCAGCGCCAGCGCAAACTGGTGCGTCAGCCCATGGGCCTGGCTGACCGCCTCCGCCAGGTCGCGCCTGCCGTAGCGCAGCTCCAGTGCAATCTGCGCCTGCAGGCCATGCAGGGCGGCATCCAGCGTATGCGCGACGTAGTAGTTTTCACTCTCTTGCAGCAGATCATGCGGCCCCAGCCGCATGGGAAACAGCACACCCTTGAGCTGGGCCACTACCTGGGCGAGTGCATCGCGTGAAGGGAATTCACGCCCGCCCGGCTCCTGCGTGCGCTGGTGCGCCTGGCGCCATTGCTGGCGCGCCTGGGCCAGCGCGGCGCTGACTTCGTCTATGGGGAAAGAACTGGTCGTCATGGCACGCTCCTCAATCCTGCACCCAGGGGAGGTGGTGAAAGCGCCAGCCATCGCTGCCGCCACGGTGCTGCGTGGCGTCGATCTCGCCTTCAAATCCTTCCAGCACATTGAACACCTGCGTAAAACCCGCTGCAGCAGCCGCCTGCGCCGCAAGGACCGAGCGCTTGCCACTGCGGCACAGCAGCAGAGCGACGGCCTCCTTCCCGCCATGCGCCGCGAGTCTGGATTCCAACTCGCGCACAAAACGGGGATTGCGCGTCAGCGCCGTACCGGTCGCCCAGGGCACATGCACGCTGCCGGGTACATGGCCGACAAACTTCAGCTCTTCCGCAGAGCGCACATCCACCAGCACCGCCAAGCCCTGCTGCACCAGTTGCCAGGCCTGTGTGGGCGATACGCCTCCGGCGTAGCCCAGCCCTTGCAACTGCGCCTGCTGCCAGGCGGCTTCCAGAGCGGGCGGAAGAGAGATTTCCAAGGTAGTCATCGCAGGAGCCTTTTCATTCGAAAGATGGGTATAGCCACCAATTTAGGCCTCGGCCTACAAATCAAAAACGAATAAAAACAAGCTTGCTAATGAAATTTCCGCATATTCAGCCATGAGCGGATGCGCCTCTGGCCTCTAGCTTCCACTACCGAATCGGTCTATATTGAAACCACGGTTCAGAGGAGGTTCCTCAACGGGCCACCACTGCACTCACATGCCGCGCTGCGCTTCCGAAAAGAAGCAGGAGCGGAGTCACCCAGGGCTGCAATGCCCGCCGCAAGTGCGCAATACCGTGCCTGCGGCCAGGCAAGACAGCCACCACAAGGAGACCACCATGGCTGTCATCACGCATGCAAACCCCCACGCCTCCATGCAAACCGCGCCACAGGGTCGGCACGCGCATTTCAGTGCGCGGCGCGTTTGCCTGGGCGTCCTGCTGCTGTGCATCGGCATTGCGGCGTTGGCCCTGCCGCTGGTGCGCGATGCGCTCAATCTGGTTCAGGCACAGGCGCACTGGAAGCCTCTGGAGCATTGGCTCGCCCAGGCGCCCATGGCCAGTTGGCTGATGATGTTTGTCTGGGGCACCCTGGTGCCGGTATCGCTGCTGGTGATGCTGCGCTTTCACCGCAACGTGCTTGGAGTGCTGGCGGCGCTGGCCTTTGCTGTCGTGGCCGTGGTCTGGTACGTGCACATGCCGCAACAATCGCAATGCACGGCCTTGTACAACGACAGTCTGTGGTGCGCCGCCATCGCCTGGGGCTACAGCCTGAGCCTGGGCATTGCCAATGCCGTCTATCTGTTTGCCCTGGTGATGCTGCTGCTCGGCGGTATCAGCTTTGCCGCCATGCCCAAGGACGATGAGGACGAAAGCCCCGCCTGAGAAAGCCGCTCAAGAGCCCTGCAAGCAGTGCTGAACAGCAAGCGCTGTCCTCCATGTGCCACGGCCTCTGCAGCGTTAAAGGCAGTTTATATAACCTAGGTCAACTAGGTAAAAACCGAGGGGGGAGAAGATGGCTGGCCGCCATGGCATGGATGTAAGCTATGTATTGAAAACAATCGATAGCAAAAAAGGATTATTACCATGGCTTCTGCAGCGGGCAAAAAAGGCATCCCGGTCGCGTTCCTGATCCTGGGCGCGATGGTACTGGGCATCTTGATCGGCTACCTGATCTACATCGAGTTCCCCGACAAGGGCGCCGCAAAGGATATTGCGGGCTACATCTCCATCGTCTCCGATGTATTCCTGCGGCTCATCAAGATGCTGATCGGCCCGCTGGTGTTCTCGACCCTGGTGGTCGGCATTGCACACATGGGCGATGCAGCATCGGTGGGACGGGTGTTCCTGAAGGCCATGCTGTGGTTTGTCACAGCCTCCCTCGTATCTCTGGTGCTGGGTCTGGTGCTGGCCAATGTGCTGCAGCCCGGCCACAACCTGGGCCTGCCGCTGCCCGATATCGGCGCCTCCGCCAATCTGGCCACCGGCAAATTCACGCTGAAGGAATTTGTCAATCACCTGATTCCCAAATCCTTCGCCGAGGCCATGGCCAACAACGAAATCCTGCAGATTGTCGTGTTCTCGATGTTCTTTGGCGTGGCACTGTCCGCGCTGGGCGAAAAAGGCAAGACCCTGGTGGCTGCGATTGATGAACTCTCGCATGTGATGCTCAAGATCACCGGCTATGTGATGAAGCTCGCTCCACTGGCGGTGCTGGCGGCCATGGCCGCCACCGTGGCGGTGAACGGCCTGGGCATCCTGCTCAAATTCGCCGTGTTCATGGGCGACTTCTACCTGGGCCTGTTCCTGCTGTGGGCACTTCTGGTGAGTGCGGGCTTTGTATTCCTTGGCCCACGCATTTTCAAGCTGATTGTGCTGATCAAGGAAGCCTTCATGCTGTCGTTTGCCACCGCCAGTTCCGAAGCGGCCTATCCCAAGATCCTCGACGCACTCGACCGTTTTGGCGTCAAGCGCAAGATTTCCAGCTTCGTCATGCCGATGGGGTACTCGTTCAACCTCGACGGCTCAATGATGTACTGCACCTTTGCCACCTTGTTCATTGCACAGGCCTATGGCATTCATCTGCCCATGTCCACGCAGATCACCATGCTGCTGATCCTGATGCTGACGTCCAAGGGCATGGCAGGCGTTCCGCGCGCTTCGCTGGTGGTGATTGCCGCAACGCTCAACCAGTTCAACATTCCGGAAGCTGGCCTGCTGCTGATCCTGGGGGTCGATACCTTCCTCGACATGGGTCGCTCGGCCACCAATGCGGTGGGCAACTCCATCGCCTCCGCCGTTGTCGCCAAGTGGGAGGGCGAACTGCTGCCCGAAGCCGAAGCCGCCGAACTGGCCCGCAAGCTGGATGCCGAGGCGGCCCTGGCGGCCCATCCCCTCCCCACACCGGACGTCGCCTGATGATGCGCGCGGTGATACGCTCCATCTCCAGACTGTGCCGGGTGCGCCCCTGGTTGCTGCTGCTGGCGCTCGCGCCGCTGGCTGCCAGTGCCCAGGCACCAGCCGCCCCGGTGGCGCTGACGGGTACTCTGGCCAAAGTCCACCAGAAGGGCGAGGTGGCCCTGGCCTACCGGGACAGCTCGGTGCCGTTTTCGTATCTGGATGCACGCGGAAAGCCCATTGGCTACTCCATTGAGTTATGCAAGGCGGTGGTGCATGCCATGGAAGTGGCCGTGCACAAGCCGCTGTCAATCCGCTGGGTACCCGTGACCTCGGCCACGCGCATGGACGCGATCACCAGCGGCCAGGCCGACCTGGAATGCGGCTCAACCACCAGCAACAAGGAACGCCAGCAGACCGTGGCGTTTTCGCCCACCTTTTTTGTCTCGGGCACCAAGCTGCTGGTCAAAAAGGGATCGCCAGTGCGCGACTACATGGGACTTTCTGGCAAAAAAGTGGCCGTGACCGCAGGTACCACGAACGAGAAGACCATGCGCGACCTCTCCACCCGTTTTCAGTTGAACCTGCAGATCATGTCCATGCGCGACCATGCCGAGTCCTTTGCGCAGGTCACGAGCGGCGCGGCCGATGCCTTTGCCACCGACGACGTGCTGCTCTACGGCCTGGTGGCGCAAACGCCGGGAGCGCGCGAGCAGTATGCCGTCGTCGGCGATTTCCTGTCCTACGACCCCTACGGGCTGATGTATCGCAAGGGCGACGCCCCCATGGCGCAACTGGTGACGGAAGCATTTCAGGCGCTGGCAGCCGATGGTGAGATCGAACGCCAGTACAACCGCTGGTTTCTGAAAAAGCTGCCGACCGGCCAGACCCTGGGCCTGCCGATGAGCCCCCAACTCAAGATCATTCTGGAAAGCCTGGCGGCCACGCAAGGCGAATAGGACAGAAAAAAGACAGAAGCAGGACAGGGTCACTCACCGATCAATAGCAACCTACACCCTGCCAGTGTGCGCTGGCAGCTCAAATTACCTCAACCCGGGCGGTGCGGAAACCTGGCCACGGCAATCAACAGCGAAATCGGAGGAATTTTTCAATCCGTTATGCTGGCAGCTTGTTTCACTACCGCACGTCCTGCATTCCAAGACAGTGTCAGACCCCCATCCTTCGCGATTCCCTGACAAGGAAGACAAAAAAACCTTTTTGCAAAAGGTGGTGGAGTTCATCCACCCGGCGCCAGATTCACCCGATGAACTGATCGAAACCCTGGCCGAAGCCGAAAACAACGATGTAATCAATGCCGACTCGCGCGTCATGCTGGAACGCGTGATCCGGATGGAGGACATGACCGCAGGCGACGTGATGGTTGCCGCGACGCGCATGGACCTGGTGGACATCGACTCCGATTTCGAATCGGTGCTGCACACCGTCATCAACACTGCGCACTCACGCTTCCCAGTCTTCCAGGGCGAGCAGGAAAACATCATTGGCATCCTGCTGGCCAAGGATCTGCTCAAGCTCCAGCGCTCGCCCCAGCTCAATATCCGCTCCCTGCTGCGCCCGGCAGTGTTCGTACCGGAGAGCAAGGGGCTCAACGATCTGCTGCGCGAATTTCGCGGCAACCGCAACCATTTGGCGATCGTCATCGATGAGTTCGGCCGCGTGGCCGGTCTGGTCACGATCGAAGACGTGCTGGAGCAGATCGTTGGCGAGATCGAGGACGAATTCGACCTGCCCGAGGAAGAAGGCGATATCTTTGCGCTGGCCGACGACACCTTCCGCATCTCCGGAGACACGCCGGTCGAGCGTGTGGCCGACGCGTTCAAGGTCACGCTGGAGAGCAGCGACGCCGACGAATCCTTCGAAACCATTGGCGGCCTGATCGCTCATGAACTGGGCCATGTGCCCAAGCGCGGCGAGCACATCATGCTGGGCGGCCTGCACTTCGAAGTGCTGCTGACCAAGGGCGGTGCCGTGCGCTGGTTCCGCGTGCAGCGGGCTGCGCCCGTGTCAGACCCCGAGGCAGATGCCTGATCACGGCGCACGGCCCAGGCGCCATACGCATCGCGTATAGTGCGCAAGGCGGCAGCAGACGGTGACGTCGCTGCCGTTTTTGTTTTGACGTAACCCCATTGCTGCCCTACCGTGCCCGCATCCTTTTCGCTGTATGAGACGCCGCGCCGCTTTCCGTGGCTTTTCCTGTTGCTCTCCATCGTGGCCGGGGTGCTGCAGGCCTGGTCGCTGGCCTGGCCGTGGCGGCTGGACGGGTATGAAGCCTGGTATGGCCAGCCCCTGTGGTGGCTGCAGATCGTGTCGCTGGCCGCATTGCCGGCCATGCTCAGCCGCCAGCAGCGCGCCTGGCATGGGGTGCTGCTGGGCTGGGGCTTTGCCACGGCATGGCTGTGCGCCACCTTCTGGTGGCTGTTCATATCGATGCACGTCTATGGTGGATTGGCTGCCCCGCTGGCGGTATTGGCCGTTCTTGCACTGGCCGCGTTTCTTGCAAGCTATTACGCCGCAGCCTGCGGACTGTTCGTCGCCTATAAGGGTGAGCGCCTGACCCGCGCCGTACTGCTGTTTGCCGCGTTATGGCTGCTGGGCGAGCTGGCTCGGGGGCAGTGGTGGACCGGCTTTCCCTGGGGGGCGGGTGGCTATGCCCACACCGATGGACCCCTGGCGGGCCTTGCGCCTTTTGTCGGGGTGTACGGCATTGGCGCGGTGGCAGCGGCCATCGCCGTGGTGCTGGGCGGCCTGCGGGCACGCCATGCATTCCAGTGGCAAAGCTATGCGGCTGTGGCCCTGTTTGCAGCAGCGCTGTGGATAACCCATCAAACGCAACAGGATTCCGCCACCGGCACCAGCCGCCCGCCCGTCTCTATCGAACTGTTGCAGGGCAATATCTCCCAGGGTGAAAAATTCCAGCCCAGCTCAGGCATTCCGCAGGCGCTCAGCTGGTATGCGGAGCAACTGAAGGCCAGCCAGGCGGATATGGTGATTGCGCCGGAAACCGCCATTCCAGTACTGCTGCGCCAGACGCCGGACAATTACTGGCCCGCACTGCAAGAGCGCTTTTCCAGCGGCAGGCAGGCCGCATTGATTGGCGTGCCACTGGGCGATTTTGAAGTGGGCTACACCAATTCGATGGTGGGCCTGGCGCCCGGGCAGCCTGCTGCCTACCGCTATGACAAGCACCATCTGGTACCGTTTGGCGAGTTCATTCCGCCCATGTTCCGCTGGTTCACCGATCTGATGCAGATTCCGCTGGGCGACTTCAACCGGGGGGGCATGAACCAGCCATCGCTGGCCTGGGCGGGCGAACGCTGGGCGCCCAACATCTGCTATGAAGACCTGTTTGGCGAAGAGCTGGCCACCCGCTTTGTCGATGCAGCCGCTGCGCCCACCATCCTGGTCAATGCCAGCAATATCGCCTGGTTCGGCGGCTCGATTGCGATTGACCAGCATCTGCAGATCAGCCGCATGCGCAGCCTGGAGCTGGCGCGCCCGATGATTCGCGCCACCAACACCGGCTCCACAGCCATCATCAACCACAGGGGCCAGGTAGAGCACGCCCTGCCCCACCAGACCCGCGCCGTGCTGCAGGCCAAGGTACAGGGCGTGGATGTGCCCCCCACCCCATTTGCGCGCTGGGCCGGTCATTTTGGCCTGTGGCCGCTCTGGCTGGCAGGCTTGGTGGTGCTGGCAGGAGCCATGCTGACGCGGTCACGCCAGTGATTAACCCCGCAGCACCCGGGGTACGCGAGATCGCCGATGATGACGGCAACTGCATGCAGATGCATGCCACACGACCAGAACATGCGCCATGCATGTTGACTTTCCGGCATCTTCAGGGCTGGCAAGCATCAAATGTAAGTGCTGTTAAAAACGACCAAAGCGTGCTTTTTTTCGACAAAGCACAGTGCAGTCCACGGCTATGTATGGCTGCATTTGCGCGATAAAGCTGGATAATGGATAGCGGCAGTGTTTAGCTGCCGTCCGGGAAAAGCGGCCCATGACTGCGCCCCGGATCCCTGGAGTTGGACTGACTGGATATTCAATGGCTGAATCTTTTTCCTATGAGCAACTGATCGCCTCTGGTGAGGGCAAGTTGTTTACCCCCGAAAGTGGCCGTCTGCCACTGCCGCCGATGCTGATGTTCGATCGCATCACCCATATTGACGAGAACGGCGGCGCGCACGGGCTGGGAAAGATTGTGGCGGAGCTGGATGTCAATCCGGAACTGTGGTTCTTCAAGTGCCACTTCCAGGGCGACCCGGTCATGCCGGGCTGCCTGGGGCTGGATGCCATGTGGCAGCTGATCGGTTTTTACCTGACCTGGCTGCGCCTGCCGGGCCGCGGCCGCGCGCTGGGCGCGGGCGAAGTGAAGTTCACCGGAGAAGTCGGCCCCGACGTGAAACTGGTCACGTACGAGATCGACATCAAGCGTGTGATCAAGCGCAAGCTGAACATGGCCATCGGCGATGCACGCCTGCTGGCCGATGGCAAAGAAATCTATGTAGCCAACGATCTGCGCGTGGGCCTGTTCCTGCGTGACGGTGACGGCAAGGAAAACGCAGCATGAAGCGTAGGGTGGTCATTACAGGGGCCGGTATCGTCTCCTGTATCGGTGTGGGACTGGAAGCCGTGGAGACTTCGCTGCGCGAAGGGCGCTCCGGCATCCAGCACATGCCTGTGTTCAAGGAACTGGGCCTGCGCAGTCAGGTGGCCGGCATTCCACAGATCAATGTGGAAGAGTTCATCGACCGCAAGCAACTGCGCTTCATGGGCGATGCGGCCGCCTACGCACAGATCTCGCTGCAGCAGGCGATCGAGCAAGCGGGCCTGAAGCCTGAACAGATCAGCCACCCACGTACCGGCCTCATCATGGGCTCGGGCGGAGGCTCGCCCGCCAATCAGATCGAAGCCGCCGATACCCTGCGAGAAAAAGGCATCCGCCGCGTCGGCCCCTATCAGGTCACGCGCTGCATGGGCTCGACCGTGTCTGCCAACCTGGCGACCAATTTCAGAATCAAGGGCATCAATTACTCCATTACCTCGGCCTGCTCCACCTCGGCGCACTGCATTGGCGCAGCCGCGCAGCAGATTGCCTGGGGCATGCAGGATGTGATGTTTGCCGGCGGCGGTGAAGAGCTCTCCTGGGGCCTGGCACTGCTGTTTGACGGCATGGGCGCCATGTCCAGCAAGTACAACGAAACGCCTGAAAAGGCGTCGCGCCCCTACGATGCCAACCGCGATGGCTTTGTCATCGCTGGCGGCGGCGGCGCACTCGTTCTGGAGAGCCTGGAGCACGCCCAGGCGCGCGGCGCCAATATTCTGGGCGAGATCGTCGGCTTTGGCATCTCCTCCGATGGCGAAGACATGGTGGCGCCTTCCGGCGAAGGCGCCGTGGCGGCCATGCAGCAGGCCATCGAGGGGCTGGATGGATCCATCGATTACATCAACACCCATGGCACCTCCACGCCTGTGGGCGACGTGCCCGAGCTGCACGCGATCCGCAAGGTGTTTGGCAACCGGATTCCGCCGTTCTCCAGCACCAAGTCGCTCACCGGCCACTCGCAGGGCGCCACTGGCGTGCAGGAAGCCATCTACAGCCTGATCATGCTGATGAAGGGCTTCATCGCAGGTTCTGCCAATGTCGAAACGCCTGACCCGGCCGTGGGCGATATGCCCCTGGTCACCAAGGCACGCATGGCCGAGCTTAAGCAGGTGCTCTCCAACAGTTTTGGCTTTGGTGGCACCAATGCCTGCTTGGTACTCAAGCGCTGGGAAGCTGCCTGAGCCGCACCATCGCCTGCAAGGCACTTGCAAGAAAAGCGCCCTCGGGCGCTTTTTTCATGGGATTTTATCGAGTTTCTATTATTTTTATAGCTATTGGCGCCCATCAGCCAAGCGCCAGCTGCCATTTTGATTCTAGGTTTGCATGCGCAAGGCATACACCCAGACTACGAGGTGCGCCCAGGTGAGCAGATACAGCAAACGATTGAGCCGCTGCGATGGCGCGCCATAGGCCTCGCTGCCGTAGATGCGCTGCTTCAGCTCTGGCGTCAGGTGCAGGAAATCAAACAGGCCCATGGCCGGCTCCTGCCCGATGGAGCTGGGCGAACGAGCCTGCATGTACTGCTGCCACCAGCTGCGCAAAGCGGTATCGCCCGCAATCACATGGCGCACCAGGCGCGATTCGATGAGCAGCCACACCACAAGAATGGCAGCGGCAATCGGCAATGCCACCACCAGCAGCGGGAGCCTGCCCTGCCATGCGCTGGGCAACAGGATCAGATAGTCGCTCACCGCCAGCAGTCCGGCTGCGCACAGCAGCAATACCCGTCGCAGAATACCCGTCAGGTTGCGCCGGTAGACGGGTGTGCCAATGGGGATGTAGCGCACCATCGCATGCGCACCCGCGTGGTCGATCAGCCAGAACAGGGCACACAGGCCGCTTCCGGTCAGCAAGGCCTGCAGCCAGGGCTGCGTCTGAATCTGGACAAGCAGTGAACTCCACACAGTCAGCGCTCCCCTACTGGTTCACCAGCAGTTCGCCCTGGTGCAAGGCTGCCCCCGAGCGCTCCAGATCGGCCACCAGAGAGGCATACCAGTCGCTGGCGGGCTGATCGGCGAAATAGGCGGCATGCAGCATGGCGTAGTACGGCGTGGCAGCCAGCCATGCATACACCCGGTTCAGAGGCATCTGCTGCCACTCCAGCAGCTTGTACTTGAGCAGCACCTTGGCGGCATAAAGCGCATGGCGCTCGGGGCTGCGGGCAAAGCCCTCCAGCCTGCGCCGCGCAGTGGCCAGCGCCGCGCCCACATCCACAAACAGGCTGCCGTGCCCGGGCAGCACCACAGCGGGCTGCAGTTGCTCGATGACATCCAATGTGGCGGCGACTTCGTCAAACGCGGCAATGCCTTCGATCTCCGGAAAAACTACGCCAAAGCCGTTTTCCCACAGGGCATCGGCCGATATCAGCGTGCGCGATTGCGGCTCGAACAGAATGACCGAATGCGGATCATGCCCGGGTGCCGCATGCACCTGCCACTGCTGCAAGCCCAGCAGCACCTCTGCTCCTGGCTGCAGCACGCCATCGGCGCGAAAACGCGGGCAGTCCTGGCCCGTGGGTCGGTAGGTCAGCTGCGTCTCGTCCCAGTCCATCACCGCCTGGGCGTGGCCAGGTGGAACGAAGGTCCGCGCGCTTGGCCAGCGCTGCTGCAGCGCCGCGTTGCCGCCGCAGTGGTCGCTGTGCAGATGGGTGTTGGCCAGGCACTGCAGGGGACCACCTTGCAGCGCCGATTCCACCAGCGCCACGGTCTGTTCGGCATGGCTGCAGTACCCCGTATCCACCACAGCCGTCACCCCGGCAGCAAACACCGTGTTGTTGGCAGACAGCCAGCCACGCTCGATGAATTGAAGGCCGGCAGGCAGGACAACCGTGGGGCTCGATAACAAGGGATCCGACATAGATAAAAGTGCAACAAATCCAGGTAACAGACTATATCTTGATCAGAATTTCATCGATTCATTAAATGATTTGATATATAAAATTGATTAAAAATCAGGAATTGCAAGGCCGTCTGCTCTGCATCCATCGCGGCGTTCCAGGTTCAACAACATCCACAACAAAGGAAGACATATGCGCATGCGCTCCACATCTACGGTATTTTTGCCTTCGCTGATGACAGCACTTGTGCTGACCGCCTGCGGCGGAGGCGGCAGCGACGATGATGACGATACGCCTCCGCTGCCCACTCCCACCTATGGCATTGGCGGAGAAGTGACGGGCATGGCCAGTGGCAAATCATTGGTGCTGCAGAACAACGGCATCCACGATCTGACGCTGTCGAGCAATGGTGCGTTCGAGTTCTCGGCCAAGGTGGAAGCTGGCAAGCCTTACGACGTCACGGTGGCAACGCAGCCGCAATCGCAGACTTGCATGGTCACCAACGGCAGTGGCACGGCCAATGCAATAGTCGCAAACATCAAGGTGCAGTGCACCGACAAGCCGGTCGTCGCGGATACGAGCGCGGCTTGCTTTGCGTCCGATCGGCCGTTTATCAAAGGCAGCAGCTGGACATACGTCACGCCGGACAAAAGGGCCAGCAACGAGGCAGCAGGCGAAGCCACTTTCGAAGGGAGGAAGACCTACCAAATAGTCAAATCCAACGAAGGAACGCCCTATCGCAGCACGTACACCAACAATGCAGATGGCATGAGCTATGTCCACGGAAACTCGGGCAACGCAGGCCTTCCCAACGCACTATTGCGCTACACAGAGGTATATACGCCAGCACTGGCCGTGCCACTTTCCCTCCCGCTCAATCAACCCCATACCGCTAGTTTTACCGTCGTTTTTACGGACCCCATCCGGACCATCACCACCCAGGTTGTTCAGACGACGGCCTACCTGGGACGCGAAACCATCCAGACCGCGTTCGGTACCTTTGAGACCTGCAAGATGCAGTACACCATCCAGAAGGATGGCGGCCAACCGGCGGTGAATACGGATTGGGTCATTGCCACCGGAAAGCTGACAGGGCTGATTGCACAAAGCAATGCCAATGGCACCACCATCCAGCCCACCAATATCGAAGTGAACTGGAACTGAGAGCCAGCGAGGCTGCACACCCATGAAGCATCTGCCGTCTCGCAACGGTAGATGCTTTTATTTTGATAGCAATTGGCACAATACCAACAAGCGCCAAAGCCCGAAAATCTCTGGCTACCTGCTTCAGTGGCGTGCCATGGCCCGTGCTATGACGCCAGCGTTGTTTCGCCTGGCAGCAAGGCGTTGGCAGCAATGGTGGGCTGTTCGCGCAGTTTTTCGTACAGCGGGGCAAAATCGGTCGCCGCGAAATCCAGCAGTTGCTGCATCGAATCGATGACGAAATAGGTCTGCTGGAAGGTGTCGATCTTGTAGCGTGTGCGCATGGCGCGCTCCAGCTGCAGCGGCAGACGATGGGGCTCGGGGCTGGTCACACTGTAGGCCAGCTCGCCCGAAGAGCTGAGAATGCCCGCACCGTAGGCCCGGACGCCACCTGCCTCGCGGATCAGGCCGAACTCGATGGTGTACCAGTACACGCGCGAGAGCAGCTCGCAAGCGCCCAGCTCCGAGGCGCGCAAGCCCCCCTGCCCATAGGCCTGGATGAAGTCGGCAATCACCGGGTTGAACAGCAGCGGCACATGGCCGAACAGGTCGTGAAAGATATCGGGCTCGACCACGTAGTCGAACTCTTCAGGCTTGCGAATCCAGTCGGTCACGGGAAACTGGCGGTTGGCCAGCAGGCTGAAAAAGGGCACTTCCGGAATCAGACCGGGCACGGCCACGATCTCCCACCCCGTGGCAGGCTTGAGGCGTGCATTGATGTCCTCAAAGCGCGGAATGCGGTCTTCGGCGCCGAGCGATGGCAAGGCATCGATGAACGCCTGACTGGCCAGCCCGGGCAACAGTGCCTTCTGGCGCGCATAGAGACGGCGGTAGGTATCGTGGTCCGCCTCCGTATAGGCCGCGTAATCCTGCGCGCAGGTGTAGTCGCTGCTTGCGCGGCTGTAGTCGCCGCGCGGCGGGCGGTCGGATTGACCATAGACCACAGGTGCTTGTCCCATTGTGTACTCCTATCTCGTTATAGAAGACCACCAGCACCTGCGAACCGCAAGCGCTCAGTTGGCCTTGATCTTGATCGTGTTGATCAAAAATTGAAACTTGCGGCCCTCCTGGCCGACAAAGTGCGACAACTCCTGCAAACGCATGTCTTCGGGCGCAATGCCCATCTTGCGATAGGCATCCTTGAACTGAGGATCGGCCAGCGCCGTCTGGAATGCATAGGCATAGCGCTGCGCATCCTTGTCGGGCAGGCTGGCCGGGGCAAATACGCCAAACCAGGTGGCCACATCGAAACCAGGCATGGCCTCGTTCACGCTGGGCACCTTGGGCAAGGCCACATTGCGATCCGGCGTGGTCACGGACAGGGCCACCAGCTCGCCACTGTTGATCAGCGGAAGCGCGGAGGCGAGGTTGTCGAACACCATGTCCACCTCACCGCCCATCAGCGCCTTTTGCGCAGGCGCTGCGCCGGCATAGGGGTGGTTCTGCAGTTGCAGGTTGGCCAGCGACCTGAACATCTCGCTGGCGATATGACCAATGCTGCCGTTACCACCGGTACCCATCTTCAGCCCCCCCGGATTGGCCTTGATATAGGCCACTGCATCCGATGTGCTTTTGATCCCCAGTTGCGCCGCGCGTTCCTTCTTCATCACCAGGACGTTGGGCACGCGAGCGACCAGGATCAATGGCTTGAAATCCTTCTGCGCGTCATAGGCAGGGGGCGTTCCCAGGTAGGGCAGCACCGCGTGCGTCGCCACGGCGCCCATCACCACCAGATTTTCCTGGGGCTTGGCATGGGCGATCAGGGCCGCACCCGTGGCACCGCCTGCCCCAGGCTTGTTGGTGACGGTGATGCTGCCCAGCGCCTGCTTGGCGCCTTGGGCCAGCATGTGGGCGGAGGTGTCCAGCGGACCGCCGGGCGGATAGGGCACGACGAAGGTCAATGGCTGGCTGGCATTCTGCGCCAGCGCACCAAAAACCGAACCACACAGCAGCGCGGCGAATACAAAAGAGCGTTTCACAATGTTTCCAAGGTAACTATGTTGAGCGCTCCGGAGTATAGAGAGAGTGGCTACCGCCTGCCAGGAATCCTTACAATAAACTTACAAAACACCCCGGCGCATCTGGTCCAGTTCGATGCTTTCGAACAGCGCCTTGAAGTTGCCGTTGCCAAAGCCATCGTCGCCCTTGCGCTGGATGAACTCGAAGAAGATCGGACCCAGCTGGTTTTCGCTGAAGATCTGCAGCAGCAGCTTGCGGCCCGCGCCGTCCACCAGAATCTTGCGCTTTTTCAGCTCCGCCACGTTCTCGCCGTGGTCGGGCAGGCGCTTGTCAATCAACTCATAGTAGGTATCGATGGTGTCCAGCAGGCGCACGCCTCCGGCGCGTAACTGGTCCACGGTGTCGTACAGGTTGTTCGAGCCCATGGCGATGTGCTGAATGCCTTCGCCGTTGTACATATCCAGGTATTCCTGAATCTGGCCCGCCTTTTCCTTGCCCTCTTCATTGATCGGAATGCGGATCTTCCCGCAGGGGCTGGTCATGGCCTTGCTCTTGACGCCGGTGACCTGTCCTTCAATATCGAAGTACTTGACCTCGCGGAAGTTGAACAGGCGCTCGTAAAAATCCGCCCACTCGTCCATGCGGCCACGGTGCACGTTGTGCGTCAGGTGGTCGATATAGGTGAGGCCAAAACCCTTGGGGTTGAGCGCTTCTTCGGCGGTCACGCCAGGCAGCGGTTCAAAATCGACGTCGAAAAAGCCGATATTGCCGATATCGCCCGGCTGCGCGCCGTTCTTGCCGCGCCAGCGGTCCACCAGATAGATCAGACTGTCGCCAATGCCCTTGATCGCGGGAATGTTCAGCTCGCCAGGCCCCGCCTGGCCGGCATAACCCCAGGCGCCCAGGTTCTGCGCACGCTCGTAGGCCGCCTTGGCATCCTGCACGCGGAACGCAATGGCGCACACACTGGGGCCATGCAGGCGGGCAAAGCGCTGGGCAAAGCTGTCGGGCTCGGCATTGATGATGAAGTTGATATCGCCCTGGCGGTACAGGGTGACGTTCTTGTGGCGATGGCGTGCGACAGGCTTGAAACCCATGGACTCGAACACCTTGCCCATGGCCACCGGATCGGGTGCGGCGTATTCGATAAACTCGAAGCCATCGGTGCCCATGGGGTTGTCCCAGGTGGTGAATTCGATGGTCTGGTGGGGGGTAGCGGCTGTCATCGCAGGTCTCCTGTGAATCGTCTTGAGGCGAGAGCGCGAGGGCGATTGCCCCGCGCGGAAAACAATGCCACTGTACCGATTCTGACCTGCATGTTTTTGGCGATTTGAAGCCTGAAAACTCTCTTTTATATTATTTATCTGCAATTTTCTTTGAATTCATGCAATAAAATTGCCTGAATTGAAGAACATTCGCTGTTGCAGTGCAATATCGCCGGTTTCCCATCCTGCCTTCGCCATGAATTCCACACCCTACCCTCTGGACAAACTGGACCGCGCCATCCTCCAGCGCCTGCAGCACAACGGCCGCGAAACCTATGACGTGATCGGCGAACAGGTGGGTCTATCGTCCAGCGCCGTGCTGCGCCGCGTCAAACGACTGGAGGAAATGGGCGTGATCGAGCGCTATGTGGCCCTCGTCAAGCCCGAGTCGGTAGGTTTGTCGATGACGGCCTACCTCAACGTTCGGCTGGAGAAATTCACCGAAGCGAGCAAGCGCAACCCGCTGGACCTGTTCCGCGCCAGCGTACAGACCTGGCCCGAGGTAGTGGAATGCGTGGCCCTGACCGGTGACATGGACTACCTGCTGCGCGTGGTGGTGGCCGACATGGCCCACTACAGCCGCTTTGTGATGGACACCCTGCTGCGCCACCCTTCCGTGCAGGATTGCAAGACCAGCTTCGTGCTGGACCGCGTCAAGGTCACCACAGCCCTGCCCGTGCAGCCCGGCCTGTCGTCCTGAGGGACTGTGCGCGCAGGCAAGTTGTTCCGGCGTTGCTTTCTCCCCCGCACTTTGTTTGAGCCAGCGCAGTATTTGCCCTGTACCCTGACCTTTGTTGACAAGCCCTTTTTACAGCAGCAAACGGCCGCAAAGCCGCGCCAGTGCTGGCTGCAATATCCTCTGTAAGCGGAGGGTAAGGTTTACACATGGCAGATGCTGCATTGCAGCATGATTGATAATACACGGGTTAACCCGTATATTTGCATCATGATCACGACGAAAGAATGGTTCCCCTCATCCGTTGCCAACGGCATGATGGCTTTTTTCCCCTTCTTTGGCCGTATGGGCAATGGCAACCAGCAGAACCCCGACGGCAGGAAGCGCAGCACTTCTTCCTCTATGGTTCCGATCCGCGCCCTCAGTGAACGCCATCGTCCTCGCATCCTCGCCCACTTGCTGAGCCTGGACGAGCATGACCGCTATCTGCGCTTTGGATATGCTGCCAGCGACGCGCAGATCCAGCGCTACGTGGACAACCTGAATTTCGAGCGCGACGAGATCTTCGGCGTGTACAACCGCAGCCTCAAGCTCATCGCCATGGCCCATGTGGCCTATGCGCCAGCGTCGTCCGACATGGAAAGTTGCGCAGAGTTTGGCGTGTCGGTGCTCAAGGCCGGCCGAGGCAAGGGCCTGGGCAGCCGCCTGTTCGAGCGGGCGGCGATGGACGCGCGAACCAAGGGCGTGCACCTCCTGTTCATCCATGCACTGTCGGAAAACACCGCCATGCTCAAGATCGCCCGCAAGGCCGGAGCCACGGTGGAGCGCGACGGCTCCGAATCCGAGGCCTACCTCAAGCTGCCGCCCGCCCGTCTGGACACCCGCATGGCCGATCTCGTGGAAGACCAGATGGGCGAGATGGACTACCAGTTCAAGAAGCAGGCCCGCCAGTTCTGGGACTTTCTGGCCACCGTGCAAGAGGTACGCCGGGATGTGCAGGAAGGCCGTCACAAGTCGGGTCAGTAACCCGTTACTCCTGAAACAATAGCTGCTTGCGCCCGTCAGATGGGCGCAAGCAGCTATTTTTTATGGATATGGCACGGCACGGTCTTCCCTGCACTGGCAAAGGCCAATCACCAGTCGGCAAGTTCATCGTTTTCCCGAGTACCTGGCATTGTTCTCTTCTGAGAAACGCATAAAAGAAACATTTAGTTTCAAATAAATACAACTACAAGGCCCGCTGCTGGTGTCCATCTGACTACATTGTGGTTCCTCAATAGGTCTCATTACGCCAATTTATTGCGCTCACTAGGCCTATCACAAAGATAAATTACCAGGAGACAACATGGCGGTAGCCTATCCTTTCTCGCGCCCGCGCCATCAGCGGGCCCCTCAGTGGCATTCCATCCAGCGCGCCGTTCTGGTGGTGCTGGCTCCTGCGTGGGCCGCATCCGCGTCTGCGCAGGTCTATACCAACTACGACGGCAGCTCCAACACCGATCTGGCCGCAGCCGCCCAGACCTGGGCCGACCACGGCGAGTTCAAGGGCGATTGGGGCCTGGGCGCCATGAACGCGCAATTTGCCTACGCGCGTGGCTTCTCGGGCAAGGATGTGAAGGTGGGCTCGGTCGACTCCGGCCTGCGGCTCAACCACGTCAAGTTTGTCAACCGCGACCCCGTCGCCATCACGGTCTCGGGCACGTATCTGAACAGCGGCTATCTGGTGCCCCCCACCCGCAAAGGTGCCTGGAATGCAGGCGACGCTTTCAACGTGAATGGCGCCATCAACTACGACTTCACCAAACCCTCAGCAGAGCGAGTCAACGACAACCACGGCAGCCATGTCTCGGGCACCATTGCTGCGGCCAAGACAGGTGATGCAACCAGCATGATGGGTGTGGCCTTCAACAGCAGGTACTACATCGCCAACACCAACGGGGCCGACGCCGCAATCTACGGCTCCAACATGGATTACAACTACTTCAAGGCTGCCTACGGCGACCTGATCGCACAAGGGGTACGTGTCACCAACAGCAGTTGGGGCAGCCCCGGCACCACCCGCGACACCTCGACGCTCACCAGTCTGGTGCGCAACTTTGGCAAGTATTTCCTGGCCACCCACGCCCGGCTGGAGCCCGATGCGAAGGACAAGACCTGGCTGGATGCGGTCGTCGACGTCACCCGCGGAACCGAGGCGCTGCAGGTGTTTGCGGCTGGCAATACACAGTACCCCAATGTCAATCTGCGCTCGGCGGTACCGTTCTTCAAGTCCGACATCGAAGCCAACTGGATCGCGGTGCCAGCGCTGACCAACACCGCTCCGCTGACGCTTGCCTCGTTTTCGCAGCATTGCGGTCTGGCCAAATACTGGTGTGTCTCGGCGCCAGGGCATCTCATCAAAAGTCTCAGCGCAACGGCCAACGATGCCACGCAAACCACCGCCTATGTCAGCTCCAGCGGAACCTCCATGGCCGCGCCTCATGTGACCGGCGCGTTGGGCGTGCTGATGGAGCGCTACCCCACCCTCTCCAACCAGGCGGTGCGTACCGTGCTGCTGACCACCTCGCGCCACCTGGGCGATGGCCCCGAAGATGTGCCCAATGCGCGCTTTGGCTGGGGTGTGCCGGATATGGACAAGGCCATGTCCGGCCCGAGCCAGTTGCTGGGCACCTTCGAGGCCCAGATTGCTGGCAGCGCCTCGGACGTATGGACCAACCCGATCACTGAGGCCGCTCTGAAGCAGCGCAGGGTGGACGACCAGCAGGAAATTGCCGAGTGGCCTACCAATCGCGACCTGCTGCAGAAAGAGAAATTCAATATTCCGGCCATCACGCCCGAAGTGTTGGCGGGCTATGAAAACGCACTGGTCAAGCTCAAGGCCATATTCGACCTGCCGGCAACGCCAGCCTCTGCCGCCGACAATCTGCGCAACGAGTTGCTGGCCGATGTGACCTACGGCAAACCGTTGCTGGCAGCACTGGAAGACCAGAACCTGTACCCCGACTGGCGTACCAATGCCACGTTCAAAACCACTTACGACAAATTTATCAACGGCCGGGATCTTGCCGCCATGGCAGCCTATATCCAGGCCTATGCTGGGTACAACAACACCAGTGTGGATGCAGGCCTCGCCGCGTGGCAGGCGCGTATCGACCAGTTGGCCGCCAAGACCGATGCAGACTACGTGGGCACGCTGGTCAAGACCGGCACGGGCAACCTGACGCTGGCCGCCAATGCGACCCATACCGGAGGCACCCGCATTGATGCGGGCAGCCTGCGCACCGGCGTGGAAACCGCACTGGCCACCAGCCAGATCACCATTGCGAGCGGTGCCACCCTCGACATCACCGCAAGCGGCAACGCGAGTGCGGCAGGTATCCGCAATGGCGGCACCGTCAACCTGGCAGACGGCATTGCCGGCCAGACCTTGACCGTGAACGGCCCTTGGGTGGGACAGCAAGGCACCGTCAAGCTGGATCTGGCGCCTGCAGCCGCCGCCAAAAGCGCCACGGCCACCACCAAGGCCGCCGTCGTGCCGGATACGATCGTGATCAATGGCGCGGTGAGCGGCCAGACCACGCTGAGCCTGTCCGGCCTGCCGAATATCGACCCAGCCACCCTCAACGGACTGCAGCTCATCAAGAGTACGCAGCCTGTGCCCGCCAACAGCTTTGTGCTGTCCGCACCGCTGGTGATCAACGGCCAGACCTATACCCTGCAGTCCAGCCAGGACGGCGGGCTGATGCTGGCCCTGGTCACCACGCCACCGGCCACCGCCACTGCCGTGCCTTCGCTGGGCACCTGGGCGTTGGGTATGCTGTCGGCATTGCTGGCAGGATGCGCTGCACTGGGCGCACGCCGCCGCCGGGCCCAAGGCTGAGAGGCGTCTTACCGCCCCATCCATTGAACATTGATTGATTCAGGAGACTTTGATGCACATTCGCACATCCCTGGCCCTGGCGGCAACGCTGCTGGCATCCACGGTGACCCATGCCGAAGGCTTTACCGCCTATTTCGTACAGCGTATCAACAACGGGCAGTTGTCCAAGCAGGTCACCTGTGAAGTGCTGTCCATGCCCAGCCCCACGGGGTTGCAGGGCGTCATCACCGCCAAGGCCCAGGCGGTTGATTTTGACGGCAAACCACTGTCTTCGGCGCTGCTGCTGGGCGACGGATTCCCCGTGGGCGCCGATTGGGATGCGGCCAAAGGCTGCAAAAACAATGGCGTCCCCCAACCCGTACCCGCGCCGCTGAGCAAAATACCGGCCACCACCAAGTAGCGCGAGTGCAGCGGCACCCGTGCCGCATTGCCACTGTGCATATAAAAAACTGCCAGCCCCCTTCTCAAGAGCGCTGGCAGTTCTGTTTTTGCAGCACCAGCCGCTGTTTCAACGCTGCGGCATATCGTCCTCGGTGTAGCACAGGCTCACGGTCGCGTCGTCGGGGATGGCTGGCATCGTCGCATTCCAGCTTTCCCATGCAAGCAGCATGCTGGCCAGGCGCTCGGGCATCACGGTCGCGAGGTTGGCGCGTTCGCGCTCATCCGCCTTCAGATTGAAGAGATAGTCAATGCCATCGACGCGCAGGTACTTCCAGTCGCCATGGCGCATGGCGCGCTGGCCGCGGTGGTTCATGCGCCAGAACAGTGGTCGGTCATTGCTCCACAACGGGTTTTCCAAAAGCGCCATCAAGGATTGGCCGTCCAGCGGAAAGTCGGCCTGGGGCTTGGCGCCACCGATGTGCAACATGGTTGCGCTCCAGTCCATGGTCATGCAGGTCTGGCGACTTTGGCTGCCCGGCGCAATCAGGCGCGGCCAATGCGCCACCCAGGGCACGCGGATGCCGCCCTCGGTCAGATCCATCTTGCCGCCAACGAGCGGCCAGTTGTCCGAAAAGCGTTCGCCACCGTTGTCGCTGGTAAAGACAATCAGCGTGTCCTCCAGCAGGCCCTGCGCCTGCAGGCCCGCCACGATGCGGCCGATGCCCTCGTCCATGTGGTGGATCATGCGGCGGTAGGTATCGACGCTGCCGCCGTGCAGGTGGTAGATGGCCTGCAGGTTCTCCACCAGTTCGCGCGAGAGCGCCTCGTCGTCGCGCGTCTCCCACGGCCAATGCGGCGCGGTGTAATGCACGCTCAGGAAGAAAGGCGTGTCTCCCCGAGCGCCTTCTGCCATGCGCTCGATGTAATCCAGCGAGTAGTCGGTGATCAGGTCGGTCAGGTAGCCTTGCTGTGCACGCTCGGCCTCGCCAAACCACAGGTCATGCTGGCCGTTGGCGCCGCAATGGGTGAAGTAATCCACACCGCCCGACATGGGACCGAAGAACTCCTCATACCCCGATTTGAGCGGGCTGAAGTGCGGCGGATAGCCCAGATGCCACTTGCCCATCAGCGCGGTGCGGTAGCCAGCCTCCTTCAACAAGGAAGGCAAGGTGGGCATGTGCGGCGGCAGGCCCAGGTCGGGGTTGCCGCGCGTGGCGGTGCGGATGGGCTCCTCCAGTGCACCGCGCAGCCGGTACTGGTAGCGCGCCGTCATCAACGCAAAGCGCGTGGGCGAGCACACGGGCGAGTTGGAGTAGCCCTGCGAGAGCAGTAGGCCACCTTCTGCCAGTGCATCGATGTGGGGAGATACGGCGCCAAAGCTGGCATCGCGCCCGCCATAACAGCCCAGATCGGCATAGCCCAGGTCATCGGCCACGATAAAGATGATGTTCGGTCTTTTCAACACAGTATTCAGATCAAATCTGCCCTCAGCGCGCACCTGGTGCGCGCCTGGCATTCAAAAACAATAGCAATCAGCACCCTGCTCCCAGAGACCGGCCTCCAGCGCCTGCGGTGTGACTCTCAACATCCATCAAGGCTTGTAGCCGGACGCCTGGATCACCGGCGCCCATTGCTTCCTGTAGGCGTCCAGGCGTTGCTGCGTCTGGGCCCTGTTGCTGACCACCGGATCCAGGTAGTTGGCAGCGAACTGTTTGTGTACCTCGGGGTCCTTCATTACCTTCTGGATCGCATCGGCGTAGCGCTGTACCTGCGCAGCCGGCATCGTCTTGGGGGCGAAAAAGGTGTTCCAGCCTGCAGCGGCCAGATTCACGCCCGCTTCCTTCAAGGTCGGCACCTGGGGCACGGCTGCATTGCGCGCGTCGCCGCTCACCGCCAGAATGCGCAGCTTGCCCGCGTTGTGCTGCTGCACCAGGGTGTCGAGCGTATCGACCGCCACCGGCACCTGCCCGCCCATCAGATCGGTCAGCAGCGGCGACGAGCCTTTGTACCCCACGGCTTCGGCCTGCACGCCCGCCTGCTGGCCCAGCATCAGCGCAAAAAAGTGGGGCAGGCTGCCTGTCGCGGGCACGCCGATGTTGGCCTTGGCCGGATTGGCCTTGAGCCACGCCAGCAGATGCTGCATCTCCTTGACCGGCACGGCACTCGACACCGCCACGCCAAACACATAGCTGTTCACCTCGCTCACCGGCACAAAATCCTTGTCGGCGTCGTAGCCCAGATCGCCCACCACCAAAGGCGCCACCACCATCACGGCGGGGTTCGCCAGCATCAGCATCGGCTGGCTGGCCGGGGCATTTTTGACGTACTGCGCCGCTACGCGGCCGCCAGCACCCACCTTGTTCTCTACGATCACGCTCGCGCCGATCTCGGCCTGCAGCTTGTCGCCCACGATGCGCGCCACGCGATCCGTCGCGCCGCCGGGTGGGTAGCCCACGATGATGCGCACCACCTCCTGCGCCTGGACAGGCGTGGCCCACAAGGCGGCCGTGGTGGCCAGAACAGGCGCTGCGGCCAGTGCCGCCGAGCGGCCAATAAATTGACGGCGTTGAACCATGGGGAACTCTCCTTGAATCGTTACAGCAATGCTGCTTGGAGCCACTACCACAACCCTTGATACGTCGTTACTTCGCCTTGTCGTACGTCTGTACTGCCTGCGGCTTCGCGCCTCGTCTCAACCGCAAATCTACGATTTGCTGGGTTGTGCTAGTAGCTCTTATGTTGCCGGTGCTTTGATGACTGGCGGAAATAAGCTTGTGTCACCCGCTGCGCCTCGGTCGTGTTACCTCAATATAAAAAGCACAGGCACAATTGTTCTAATCAACTGTTCACAGGATTTACCCGCATGCCGCGCCTGCCGCAGCCCGCCCCCGCCAGCACACCAGCGCTCGCCAACCCGCAGCAGCCGGGTGATCTGCTGATGTACCGTCTGCACAAGCTCTCCTCCGCTGCCGGGCGCCTGGTTACCCGCATGCTGGAGCGGCGCTATGGCATCACGCGGCGCGAATGGGGCGTGCTGATGTGGCTGGCTCGCGCGCCAGGTCTGTCGCCTTCTGAGCTGGCCGCACACCTGGAGCTGGACCGCGCACGCATCTCGCGCGCCATCGCATCCATGCAAGCCAAGGGCCTGCTCCACAAAGAGGCCTCCAGCGCCAATCGCCGCAGTGCCGCACTGCAGCTCACAACTGAAGGCCTGGCTCTGCACGACGAACTGCTGCCGCAGGTGCGCGCCGTCAACCTGCAACTGGCCTCAGTGCTCGATCCCCTGCAGCAAAACCAGCTGGAACGCAGCCTGGAGCTGCTGCAGGCGCAGGCCAGTGCACTGGAGCACGGCGACGCCGCTGGCAGCTGCGCCATCTATCCGCCGCGCCAGTCCGGTAAACGGTAGGGCTCACTATTAAAATATGAGCATCTGGCGCCTGCAGATTGCATACGGCCAAGGCATTCCCATCACGACAAGAAGATGAACGACTATCTCAAGGTACTGGCGCTGTCCTCAGCCATCTCCGTGCTCACGCCGGCTGTGCTCGCCAATGCTGGTAGTGCTGTTCATCTCGTCGATGCCAAGCAACGAACCATTGCCTTTGCGGCGCCTGCCCGCCGCATCGTCTCGCTGCAGCCATCATTCACCGAGGCCATCTGCGCGTTGGGGGGGTGCGACACACTGGTGGGTGTGGACCGCTTTTCCACCTGGCCCCAGCAGGTGGCCTTGCTGCCCCAGGTGGGCAGCCTGCGCGACCCGGATATCGAACGCATCGTGGCCTTGAAGCCCGATGTGGTGCTGGCGCGCCCGGGCCACAAGGTGGACGAACGCCTGGAGAGCCTGGGGATCAAGGTGTTGACACTGAACGCCCAGACCTACGAAGACATGGCGCGCGAGCTGGAAGTGCTGGCCACCTTGCTGGGCCGGCCCGGCGCAGGCACACGGCTGTGGCAGCAAATGCACGAGCGCATGGCCGTGCTGCGCAGCGAAATGCCCAGGCAGTGGCAGGGCAAGAAGGTGTACTTCGAACTGCACAGCGGCATGGCGGCTGCCGGCGAAGCCTCGTTCATTGGCCAGACCCTGCATGGCCTGGGACTCGTCAACATTGCCGGGCGCGATCTGCCCATGTACCCCAAGCTCGGCCCCGAATACGTGGTACGGGCCAACCCCGACGTGATCATCACCATGGCCGACATGCCGGTACCGCCCCCCAAGCGCCAGGGCTGGGGCAGCATTGCCGCCCTGCGCAACCAGCGCTATTGCCGCATCCCCAATGCGGAGTTCGATGCACTCGTGCGGCCCGGACCGCGCATTGACGAAGCAGCGCGGCGCATCGTGCAGTGCCTGCGGCAATTGCCACTGCCGTAGGCGCAAAGCGCAGTACCCAAGATGGCCGCTGCGCCCGTTCAAAAGGGTTGCAGCCGCACGGCACCGGGCCAGGCTTTTGCCAGGCGCTCCGCTCCACCGAAACCGCGCTGGCCTGTGCGGGCAGCGGGCTCGCAATCCACCAGAACGTGCAAAGGCGCAGGCGCCCCCTCCTGCACCAAGGACAGCACATCGGCGCTGCGAAAATCGCTCAGCACCCAAAGATGCGGGCGCGCCTCGGGCCGCTTGGCCAGAAGCTTCCAGGCTGCATGAAGGGCCGGCGCCAAGGGCGTTCCGCCGCCACCGAGCAGTGGCTCGATCAACTCGGCGTTCCACTGCGGCGCCCGGCGCGGCAACAGCTTCCACTGAAGCTGCCCTGCGCCAAAGCACAACAGCGCCACCGGCAAGCGCTGCAGATAGGCCCAGCGCAGCCATTGCAGCAGCAGTCCCTTGGCTTTTGCGAAAGCGCCGCTCTCCAGCATGGAGGCCGAACAGTCCAGCGCAAACACATGGAGCGCCTGGGGCTCGCCCAGGCTCCGGCGCCAGCGCAGATGCTCACCTGCCAGTGGCTGGCCCAGGCGCGCGCGCAATGTTGCGGGCCAATCCAGCACGGCCCCCGCTTCGCGTTGCGCCATGGGCTGCACATGGCCTGCGAGCGCAGCACTGGCCATGGCTGCAAAAGCCTGCCCCCGGCCGGGGCGGTATGCCGATGGCATCAGCGCGGCAGGCCGGGGGCGCGGGCTTTTTTTGCGGCCAGTGCCTCCATGGCAGCCTGCGCCAACGCATCGGCCTGCAGCGCAGCAACCGGCGCACTGGCCATAGGCTGGGGCGCCCCCCAATCGGGTGGTGGCTGCTCCAGATTCCGCGCCGAGGGACCACTCTGCCCTGGGTTTGCGGATTGCTCCGATAGTGCCGATGGTGCAGACGCCGCTGGAGATGGGTCGGGCAATGATTCGGGCGACGGCACGGGCGATTGCTCAGCCGCTGGCGCAGAAGCGGACGATGGAGACGGGGCCTGCCGTTGCGCGGCATCACCTGCCGTCTGGTTGGCCCGATGCAACAGCACCAGAGGCGCCACTTGTACCACATGGCGGCTTTCGATGGTTTTGCAGCCCTCCCAGGCAGCCAGCGCGCGTGCCGCACGCAGCATCACCAGATCGGCGCGCAGCCCGTCCACGCAGGCGGCGATACACTGGCGCGCCACTTCCTCATGCACCGCATCGCTCCATGGCAGCTCGGCGGCTTCGGCGCAGCGCGCGCGGGCCTGCCTCAGGCGTTCGGCCATGTGTGTCTGCTGGGTGGCGTGTGTCGCCAAAAAATCAACAGGATCGAGGTCAAATCGCAGCCGCGCCTTGACGATGGCGCTGCGCAGCGCCGGGTCCTGCGCATTGGCAAGCTGCACGCACAGGCCCAGACGGTCCAGCAATTGCGGGCGCAGCATGCCCTCTTCGGGGTTCATGGTGCCGATCAGCACGAAGCGTGCCGCGTGATCATGCGAGATACCATCGCGCTCTACACGGTTCACGCCCGAAGCTGCAACATCCAGCAGCACATCGACGATGGCGTCGGGCAGCAGATTGATCTCATCGACATAGAGAACGCCACCATGCGCCCTGGCCAGCAAGCCGGGGGCAAAGGCCACCTCATTGCCCGACAGCGCCTTGGACAGGTCGAGGCTGCCCACCACATGCTCGATGGACGCCCCCAGCGGCAGCGTAACAAAGGGCGCGGGCGCCAACAGATCGGCCAGCGCGCGCGCGGCCGTCGATTTGGCCGTGCCGCGCGGCCCCTGGATCAGCACACCGCCCAGCGCAGGCTCGATGGCCGCGAGCAGCAAGGCCTGCACCAGTTGCGGCTGGCCCTGGATCGCAGACAAAGGGAATGTCGGTGTCATTGCCGTACCCGTCCTTCCATGAATTCCTCCTGCGCCAGCATGTGTTCCAGCAGCACATCGTGCAGCGTGCCGGGTTGCGCCCACATTCCGCGGTCAATGGCTTCGAGCAAACGGCCCACGATATCGCTCAGCGCCTGAGGATTGTGGTCGCGCAGAAATTGCCGCACGCACGCATTCTGCACATAGGCTTCGGTGACCAACGCATAGTGCGCGTCTGACACCAGCTGCGTGGTGGCGTCGAAGCCAAACAGATAGTCCACCGTCGCCGCCATCTCGAATGCCCCCTTGTAGCCGTGGCGCATGGCGCCCGCGATCCACTTGGGGTTGGTGACACGGGCGCGCACCACGCGGCCGATCTCTTCGGCCAGCGAGCGAACCCTGGCCGATTGTGGGTTTCCGTGGTCGCCGTGGTAGACGGCTGGCTCGCCACCGCCCAGGTGGCGCACGGCGGCGACCATGCCGCCCTGGTGTTGGTAGTACTCGCTGGAATCCAGCAGATCGTGCTCACGGCTGTCCTGGTTCTGCAGCACCACATCCAGGCCCTGCATGCGGCGCTCCAGCGCCTGGCGTGCCGAAACCCCATCGGCCTGCTGTCCGTAGGCAAATGCGCCCCAGTGCAGGTAGTGGCGTGCAAAATCGCCCGCATCGCTCCACTGGCCCGAGCGCAGCAGCTCGTGCATGCTGGCACCATAGCTGCCCGCAGGGGCACCGAATACGCGCCACAAGGCCTGCTCGCGGGCCTGGACTTCGTCCATGCCCTGCGCCACCCATGTGGCGGCATCGCGCAGCACGCGGGCGCGAATGGGGTTGTCCTCGGCATCCTCGTCCTGCGCTGCCACAGCGCGCACGGCAGCATCGAACATCTGCACGACGCCCGGAAACGCGTCGCGAAAAAAGCCACTGATGCGCAGCGTCACATCCACGCGCGGACGGCGCAGGCCTACACGCGGAATGACCTCGAAATCCACCACACGCTGGCTGCCCGGCGCCCATTTGGGACGCACGCCCATCAGTGCAAAAGCCTGGGCGATATCGTCGCCACCCGTGCGCATGGTCGCCGTACCCCAGACCGAAATCCCAATCGCTGCGGGGTACTCGCCATGCTCCTGCAGGTAGCGCGCGATCAGCCGCTCGCTGGCCTGCTGGCCCAGCGCCCAGGCAGTCTGCGTGGGGATGGCGCGCGTATCCACCGTGTAGAAATTGCGCCCCGTGGGCAAGGTATCGCAACGCCCCCGCGAGGGTGAGCCGCTGGGCCCCGGTGGCACAAAGCGCCCCCGCAACGCACGTGAGAACTGGCGCAGTTCTTCATGACCGCAGGCATCGAGTGCTGGCGCGATCTGCTCGTGGATGCGCGCCAGCACCTGTTGCGTCTGCGACCAGCCATGGGCTGCCGCTGGTTCCTGCAGCACGCGCAGCGCCAGCAGCTCCAGGCGCTCGCGCGTGTCGCCGCCATGGCGCCAGGGGCTCGCATCCAGATCGGCCAGCACCTGCGGGCGCGGCCCATTCCATGCGGCAGCGGCATCCATGTCGAGCGGATTCCAGTCGCAACCCGGCAGCAGGTCGGCAGCCAGGGCATGGAGCAACCCTTGCTCTCCCGGCGCCGGATAGCGCGCGAGCGCCAGCAAAGTGCTGTCGCGCAATGCGCCCTCAGGCGAGCTGCCGAAGATGTGCAGACCGTCGCGAATCTGGGTTTCCTTGAGCTCGCACAGGTAAGCGTCGATGCGCTCCAGCAGTTGCTCGTCCTGCTCACCCGGCCCGGCTTGCACTCCCAACTCGCGCAGCAGATCCTGGCTGCGGGCGGCCTCCAGAATCTGGCGGCGCAGCATGGTAGCGCGGCGCTGGTCCACCAGGAGTGCGTCGTAGTATTCGTCCACCAGCCGCTCCAGCTCCTGCATGGGCCCGTGGCTTTCGGCGCGCGTGAGCGGCGGCATCAGGTGATCGATGATGACGGCCTGGCTGCGGCGCTTGGCCTGCGCGCCTTCGCCAGGGTCGTTGACGATGAAGGGATAGACATGGGGCAGCGGCCCCAGAATGGCATCAGGCCAGCACTGCTGCGACAGCGCCAGACTCTTGCCCGGCAGCCATTCAAGATTGCCATGCTTGCCCACATGCACCACGGCATCGACCGCAAACGCATCGCGCAGCCAGAAGTAGAAGGCCAGATAATGGTGCGGCGGGACCAGTTCGGCGTCGTGGTACTGGGCGTAATCGTTGCCGCCATCGAGCGAGCGCGCAGGCTGGATGCCGACGAACACATGGCCCAACTGCACTCCGGCCACCATGAACCAGCCATCGCGCAACATAGGGTCCTGCTCGGGCGCCCCCCACCGCAGGGTGATGGCATCGGCCATACCCTCCGGCAGTTGCGCCAGACGCTGGCGGTAGGCCTGCAGCGAGTAGCCCTGGTGTGCACGGCGCAGTGGCCACCTGGCAGGGTCATTGGCAATGCCTTGCTGCAGGCGCTCCATCAAAGCCAGACCGTCTGCGGGCCGGTCGGCAGGATCGCCGAGATTCCAGCCATCGCGCGCCAGTTGCGCCAGCAGCGCGATCACCGATGCGGGCGTATCCAAGCCCACGCCACTGCCCATCCGCGCTTCGCTGCCGGGGTAGTTGGCCAGCACCAGTGCGACACGCTTGTCGGCAGCGGGCTTGCTGCGCAGCACGCACCAGCGCCGCGCCAGCTCGGCAACCCACTGCACCCGGTCAGGCTCTGCCTGATAGGCCACCACATCGGTCTGCGTCAGCTCGCAGCGGTGGGCCAGCCCCTTGAAGCTCATGGCGCGCGTCATGATGCGGCCATCCATCTCGGGCAACACCACCTGCATGGCGATGTCGCGCGGGCGCAGGCCCTGGTGGTCAGCCAGCCAGTCGTCGCGGTTGGCGCCGCTGGCAATCACCTGCAGCACCGGAATGTCACCCGCGAGGGCATCTGCCTCTGTACCCGCACGCGCATGCTCGCCCAGAGCTGCAAAGGCGGTGGTGTTGAGGATGAGCTGCACATCGTGGGCCGCGCACAGCGCGCGCAGGGTTTGCAGGCACAACGCGTCCTTCAGCGATTCCAGGGCCAGCGGCAGCGGGTTCAGCCCCTGGGCCAACAACGCCTCTGCCATCGCATCGAAGGCATCCGTATTGGCGGCCAGCAGGTGCGAACGGTAGAACACCAGCATGACCACCGGCGCGCCCTGCGTCCATCGTGCCTGCAGATCATCCAGGCCAGCGATGTGGCCCGGCCCGGCGTGGCCCTGCTCAGAATTCACCCACGCGGTGGGTACATGCACCGCCACGGGGGGAAGCACACGCACCGGCACGGCGTCCATATCACTGCCCAATCCCCAGGCCGCTCCCATGCGCAGAAACTCACGTGCATTGGCAAGGCCCCCCGCGCGCAGGTACTGCCACAGCGCGCGGCTTTGCGCGGGTGCCAGCGTGCCCTTGGCCAATAGCTCGGCATCTTCCTGGCTGTCTCCCGAGAACATGACCAGTTGCTGCCCACGCTGCAGTGCAAGCTTGCGCAGTTGCTCGATGCCATAGGGCCATGCCGATTCTGCGCCCAGGTGATCGACGATCACCAGCCTGGCATGCTGCAGTACCTCATCGATGTACAGATCCAGCGATGCGCTCTGGCGCAGGTGCAGCAGGTTCGCCAGGCGCAAGGTGGGAACGGCCCCGGGCGCTTCAGACTGCCGCCACAGCCGGTATGCATCGGCCAGCAGAGACAGTGTGGTGTCGGCCGAGCTGAGCACCACCATCTCGGCGGGCGTCTGGTCCAGCCGGGTGATGATGCTGTCGTCTTCTACAAAGCCACCCGGGCGGGTGCTGAGCAAGTGCATGGTTCAGACTTCCGCTGCAGCCAGCGCCGTGCGCAGCAGTGCTGCATCCAGCCCCCTGCCGATGAACACCAGCCGCGTTGCCTGGGCTTCGCCTTCCTTCCAGGCGCGGTCGAAGTAGGCATCGAAACGCCGCCCCACGCCCTGCACCAGAAGCCGCATCTTCTTGCCAGGCAATGCAGCAAAGCCCTTGATGCGTAGCACAGCGTGCTGCTGCACGATGCCTTGCAGCGCCTGCATCAGGCGTTCGCGGTCCACAGCCCCCAGGTCGATGAACAGCGAATCGAAGTCATCATGGTCATGCTCTTCGTCGTGGTCATGGTTGGAGTGCCGTGCATCGATATGGATTTCTGCCGCGCGCTGCTGGCCCAGCAGCACGGACAGCGGCACGCTGCCCTGCACGGCCTCCACCATCTTGACCTCTGCCGGCACCTCATCAGCCACCAGGGCACGCACCTGCGCCAATTCCTCCGGCGAGACCAGGTCTGCCTTCGAGAGCACCACCAGATCGGCGGCAGAGAGTTGGTCCTCGAACAACTCGTGCAGGCTGGCTTCATGGTCGAGGTTGGGGTCTGCCAGGCGCTGCGCATCAACGGCATGCGGATCATGGGCAAACTGGCCAGCCGCAGTTGCGGGCGCGTCCACCACGGTCACCACCGAGTCCACGGTGAAGACACTGGCGATCTCCGGCCACTGAAAGGCCTGCACCAGCGGCTTGGGCAGGGCCAGCCCGCTGGTCTCGATCAGCAACACATCGATATCGGCGCGGCGCTCCGCCAAGGCCTTCATCACCGGGAAGAACTCTTCCTGCACAGTGCAGCACATGCAGCCGTTGGCCAGTTCGTAGATCTGGCCTTCGGGCGCGTCGGCGCCGCCTTCGTCCTTGCAGCCGATGGCACAGGTCCGCAGGATTTCGCCGTCAATACCCAGCTCGCCGAACTCGTTGACGATGACTGCCACGCGCAGGCCCTGGGCCTTCTCAAGGATATGGCGCATCAGCGTGGTCTTGCCGCTGCCCAGAAAGCCGGTGACGATGGTGGCGGGAATCTTGGTGGTTTGCATGGTGTGAACTCCTGAGAGGTGAAGTTGGATAGCGGATCGCGCTCTAGGGATAAGGGCTTCAAATCGCTTTTATTTGAAATGCTTGCGTATCAATCGCCAACTGCTATGGTTTCTGATCAATCTGCGGTGGCCCATGCACACGCAGCGCCGGTTCCACTTCGCGATGCAGCACATGGCGGGTGAGCACGTGGCGGATGCCGTCCGCATCCAGCGGTCCGTACCACACGCCTTCGGGGTAAACAATCATCAGCGGTCCGTGATTGCAGGGATACTGGCAGCTCGTCTGCAGCGGGCGCACGCATTTCTTCAAGGCAGGCGTGTCATTGACGGCACTGGTAAGCACAGGCCACAGCGCCACCGCCCCTGCTGCCGCACAGCGCGGCCCCGTACACCACAGCGCGTGGTGGGTATGCTCCGGCACGCTGGACCAGCCCTTGGGATCGTGCTGCCAGTCCTCATCGCCAACCATGGCAGGCACATCAGGCTGGTGCGTCAGCGCGTTGCGCACAGCCAGGGCCAGCAGCGCAGGCAGCGGCACGGTCTGCGATAGCGGCTCAGCAAAGACAAGGCGAGGTCCGCCATCACCCCGGCTGGCAAGCCAGCGCATGGTTACCTTTTGCAGCCAGCGGCGCAGTGCAGCCTCGTCCGGCAGCATCAGCGGCACAACGGCAATGGTTCGCGCACCGGCATCCGCACTGGTGGAAAGCGCCGCAGGCAGATCCGGCTGCCAGCGGTCAACGAAGGCGGGCAGCACCTGCACACCCGGCCATTGCGCCGATAGCTGCCGTGCCAATTCCGTCAGCTCGCCGGTGGTCGATCTGGCGACACCGCCGCGCCCCAGCAGCACGATGGCAATGGATTCATCTGTCGTCATGGTCCATCCCACTCCATCCAGTAGGCAATGCGGGGTCGGCCTGTGGCCGGGTGGTCATCAATGGTGGCACGCACACCAAATACGCGCGCCATTGCTTCGGGTGTGAGCACCTCGCGCGGCGCTCCATTGGCTACGAGCGCGCCTGCCTCCATCAGGTACAGCCGATCACAGAACTGGGCGGCGATATTGAGGTCGTGCAGCACGACCAGCACTGTGAGTTGGAGGCTGCGTACCAGCCGCATCAGCTCCAGCTGGTAGCGAATGTCGAGGTGGTTCGTCGGCTCGTCGAGAAACAGCAGGCGCGGCTGCTGGGCCAGCGCACGCGCCAGCAGCACACGCTGGCGCTCGCCGCCGGAGAGCGTAGCCATGCTTTGCCCGGCAAGCTGCGCGGCGCCCACACGCTCCAGGCTCTCGGTAACGACGCGTCTGTCCTGCAGGCTGTCGGCGGCAAAACGTCCCTGGTGCGGCAGGCGGCCCAGCATCACAGTCTCCTGCACCGAACTGTCGAAGGCTGGCGCACTGTTCTGTGCCAGCACGGCAGCTTGCCGCGCAAACGCACGCGCATCCATCTGCCAGACATCCTGCTCCTCCAACCGCACCTGTCCACGTTGCGGCGGCAGCACGCGGTAGAGCATGCGCAGCAGTGTCGACTTGCCGCAGCCATTGGGGCCGATCAGGCCCACACACTCGCCTGCGCCCACATGCAGCGCGGCATCCTGCACGATGGCGCGCTGGCCTACGGCAAAGTGCAAACCATGTGCCTGCAGCATCAACGATCCTCCCGCACGGCGCCGCGCCACAACATGGCAATGAAGAACGGCCCGCCAACAAAGGCCGTGATGACGCCAACCGGTATCTCCATGGGAGCAAACCATGTGCGCGCGGCACCATCGACCAGCACCAGGAACACGGCACCCATCAGCGCCGCGACGGGCAGTACGCGCCGGTGGTCGCTGCCCACCAGCATGCGCGTGACATGCGGGATGACCAGCCCGACAAAGCCGATCGCGCCGCTCACCGCCACCATCGTTCCAGTGAGCAGCGACACCACAACAAACAGTTGCCGGCGCAGCCGCTCGGCTGCTACGCCCAGTGTGGCGGCGGCTTCATCACCGGCCAGCAGCGCGTTCAGTGGCCGCGCCTGCGCCAGCAGCCACAGCATGCCGGCCAGAACCATGCCTGCGGGCAGGCCCAGTGCCTGCCACTGCGTGCCCGCCAGGCTGCCCAGCAGCCAGGTAAGCAAGGCATTGGCCAGGTCGCGCTGGCCTGCGGTGAGGGTGACCAGGCTGGTCAGTCCGGTGAGCATGTAGCCCACGGCCACGCCACTCAGGATGAGCCGCGCCGAAGGAATACGTCCGCCTTGTTGCGCAAGCAGATAGACCAACACGGTGGCCACCAGTGCGCCGATGAATGCACCCGCTGTCACCGCGTAGAGCCCCGCCGCCGCAAACACGCCCCAGGCCAGCACCGACACCGCCCCCACTGAAGCACCGGACGACACGCCCAGCATGTACGGGTCGGCGAGCGGGTTGCGTACCATCGCCTGCATCACCACGCCCACGATGGACAGCCCAGCCCCTACCAGCGCCGCCATCAGCACACGCGGCAGGCGGATCATCCAGACAATCTGGTACTGCTGCAGGCTCCAGCCGGGTTCCGCCGTCTGCATGCCCAGCGCCTGCGCCACCTGGTGCTGCACGATGGACCAGACCTGCCCCATGTCCAGCTGCGCCGAGCCCCAGGTGACGCCCGCCAGCACCGCCAGGGTCAGCAGCACAGGCAGCACCAGCATCCAGGGCAAGGCCGAGGTCTTCATGGCTGAAAGCGCACCGGTGTCACGGTGATTTCCCGCTGTGGGTGCAATGCGGCGGCCAGGCGCTGGGAGGTCTCCACATTGCGCGGGCCTGGGGTGGCTTCGGCATAGGTCATCACGAAAAAGCGCTTGTTGCGGATCGCGTTCACCGTCTGCAGCTCTTTTTTCTGCAGCAGAAAATCCATCTTGCCCTGAGCGCTGGGCTGGCCATAGTCGATGATGACGATCCACTCGGGGTCGCGCAGCACCACGTCTTCCCAGTTGCCCTTGGGCCAGTTGCTGGCGATATCGTCGAAGATGTTGCGCGCTCCCGCCGCCTCCAGCATGGCCTGCGGCATGCCATAACGGCCTACGGTGGTGGGGATCTTCTCGCCGCTGTCGAAAACAAAGACCCTGGGCTGCGACGCATTGCCGCGCATCTGCTGGCGCAGCAGCGCCAGATCGTCGCGCAACTGCTGAATGCGTGGCGCGACCTGCCGCTGCACACCAAAAATGCGCGCCACGTTGTCCATATCGACAAAGGTATCTTCCAAGGCCACGTCCGCGCGCTTTTGCACACGGATGCAGGATTCGGTCAACACATAGGATGCAATGCCGTAGCGCGCCAGCAGCTGTGGCGTGACGCCGCCCTGCTGAAAACCGTAGCTCCAGCCGCCAAAGACGAAATCGGCCTGCGCGGCGACGATGTTCTCCAGGTTCATGCCCTGGGGCGACAGATTGGGAACCCCTGCCAGCATGGGCACGATCTGCGGGCTGGCATCTTTGCCTGCATACATGCCGGAATATCCCACCAGCCGGTCGGCCAACCCCAGAAACAGAAACATCTCGGTAATGTTCACGTCATGCGTCACGGCACGGCGAGGCACAGAAGCATAGGTCTGTGGCTGGCCGCAGACATTGACAGTTACCGGGGAACGCTTTGCATCCTGCGCCCATGCAGGCGTGGCGCACAGCGCGATCAGCAGCAGGAAGATTCGTTGCATGGTTCAGAAGCGCATCTGCGCCATCAGCTCCACGCTGCGGCTGGCACCCACGAGCCATTGGCTGTTGTAGGCGGCTGTGGCGTAGACGCGGTTTGTCAGGTTGCGGCCGATCAGGCTGACGGTGGTCTGAGGGGTCGCATTCCAGCTCACCACGGCGTCCAGCACGGTGTAGCCCGGCAGGCGTTTTCCAGCACTGTTGGCGTTGTCGCCAAAGCGGCTGCCTACGTAGCGCAGGCCGAGCGATGTGCGCCAGCCGCCTTCGCGGTAGTGCCCCCACAGGTTGGCCGTTACCTTGGGCACATTGGCCGGGCGATTGCCGCTGCGGTCGGCGCCGCCTGCTTCAATCAGCTCGTCAAACCGTGCCTTGGTATAGGCGGCGTTGGCCTCCAGGCGCAACGCCGGGCTTGCTTGCAATGCGCCAGTCAGCTCCAGCCCGCGCGATGACTGCTTGCCGCCCTGGATCGACAGAGCCGAATTGGCCGGATCGCGGGTGATGATGTCGCCCTTGGCGATATGGAACAGCGCTGCCGTCCATTCGCCACGGCCATCAGCCAGTTGCTGCTTGAAGCCGACTTCCTGCTGGCGGCCCTTGCTGAGCGAAAAGCCGGTCTGCGAGGCCGCCAGCGACAGCAGGCTGGTAACCGGATCGTGCCCGGTAGTCATCTGTGCATAGACGCTCGACTGCGCGGTCAGCTTGCGCGTGAGCCCCAGGCGCCACGAGGTGCCATTCAGGTCCTTGTCAAAGCCCGTATTGGCCACGAAGTCCTGCCGCGAGAATTCGTACCAGTCGCGGCGGATGCCGCCCATCAGCAACCACTGCTCGTTGATCTTCCAGGCATCCTCAATGTACAGCGCGTTCTGTCGCAAGGTCGAGCCCATGCGCGGCAGATACGGATCGGGGCTGATCCATGTGCCCGGCACCGGATCGAATGCAGAGACGACGGAGCTTCCCGTATATGGAGAATTGCTGGTGTTGCGGAAGTTGGCCTGGGACACATCCCAGCCCACGGCCACCTGGTGTGCACTGCTCTTCCAGTCCAGCGCCAGGCGGTTGCCGTTTTGCTGCAGTGCATGGCCAATCTCGAGGTAATCCGAGCGTGCCACCGTGCCCGCGACCGGGTTGTAGTCATAGGCCTCGATGTTCTTCCAGTGGCGGTCGGCGCCAAAGTGGTAGAGCTCGTTGCGTACAGCCAGCGCGTCGTTGACCTGCCAGGTCGCCTTGGCCTTGAAGCGTTTGTCGCGGTAATGGATGTCACTGTCTTCGGTGTTGTAGCCCGTGCCGATCAGCTCGCGCGCCACACGGCCATTGATGGTCGGCGTGCCGTAGTAGCGCGATGGCGCCTGGCTGCTGATGTCGGCCGTCAGATCAAGCGTGAAATCGCCACGCGGCTGCCAGCGCAGCGCGCTCATCAGCTTGCCGCCCTTGCTGTTGTCGAAGGCTCGGTCGCCGTCGCTGCGCGCGCCGTAGGCGTCCACACGGTAGGACAGCGTATCGCTCAGGGCTCCGGTGCTGCCCAGGCCCATGCGCGCAGTGCCATGGCTGCCGCCCGAGAGCAAGAGTTCGGTGGAGCGTTCTCGGCTGGGCTGCTTGCGGATGGCATTGACTGTGGCGCCCATGGTGCCACTGCCGTACATCAGTGACGCGGGGCCGCGCAATACTTCAAAGCGTTCATAACCCCAGGTGTCCGACGGGTAGCTGATGGTTCCCGAGCCCACGCCCAACGTGATGCCGTCTTCGGCCACACCTACCGAATTGACACCATAGAAGCCCCGGCTCGCAAACGCCAGCCCGCCATTGCCCGGCGTGCCAGCAGCCGACAGGCCCACGGTCCGCGTCACCGCTTCAGCGGCACCTCGGTCAGCGCGCTCATCGATCTGCTCGGCCGACACGCCGCTCACGCTGGCGGGCAGGTCCAGCGTGGGCACATCAACGTGTGACGCCGTTGCAGAGCGGCGTGCGGTGTCCAGTGCAGGCGCCTCATTGCGGCTGCCAGTGACGAGCACCTCGGTCAGAGTCTGCTGCGCCAGAACGGCCGCCGGAGACAGCAGCAGGCCACAGGCCGTGCGCCGCAGGAGAGGGAAAGAAAAATAAAGGCCGTGCATCGCGCCGCCCCCAGAACATCCGCTGTCTGAAGCGATGGCCGAACCCACGAACCGAAACTGGTACCGAGAACGCCATCCGCACCCCGCAGACAGTAGAAAGCCAGCGCATGCACCCAAAAGCATGCGCTGTGAACATCGGCGGGCCGGTCTCCGGGCTCGCAGGCGATCCATCTCGGACCCAAACCCCACCTTCCCGGTAGCGTGCAGCGCTCCATGTTGGAGCGCACACGCCGATCCAGTGGCTGCAAACGCACAGAGCGCTTGCCTGGGGTGTTTTCCTGCATACCGTTGCGGGGGCAGCCAAGGCCTGGGTCGATCGACCGCACCTTGTTCCCGTTTCACTCGCCAAGGCGAGCACCTTCCGAAACGAAACGCCCTGGAGAAATGATTCTCAGGGCGATGCGCAATTCTATCACCGGGCTGAAATGGGCCTTTCGCCTCTACGGCACCCCAAGTGCAGGCCACAGCGATTAGCCCTATGCCGTGAAGGCGGTACCCACAGTCAGGTTCTCCCCGGCGGCCTTGCGTCACTGGGCGACAATCAGGCCATGAGCACGACCTTTGCCCCTCTGCACAACGACACCTTTTTGCGCGCCTGCCGCCGCCAGGCCACCGACTACACGCCCCTGTGGCTGATGCGCCAGGCTGGCCGCTACCTACCCGAATACAAGGCCACGCGCGCCAAGGCGGGCAGTTTCATGGGCCTGGCCACGAATGTGGACTATGCAACCGAAGTCACCCTGCAGCCGCTGGAGCGTTTTCCGCTCGACGCGGCTATCCTGTTCTCCGACATCCTGACCGTTCCCGATGCCATGGGCCTGGGCCTGTCGTTTGCCGAAGGCGAAGGCCCTCGCTTTGCGAGGAATGTGCGCGACGAGGCGGCAGTCGCAGAGCTGGCCGTGCCCGACATGGACAAGCTGCGCTATGTATTCGATGCCGTCACCAGCATCCGCCACGCGCTCCATGGCCGCGTGCCGTTGATCGGTTTTTCCGGCAGCCCCTGGACGCTGGCCTGCTACATGGTCGAAGGCAAAGGCAGCGACGACTACCGCCAGGTCAAATCGCTGATGTATGCGCGCCCCGACTTGATGCACCGCATCCTCGAAATCAACGCCGACAGCGTGGCGGCGTATTTGAATGCGCAGATCGACGCGGGCGCGCAGGCGGTGATGATTTTTGACAGCTGGGGCGGCGTGCTGGCCGACGGCATGTTCCAGCAGTTCAGCCTGGCCTATACCAAACGTGTACTCAGCCAGTTGAAGCGCCACGGCGCCGATGGCCAGGACGTGCCCCGCATCGTCTTCACCAAGGGCGGCGGCATCTGGCTGCAGGACATGAACGCACTGGATTGCGAAGTGCTGGGCCTCGACTGGACGGCCAACCTGGGCCATGCGCGCGCTGTCGTTGGTGGCACAGTGGGTGGCCCGGGCAAGGCGTTGCAAGGCAATATCGACCCGAACGTGCTGTTCGCCCCGCCCGAGCGCATTGCGGAGCAGGTGCAGTCCGTGCTCCGCAGCTTTGGCAAGCCGCACACCGACAGCACCACCACCGGCCCCACGCACATCTTCAATCTGGGCCATGGCATCAGCCAGTTCACGCCACCCGAGCATGTGGCCGCACTCGTCGAAGCAGTGCACAGCCAGTCGCGCGCCATGCGCAAGTAAAGCAGCACCTGCTTCAAAGACAAGCCCCGCCATGCGGGGCTTGTCTTTGGCCTTTGATGCAGCAGCCGGTTTATGCGGCAGCCAGCTGCGACGGGGATTTGGGCGGTTGCCAGTGCAGCAGAACCTCGGTGCACTGCGCCAGAGTGGCGTGCTGCGCGGCCTGGGCCGATGGGCATTGCGGGTGTGCTGTGGCCGCATCGGCCGGCGCAATCCAGTGCAGGCAGGCGCCCAGGCTGGCAGCCGCCTGCAACAGCTCGGTGCTGCGCGCCACGACGGCAACCTTGCCGGCCTCGGTATTGAACCGCTCCGTGATCTGGCGCAGCAAGGTGGCCTGCGGTGCCCAGCAGTCGCAATGGTCCTCTGGGGCGTGCGGGCAGAAGAAGACGGCATCGACCTTGGCGCCCACCATGGCCAGGTCCTTGTACATCTGGCGGTGGTAGTCGTTGAGTGCAGCGCAATCGTACAGGCCGCGCTCCAAGCCGGGCTGGTTGGCCACCAGCACTACATGCCAGCCCGACAGGTTGAGCCGTGCAATGCCGCTGGCGGCATCGGGCAGTACATGCCAGTCGTGGTGGCCAGTGAGCTGGCCCGTGACCGGCTGACCGACGATGCCGTCGCGCTCGATGATGGCGAGTTTCATAACCGTCCCCTTGTTGTACCGACCTCCGCAAATCCGGATCCGGCAACAGACGGCGCCCATGGCTCGGCCCGTTGCGCATCCTGGCTGGCGTCAGTCCTCATCGTTGTTGCCTGCCACCGCACGGGCGGCAGCAGGCTTCTGACCCGCTGGGAACCAGTGTACCCAGAGAATCAGGCGGCGACCAGACGGGACAGGTCGGCCACGCGGTTCATCGCATCGTGCAGGGTGGCCAGCAGGCCCAGACGGTTGGCCTTGAGCGCCGGGTCTTCCGCATTCACCATCACATGCTCGAAGAAGGCGTCGACCGGGGCGCGCAAGGCGGCCAGGGTCTGCAGGCTGGCAGTGTAGTCACCCGCCGCAAACTGGGCATGGGCCTTGGGGGCCACGGTCTGCAGGGCTGCGTAGAGGTCTTTTTCGGCCTGTTCCTGCAGCACGGCTTCGTTGACATTGGGGCTGACGGGGGCGTCCGCCTTTTTCAGGATGTTGCCCACGCGCTTGTTGGCCGCAGCAAGGGCTGGCGCCTCGGGCAAGGCGGCAAAGGCACGCACGGCTTCCAGGCGCTTTTGCACATCGGCCAGACGCTGCGGACGGTGGGCGAGCACAGCGTCCACTTCCTGCGCACTGAAGCCTTGCTCACGCAGGCTGCCAGCCAGGCGGTCATAGATGAAGTCCGAGAGCGCTGGCGTAGCGTCTTCGATCTTGTCGCCAAACGCAGGCAGCGTGCTGACCAGCAGGGTGTCCAGGTCCAGCGGCAAGTCCTTCTCCACCAGCATGCGGATCACGCCCAGCGCATGGCGGCGCAGTGCAAACGGGTCGCGGTCGCCGGTGGGCAGGTTGCCGATGCCGAACATGCCGACCAGGGTTTCCAGCTTGTCGGCCAGTGCAACGATCACGCCTACTTCGCCGCGCGGCAGCTCGTCGCCGGCAAAACGAGGCTTGTAGTGGTCTTCGATGGCATCGGCCACGGCCACGTCAAGCTTGTCGTTGAGCGCGTAGTAGCGGCCCATCGTGCCTTGCAGCTCCGGGAACTCGCCCACCATGTCGGTCACCAGATCCGTCTTGGCCAGTAATGCAGCCTGGTCCACCTGCTTGCCCAGCGCCGTGGCGCCCAGTTGCTGGGCAATGCTCTTGGCGATGGCGCGCACGCGCTGCACGCGCTCACCCTGCGTGCCCAGCTTGTTGTGGTACACCACCTTGGCCAGCAGCGGCGCGCGCGATTCCAGCGTTTTCTTGCGATCCTGGTCAAAGAAGAACTTGGCATCGGCCAGGCGCGGGCGCACCACGCGCTCGTTGCCGCCGATCACCGCCGACGCGTCTGCGGGGCTGATGTTGCTGACAACCAGGAACTGGTGGGTCAGCTTGCCAGCAGCGTCCAGCAGCGGGAAGTACTTCTGGTTGGCCTTCATGGTCAGAATCAGGCATTCCTGGGGGACGTCCAGAAATTCCTTCTCGAACTGGCAAACCAGTACGTTGGGGCGCTCGACCAGGGCGGTCACTTCGTCCAGCAATGCTTCGTCTTCGATGGCGCGAACGCCTCCGCCCACACGCTCGGCAGCCTCCTTGAGCTGGCGGGCGATGGTGGCCTTGCGTTCATCGAAACTGGCAATCACGGCACCCTGCTCGGCCAGGGTCTGTGCATAGCTGTCGGCGTTGGCGATCAGCACCGGGTCGGCCAGTGCCTCAAAGCGGTGGCCGTGCGTGGTGTTGCCCGCCTTCAGGCCCAGGGCTTCGATGGATTCCAGCACCTGCGAGCCGTGCAGCGCCACCAGGCCGTGCGCGGGGCGCACGAACTGCACGCTGCTCCAGCCGGGCAGATCGCAGTTGCTTTCAAGCTGGTAGGTCATGACCTTGGGGATGGGCAGCTTGGCAATCGCTTCGGTCAGCGCCTTCTGCAGGCCTTCGGCCAAGGTGGCGCCAGCCACGGTGCTGTCGTAGAACAGTGCCTCGGCCTTGCCGTCCGGCGCGCGCTTGAGTTGAGGCACGGCGGCGGCATCTGCACCCAGTGCGGCCAGTTTCTTGAGCAGCGCGGGCGTGGCCTGGCCGTCGGCTGTCAAGCCCACGGTCACGGGCATCAGTTTTTGCGAAACCTGCTTGTCGGCGGCGCGGGGCAGCACATCGGTGATGTGGGCAGCCAGGCGGCGTGGCGAGGCGTAGGCCGTCAGTTGCGAGGCGTCGCCCGCCAGACCCTGCGCACGCAATTGCGCGAGCAGCACCTGGGCAAATGCTTCGCCCAGCTTTTTGAGCGCCTTGGGAGGCAGCTCTTCAACAAACAGTTCGACCAGAAGATTGGGAGAGGAAGTCATCAGGATTTCCGGGTATGGCGCAACGCAAAGATAGACAGGCCGATGGTCAGCAGTGGGAACCATACGCTGTAGAGTTCACTGACCATCACCTGCATGCCGCGCTGCGAGAAAAAGCGGTCCGCCAGGATGGGCGACACGGCAATCGGCCGCCACGGACTGAAAAAACGTTCACTGGTAAAAGGCCACCACAGCGCAATGCCACTGCCGCCGCTGGTCATCATGTCCAGCAGGGGGTGCGACACGGTGCAGGCAAACAGCCACACAAAGCCAGCAATGCGCGGCACCTTCCACCACCTGGCCAGCAGCAGACCGATGAGGCCCATCAGCGCAGCAAACAGGGCGGTATGGGTGAAGCCGCGGTGGCCCCACATGCCCAGCCCCTGCCAGCCAAACTGGTGGGGGATGCCATCAAAATCCGGCACGATGGCGGCCAGGCACCCTATCAGCAGCATGCTGGGCGGCACACGGCGGCTGCCCAGTGCCAGCGCTGCGGCAACCGGGACGGCAACATGCGTGAAGATGGTGGGCATGGACGCGGCTTACAGATACAGAATCAGGCAGCAGCCTTGGCAGGCATCTGCGCGACCCATTCACGCGGCGCCATCGGAAAGCCCAGGCGCTCGCGGCTGTCGTAGTAGCTTTGCGCCACTGCGCGAGCCAGGTTGCGGATGCGGCCAATGTAGGCAGCGCGCTCGGTCACGCTGATCGCGCCACGGGCATCCAGCAGGTTGAAGGTGTGGGCGGCCTTGAGCACCTGCTCATAGGCGGGCAATGCCAACTGTGCCTCCATCAGGTGCTTGGCCTGCTTTTCGTGCGCGGCAAAGGCGGTGAACAGGAAATCGGCATCGGAGTGCTCGAAGTTGTACGCGGATTGCTCCACCTCGTTCTGGTGGAACACATCGCCATAGCTGAGCTTGCGGCCATCGGCATCCACCGTCCAGACCAGGTCGTACATGTTCTCGACGCCCTGCAGGTACATCGCCAGACGCTCCAGGCCGTAGGTGATTTCGCCGGTCGCGGGCTTGCAGTCGATGCCGCCCACCTGCTGGAAGTAGGTGAACTGCGTCACTTCCATGCCGTTGAGCCAGACTTCCCAGCCCAGGCCCCAGGCGCCCAGGGTGGGATTTTCCCAGTCGTCCTCGACAAAGCGGATGTCGTTCTTCTTCAGGTCAAAGCCCAGGGCTTCGAGCGATCCCAGGTACAGATCCAGAATGTTGGCTGGCGCAGGCTTGAGCACCACCTGGAACTGGTAGTAATGCTGGCCCCGGTTGGGGTTTTCGCCATAGCGGCCGTCCTTGGGGCGGCGGCTGGGCTGCACATACGCAGCCTTCCAGGGCTCGGGGCCAATGGCGCGCAGGAAGGTGGCCGTGTGCGAGGTGCCTGCGCCCACTTCCATGTCGTAGGGTTGCAAGAGCGCGCAGCCCTGGTCGGCCCAGTACTGCTGCAGCTTCAGGATGATTTGTTGGAAGGTCAACATGAGAATCTGGTGGTGATACAGTTCGCCGCCCCACGCCTATGCTCCACGGCACATGGCGGCATGGCCCAGCTGCATGCAAGCACTGCGGCCTTAGAACTCATCCCGATTGCACTCCAACGCGGCTGCGTAGAGATCGTAAACACGTTCTTAGCCCGCAAAGCGGTCAAAACCCTTGATTTTAGTGTTTTCGGGTGGCACCCGGGTGGCGATAGCCGAGTGGGGGCGTGCCGCACCGGGCAAGATGTGCAAATTTGGATGAGCAATCAGCCGCGCGCGCAATATCTGCGGCATTCATCACTTTGTTTTTGATAGCAAAAGACGATAGGAACAGCGGCGCTCAGGAATCCATGTCCTTGCGCTGCCTGGGCGGCTCCATGGCGTTCTTTCGGCTGTTGCCCGCGCGGCCTGCCTTGCTCCAGTCGTAGGTTTGGCCATCGGGCGTCTGGCCGCCTTCGACTGCAGCCACACCAATCTTGCCCACCATGTCGCGCAGCTCCGACGAGATGACCACATGCGCATTGCGCGCATCGCTGCGCAATGCCTGGCACTGCGCCAGGGCCTCGCTCATCTGCTGATCGGTGTAGGCAATGCAGCGGGGCTGCCAGTTGGCTTCGCCCGCTGTGTCGGGGTTGGTGTTGTGCAGGTAGAAGACGGCGATGCTCATGGTGCGGCGACGATGCAAGGGGTGAGAACAGCAGGAACGCGTTCAAGTGCCTGTTGTACCGCATTACGGCCTGCATTGCAGGTTGGTGCCCAAACGGCCGCCAGTGCCCGCACAGTATGCGCTGGCACATTGTTTTTGATAGCAATCCGCTTCATCCTTGCCGCCAAGCGCCGCGCGCATCGCCGGCCTGCACCGCCGCCAGCACCGCTTCGGTATGCGCGCCTGCCGCGCACATGGCGTTGGTGGCGTAGGCGGCGCCATCAAAGCGCGGCGCAGGCGCGGCCTGCAGAACGCCCCCTTGCTCGCCATACACACTGCGCGATTGCATGTGGGGGTGTTGCGACGCTTCCAGCGGGCTCAGTACCGCGCCAAAACATACATCGGTGCCTTCGAACACCTGCTGCCAGTGGCTGCGCGGCTGGGTGATGAAGATGGCCTGCAGGCGCGCGCGGCGCCGGGGCCAGGCGGCCTGGTCCCATTGAGGAGTCTCAAAATCAGCATCATCCGCCAGGCCCAAGGTATGCAGCAGCAAGGTGTAGAACTGCGGCTCGATGCTGCCAATGGTGATGTGGGCGCCGTCAGCGCAGACATAGGTTTCGTAAAAAGGCGCGCTGTCGTGGATGCTGGTGCCGCGCGTGTCGGTGACCACGCCCTTTTGCCGGGCACTCAGCGCCAGGTTCAGCATGTGGGCGGCACCATCCACAATCGCGGCGTCCACCACCGTGCCCTGACCGGTCTGGCGCGCGTTGATGACGCCCGCCAGCAAGCCCGTCATCAGGTAGAGTGCACCGCCGCCGATATCGCCCACCATGGCGAACGACGATACAGGGCGCGCATCTGCCGGGCTGCAGCCCCACAGAGCGCCAGACAGCGCCGCATAGTTGTTGTCGTGCCCGGCCCGGGGGCTGAGCGGGCCGCTCTGGCCCCAGCCCGTCATGCGGCCATACACCAGCCGGCGGTTGATTGCCATGCATTCGGCCGGGCCCAGGCCCAGGCGCTCCATCACGCCCGGGCGCATGCCTTCGATCAGCACGTCAGCGTCTTGCACCAGGGCCAGCACCAGGGCCTTGCCTTCAGGCGCCTTCAGGTCGGCAAATACCGAGCGCTTGCCGCGGTTGAGCAGATTGCCCGTGGGGGCGGCATGCTTTTCCTCGCGCACGACGGAGATCACATCGGCCCCCAGGTCGGCCAGGTGCATGGCGCAGAACGGGCCGGGGCCGAGGCCGCCGATCTCCAGAACCTTAATGCTGTCCAGTACTTTCATGCTGTCTCCATATTCTTATGAAAATGCCTTGTAGCGCTTTTCTGGCGGGCACAATCAATATCAAATCAATAGCGCTGCGCCGTCACACCCCTGTACCGCCCAATACTGCTTCGACCGAGCGCACCAGCGTGATGAGGCGTGGGCCGATGTCGGTTTCCATGTGGCCGCTCTTGGGGTTGTACGAAGGCACCGATGCGGCAAATACCCAGTACTCGCCGTCCTGCGGCTTGGAGAGCGGCACGGCAATCGACTGGATCTCTCGGTGCAGATCGCCGTGGCTGCGGCAAAAGCCATGTTCGGCCAAATCGCGCCGGGCATCGTCGAGGCGCGCACGCAATTGCGTGGCGCGCTCTGCATCGCGTGCCGCCAGGTCAGTCAGATAACTTTCGCGCTGCGCCTGCGGCAAGGCCAGCAGATAGGCGCGGCCCGTGGCGGTGCGCGAGAGCGAAATTCCCACGCCGATCTCCGGGGCGAACAGCTTGTCTTCAATGCCCTTGGCCAGCTCCACCAGCACCAGTTCGCGGCCGCTGCCCACGTTCAGCTGGATCTGGCCACCCATGTAGTTGGCCAGTTCCTCCATCTGCGTGCGGGCAAACTGCCGCATCGTCATCCGCGCCAGCACGGGTGAGGCGAGATTGAGCAGCGCCACACCCGGCACGTATTTGGACAGGCGCTCGGAATAGCGCAACAGGCCCAGCTCGCACAGTGTCTCCGTCAGGCGGAACAGGGTGGGTTTGGGCAATCCCGTCAAATCCATCAGCTCTTTGCCGCTGAGTTCCTGGCGCTTGTTGTTGAAGCATTGCAAAATGCTGATGCCGCGCACCAAGGCGCTGACCAGCTTTCCATCCGCGTCAGAGTTCATAAATCCGTCAAAAAATTATCGATTACGAGACTTTTGTCTCACAAAATTCTAATCGGAATTTGCGTCCTTCATTCCCATGGCTTGCCCTAGGGAGCCCCTGCAAAATTTCCTGCCCATGAGCCTGAACAACCACGGCCTTCCATCGCGCGTCCCCGTCATTGCAGAGCTGGGGCGCCTGTTTGCCGACCCCTCCGTGCCCGATGCCGACAAGCAGCAGGCACTGGATCTGCTGGTGCAGGACCATGCCGACCTGGACGACGTGGAAGCACAATCGGCGCTGTGGGCCATCAGCCAACTCGGCCGCAGCGAGATGGGATGCCACGCGCTGCTGGACTGTGCTCCGGCATGGCTCGCCCTCGCCGACACAGCGCAGCCCTTTCTGGACGCCTACCTGCAGACCTGCGGCTCGCAGGAGACGGTGGCAGCCAGGACCGCTTTTGCACAATTGCACACGCTGGCCCGGCACGACGCCGATCTGGCAGCGCGCCTTCCAGACTTTGCCGGCCCATGCAACTCCTGACCACCACCGCCCTGTTCGTTCTGACCGCGATTGCCGAAATCCTGGGCTGCTATCTGCCCTACCTGTGGACCAAGGAAAAGGCGCCTGTGTGGGTGTTGCTGCCTGCGGCGTTGTCGCTGTGCGCCTTCGTCTGGTTGCTGACCTTGCACCCCACGGCGTCCGGCCGCGTGTATGCAGCCTATGGCGGCGTGTATGTCACCGTGGCCATTGCCTGGTTGTGGCTGGTGGATGGCGTGCGCCCCAGCGCCTGGGATGCCGCAGGCGTTGCGCTGTGCCTGGCGGGCATGGCCGTCATCATGGTGGGCGCTGCCCAGCGCTAACCGCAACAGCAGCGATAGAAGCGATACCAGAGAGAAGAGAAGAGAAGACGGCATTGTCTTCTCCCTCAGCGCCACAACCCGTCTACATTCAGATCTTCCGGCGTGCGCGCACCGCCTGCGCCAGCTGCTGCAGCACGGGAATCGTCTGTTCCATGCTGATGCAGGCGTCGGTGAGCGACACGCCGTACTGCAACTCCTGCCCGTCCACAATGTCCTGCCGGCCTTCGTGGATGTGGCTTTCGATCATCACCCCAGTGATACGCTGGTCGCCACCAGCCACTTGCTGCGCCACATCAGCGGCCACGTCGATCTGGCGGCGGTGCTGCTTGCTGCTGTTGGCGTGCGACAGGTCGATCATCACCTGCGGGCGCAGGCCCGATTTTTCGAGCAGCTCACAAGCCGCCTGCACATTAGCTGCGTCGTAGTTGGGCGCCTTGCCACCACGCAGGATGATGTGGCAATCCTGGTTGCCGCGCGTCTCGAAGATGGCGCTCTGGCCCATCTTGGTCATGCCCATGAAGGCGTGCGAGGACTGTGCTGCCAGAATGGCATCGCTTGCCACCTTCACGCCGCCATCGGTGCCGTTCTTGAAGCCCACGGGACACGAGAGGCCACTGGCCAGCTGGCGGTGGCTCTGGCTTTCGGTGGTGCGCGCACCGATGGCGCCCCAGCTGACCAGGTCGCTGATGAACTGCGGCGAGAGCAGATCGAGAAACTCCGTTCCCGCAGGCAGGCCCAGCGCCAGCACATCGAGCAACAGGCGGCGCGCCAGCTCCAGTCCCTCGTTGACGGCAAAGCTGCCATCGCGGTAGGGATCGTTGATGTAGCCTTTCCAGCCCACCGTGGTGCGAGGCTTCTCGAAGTACACACGCATGACGATCAGCAGATCGTCCTTCAACGCATCGGCCTGCAGCTTGAGCTGGCGGGCGTAATCCATGGCCAGATCGTGGTCGTGGATGGAGCAAGGCCCCACCACCACGATCAGCCGGTCGTCCTGCCCATGCAGAACGCGCGAGATGGCGGCGCGGCTCGATTCCACCAGATGGGATGCCTCATCCGGGATCGGCAGCCACTCCTCCAGCAGCGCAGGCGTGAGCAGCGGGCGCACGATCTTGATGCGCGTGTCGTCAATGCGGGTTTTGTCCAAGGTGGTCAGCCGCGACGCATGCTTGCGTTGCGCTGCCATTGCAGAAATAGAGGCGTCGGTCATCCCGCCATTGTCGCAGCCTGCTCAATTGCACCAGGTCTGCGTCTGGTTTGCACCTGATGCGCCGCAGAGCCGTGATGCGCTTCACCCATTGGAAATGCTATACAAAAGAGAGCTACAGGCGCTTTATGGGAAAGCGCCCTCTGCCGTTTCAGCTGGAAGATATCTTCATCAGCACCAATCCCGCCACGATCAGCACCGCCGCCGTCATGCGCATGGCCGACAGGGCCTCGCCCAGCACCAGCACGCCCACAATGAACGAGCCGACGGCGCCGATGCCCGTCCAGATGGTGTAGGCCGTGCCCAGCGGCAGGCTGCGCATGGCATAGGCGAGAAGCCCGAAGCTGGCAGCCATCGCCACCAGGGTGACGGCGCTGTATTTGAGGTTGGAGAAACCGTGCGACTGCTTCATGGTGTAAGCCCACAGCACTTCCAGAACGCCCGCCACCAGCAAAGCAAACCAAGCCATATTGCACTCCTGTCGTGTGAAATGGCCAGGCCGTCCTGGCAGTAGTGCGCATCGCGACGATGCTGTTACAGGGCCGTCCCTGTGCACGAAAGTGTGTCTATGCTAGCGCCACTTCCGCATTCACACCCTCTGCCGCCCCAAAACCGGCCATGGCCTGGGTGGTTGCAGCGCAACAGCGGCATGCTGCAAAAATTTATGCACGCCAGAGAAGTCAGAGCGGATGTGTATGCCGCACCGCCTGCCATGCTGCGCAATGCAATGGTCACGCCGGAGCAGGCACTGGCTCCAGTTGCACGATATTACCCACCGTCGCTCCGTAATAGGTCGCCACCCGCTTGCGCTGCTTGAGCACGGCCTTGTCCTTGCTGACGAGCAGTGCCTGGTGCTGGCTGGCCAGGTCCAGAAAGTGCTGGTCGTCCGGGTCGGTGCAGGTAAAGCGGATCTTGGGCGCTTCTGCCACGTATTGCACCGCAGCGTCGAAGGCTGCCATCACGCCTTCGGGGGTCTTGCCATAGAAGCTGACGCGCGGTGCGATCTGGCTGTAGTGCAGCACGCGCTCCAGCTCGGTGCGCTGGGCCTGGTCGGCAATCCAGCGCAGATGGCCCTGGGCCACGAGTTCACGGATGGGCGGAATATGCGGGTCGTCAAAGATCAGCATGTCCAGCACCACGTTGGTGTCGAGCACCACGGGGCGTGGCAGCGGGCCTGCATAGCCATCGTTGCAGGCGGGCCACTTGAGCACGATTTTCATGCGCCAGGGCCTTCCGGGGCGCCTTGATCACTCTCATTCTTGCGCGGTTTGACGGTACCCTTGACCATGTCGAAGCGGAACAGGCGGCACTCGATGGGGCCGTTCCACATCGGCGTGCGGCGCGATTCCTTGAGCCGCATCTTGCCGGGCAGCTTGAGGTCGGGCGTGAGCATCCAGGCGCTCCAGCCGCTGTAGTTCTTCTTCCAGTGGCTGGCCAACTGGCTGAAAAACTCCCCGCCGTCCTCGGTCTGCGCGGTTTCGCGGCCCACCTGCGCCACCTGACCCATGCGCTCCTGCGCATTGCGGCCAGCGCTGCCGGCGGCAGCAATGCGCTCGCCATAGGGAGGGTTCAGCAGCATCATGCCGGGCTGATCGCTCGGGGGCATGCGCTGCAGTGCATCGCCGCCGCGCAGTTGGATGGAGCCGGCCACGCCTGCACGCTCGGCATTGCGCTGGGCAAAGTCGACCATGCGGAAGGCAATGTCCGATCCGTAGATGCCTACCGGACTTTCGGGCAGGATGGCTGCCTCCGCCTCATCCAGCATGGCTTCCCAGACATGGCGCTGAAACGGCACGAGCTTTTCAAATGCAAAGCGGCGCAGAATGCCGGCGGGAATGCGTCGTGCGATCTGTGCGGCCTCGATCACCACGGTACCGCTGCCGCAGCAGGGGTCGTACAGCGGCTGGGGATCATCGCCGTGCGGGTCCCAGCCGCTGGCGGCAATCATGGCTGCAGCCAGCGTTTCCTTGAGCGGCGCGTCGCCCTTGTCTTCGCGCCAGCCGCGCTTGAACAACGCCTCGCCCGAGGTGTCGATGTAGATGGTGGCGCCATCCGTGGTCAGGTGCAGGTGCACGCGCACATCGGGGTGGTGCGTTTCCACGCTGGGGCGCACGCCATTGCGTTTGGTGCGGAAGCGGTCAGCGATCGCGTCCTTCACGCGCAGCGCAGCGAAATTCAGGCTGGTCAGCGGGCTGTGCTGGGCCGTCACTTCGATCTTGAACGTCTCCTTGGGGGAGAACCAGATCTCCCAGGCCACTTCGCTGGCGGCGCGGTACAGGTCATTCTCGTTGCGGTACAGGCTGTGCGACAGCTCGACCAGCACACGCTGCGCGAGGCGGCTGTGCAGATTGAGCAGCATGGCATCGCGCCACATGCCGCGCAGCATCACGCCGCCCCGGCTTACCAGCAGGTCTTGCCCCGTAGCGCCGGTGATGGCGTGGACTTCGTCGGCCAAAAAGCCCTCGACGCCGGCGGCGCAGGGCAAAAACAAGTGCAATTGGTTCATAGAGAACCGCCAAGGATACGCGGTTGCTCCGCAATCCGTGCAGTCTGACGGGAATGGCGGACTGCGCGGGCCGTGCTTTGGCAGCCTGAATGCGCCGGAAAATTCACCAGAAACATCGAAATTGATAGCAATCTTCGATAGATGCCATTGCGCAAAAGCGCTATTTCTCAGCAATCCCGTTGATCACACCCCGGATTACAGCCACGGCCAGCCAGTCGGCAGACAATGGCTGCCATGCACACCCACCATTTTGATGATGACACCCAACCTGCCGCCCTGGACACGGCTGCGGCCACCGGCGCTGGCCAGGCGCTCCATGCCTACGCTGCACTCACGCCCGATGTGGTGCTGGATGCGCTGGCAGATGTGGGCCTGATGGGCGACGGCCGGATGAACCCGCTGGCCTCGTATGAAAACCGCGTCTACCAGGTGTGGCTGGACGATGGCCGCAAGGTGGTCGCCAAGTTCTACCGCCCCGGCCGCTGGAGTGACGACCAGATTGCCGAGGAGCATGCCTTCTCGCAGCAACTGGTTGATGCCGAAGTGCCGGTGGTAGCGCCCCTCGTCCTGAACGGCACCAGCCTGCACCATCACGCAGGCTTCAGCTTTTCGGTATCGCCCTGGCGCGGCGGGCGGCAACCCGATCTGGATGACTGGGACGTGCTGGAGTGGACAGGCCGGTTCCTGGCCCGCATCCATACCGTGGGCGCAGCCCAGCCCTTTGTTTCGCGCCCGGCCATCAATGTGCACGATTTCGGTCTGGAGCCCCACGACTGGCTGATGCGCCACCAGGCCATTGCCCCTTCACAGCGCAACGCATGGAGCGATGCCTGCCTGCGCGCCATCGGAAAGATCCGCCACATCATGGACCCCGGCAATGCCACCGGCCACTTTGCCGCAGGTCCTTGCCAGACCCTGCGCCTGCACGGTGATTGCCACCCTGGCAACGTGCTATGGGTGCCCCCCGATGAGGCGGGCGGTGGCCCGCATTTTGTGGATCTGGACGACGCACGCACCGGACCGGCGGTGCAGGACATGTGGATGCTGCTGTCAGGCAACCGGGCGCAGCAGGCGGCGCAGCTCTCCACCCTGATTGAAGGCTATGAACAATTTCGGCCCTTTGACCGGCGCGAGCTGGTGCTGATCGAGCCGCTGCGCACCCTGCGCCTCATCCATTACAGCGCGTGGCTCGCCCGCCGCTTTGATGACCCGATCTTCCCCATCCACTTTCCCTGGTTCGGCAGCGATGCCTATTGGCAGGAACAGACCCAGTTGCTGCATGCGCAGGTGGAGGCGATGGACGAAGCGCCGCTGTACGTGTGATACCGCTGGATGGCTTCAATGTATTTGGGTCAAAATGACACTTGACGCCTGTAAATCAGGCGCCAACTGCTATCAATAACAAAGCAAATACGCCTCAGACCCTGCGGCCGCTGCGCAGTTGGCGGCGGGACAGCAGCGCCCCCAATCCGCCCAGCCCTGCAGAAGCCAGCAACAAGGCGCCCCACCCGAGCGTCGGCACGGGCGCTGGTGCCACAGGAACTGGCTCGGGCGGCACCACCGCAGCAGCGATTGGCCCCAGCGCCAGCGAGCATGCTTGCGCCCCCGTCAGGGTGCCTTGGGTCGCCACTGGCGTGACACAGTACGACAGGTACTGGTGCTCATCGGCAGCCACCAGGGTATAGGCCAAGGAAGTGCCTGCGGTCGCGCCCGATTGCACCACGGTGCCCTGCGACGAAGCCGTCAGCCCTGGCGCGGCGCTGCGTACCCATACGTATTGCGTGCCTGCGGCAGAGACATTCTCTGGGTCGGATTCGGTATCGGCGTAGCTGTAGCTGCCCGTCAGTACCTGGCCCACCGTTGCCGTGCCGCTCAGCGCAGGGACTGCGCTGGGGGCATTGTTGGGCGGCGCAGGCACTGCAGTGATGCTGATGCTGCCGTTTTCGCCCGAGGGGTTGGCTACGCCCTTGACATTGGCCGCAATGGAAGGATTGCCCAGCGAAGTGCTGGCCCCGGTGATCTTGTAGCTGCCTGCATCCAGGATGCAGGAATCGCCGCTGCCGCCCGGCGCGCCATTCACATCGACGCTGCCATCCACCCCGTGCACGCCGCCTGCGCCAGCATGGCCGGTGTAGCTGCCACCGCCACCGCTGCCCCCAGCGCCGTCCACATTCCCGCCGTTCTCGCCATTGCCGCCCACGGCTGCCATGGCACATTGCGCATCCTGCGCATTCAATACCAGATTGTTGGCCGCAGGCGAGCCAGGCACACTCCAGTTGCCGCTGGTGCCGCGAATACGTGAATTGGAGCCACCAGCACCACCGCCGCCCGCCGTAATGGCCGCGCCGGCCACCACCAGTTGCGAAGCGCCACCACCGCCGGCCCCGCCCGGACTGATATTGAGCGTGCCCTGGTTTCCACCACGGCCCCCAGCCCCCGGCAAGGCAGACGTAACGGAGCCTGCATCCTGGCGCGTGCCGTCGCCCCCTCCTGCTGCACCAACCCCATAGGATGCCTTTGGCGTTCCCAGCGCTCCTTCACCCCCTTCGCCCACGAGCAGGCTCACCGTTTCACCACCCTGCACGGCAATGGTGGCGGTGACTACCGTGCCGCCCACACCATTGCCACCCATTGCGTCATCCCATCCGCCTGCGCCGCCCGCTGCCCCCTTGATGATGACCTGCAGACTGCCGGTGCCCGCAGGCACGGCATAGGTATGCACGCCCGGCGTGGCAAATACCTGCGGCGCTGGCGTCTGCGCCCCCGCGGACAAGGCAGAGGCCGCCAGCATTCCTGCCATGGAAAGACGGAGATGGCGGGGCCGCGACGAGCGAAAGAAGGCGCATAGATTCATAAATTTCTCCTATTTATGAATCATTTTAAATATCAATATGTAATTATTGTTTTTAAAAACCTGTTAAAAATTATCTCCTGCACGATCGCGATTCGAGACAAGTATCAGCATCGGCGGTAGCCGCCTTCTGTCAGCACGCACTGCGGAATTTGCAGTCCGGCACCGTCTGGCCATCGGCACCACGCCATTGCAGCGCACCACCCTCAGCGCCCACTGGCGCAGCCTGCGAGGGTTGGGCACCAGGTACCACCCGCCCCGCCTCCGGCACAGAAGGCTCGGGCGAACGCCTCCCATCCGGCGAAGGTGCAGCCGGATCGTAGAGCACTGTGCCAGTACCCACACCCACGCCGACATTCGCGCCGCCCACCGAAGTGCCCACCCCCACACCCGCATTGCCGGTGACCTGGCCACTCTGGTTGACGCCCACGCCGACCCCGACAGGGCCCACGCCCGTGCCCACGCCAGCGCTGACGCCGCCACTGCCTACGCCGACACCCACCGAAAACGGGCCGACAGGAATGCCAACGCCGACGTAAGGAGAGCAGGCGGAGAGAGACAACGCAGCCACCGCGCCCATGGCTGCAACTCGCCACACGGAAATCTGTTTTTGCATAGAAAGGTATTGTTCCACCACCCCAGCCATCACCCGGTCAACGAGATATCGGCTGCCGAGGTGCTGGAAACCGTCGAGCCGTGCTGCCGGGGGCACAATCAAAATCAATAGCTGCCAGCGCCTTCCAGCCTGCGCTGAATGCCCGTTTCACCGGTCATTGCGCGGTGGCAATGTGATGCTGATGCTGTGCGAGATCTCGGCCCCCGTTTCGGCAGGGCGGATCACCTGCTCCGGTGGTGGGGGTGGCGGCGCTTTCACGACCATGGGCTTGGGAGCGATCCGGGGCTGGATATTCTTCTTCCAGGCCTCCACCAGAACATCGTTGACGAACTGGCGGTCCATCCACAGCCACAGCAAAAATGGCACCAGGGTTGGAAGCACAAGGCTGCCTAACTGGTAGCCATAGGCCAAGCCTTCGAGCTGGCCCTGCGATATCTTCAACAGGCGCAGATCAAGATTGGTGGCGAGCACCACCTGCATCAGCAGGCTGGTGCAGATGCTGAATGCCTGAAATGGCAGCAGCACGATATAGCCAACAATGGCACGCCAGACCCGCCCTTTGCGCCAGGCCGCCAGCAGCAGTGCAAGAAAGATGGGAAAACCATAGGCATAGCGGCCCGGGTCCGCGTCCACCGAAATCTCCACCCACCGCCCGCCCGTCTGCGCGTTCGCGATGCCGACATTGGTGTCCACCTCCATCTTGCCTGGGGAAATCTGCACCTGCTTGACCCAGCCCGCAGCCAAGTCCTCAAGCCCTTCCTTGGAGATGACGGCCACCGGATAGCTGATCCATGGCGACAGCTTGGTCCACACCGTGGTCAGCACGATGATGCCGACAAAAGCCAGCACGGCAAATCGCTGAATCGGGTTTAAGCGCTTCATCCCTCTTCTCTCCGGTTCCTGCTACATACGCAGGAGTGTCATTGTTCGGGTCCAACAAGGCCAGCAGTACGATGCTGCTGGCTCACATCACATTCAGGCCGCCACCGGCTCATTCTGCCCGGCGATGCTGCCCGAAGGTGGCGAGCTGTCCGAACCATCCTCGGCCCGCTTGGCCCGCTGGCCCGCACGCACCCACACCAGCCACACCACCAGCACGTCCAGCATGATGAGCGCCTGCCACAGGTATTCATGGGCAAAGTTGAAGGCCGTCATGTTCCACTGGCCCAGGTAGAACAGGCTGATCACCCGCACGATATTGATGGCCTGCACCGCTACAAAGCCCAGCACCATGCCGATGAGCTTGTGGCGCCATGTGGAAGGAAACGCAAGAATGGCGGCAAACAGAACAATGCAGGCTTCGATGCCATTGCATCCTGCCTCGATCGACACGCCAAAATTGGAGGCATGGTTCCACAGCACCTTGCCTTCGGCAACGGCGGACTTGTCGAACCAGGTCACCAGGAAAGCACAGATCTTGGCCAGCAGTGCCGTCCACGGCTCCACCAGATGCTTTTGCACCCAGTTGAGCATGTTCAGACCAAACAGGGTGAGCTGGATGCCCAGAAAAACAAAAAAGAATCGAACCATGGTGATCGCTTGCCTTCACTCGAACGGTGGACGTCTTCCATCCATTGCCGCATCGCGTTTATCGTTGTGCCCCGGCGAGATCGTGGTGCCAGGAATGTGCCTGGTCACTGCGGCGGTCTCCGCGCCGTTCACCTGAGCTTTTCAGCCAGACAGTTCAGGCCCGCACCTGCCATTTGCGCCGCCTGGAGCATTCATGGAGGTAAATATAGCCCCGAAAGGGGCCAATCGCGCCAATACACCTGTTAACAACTCATGCTAAGGCGTCGCGCCGCAACACATCCGGCGTCGCAACACCTGCAGCGCGCAGCGTTGCTGCGCCGCTTTTGCAGAAGGCTGCCAAAAAGCAAAGAAAGAAGACAAAAAAGAAAGCCCCGGCCCTTGATGGAGCGGGGGCTGTTTCTCTGACGGATTCAGCGCGGAAAATCAGGCCAGCAGCGCGTTCACCCGCTTGACGTAGGCAGCCGGGTCTTCCGGCAGACCGCCTTCGGCCAGCACCGCCTGGTCGAACACGATTTGAGCCAGATCATGGAAATGGACACTACCGTCCAGCTTCTTGATCAGCGGATGCTCGGGGTTGACCTCCAACACCGGCTTGGACTCCGGTGCGGCCTGGCCGGCTTGCTTGAGCATGCGGGCCAGTTGCAGGCTCATGCCACCGTCCTGCACCACCAGGCACGCTGGCGAATCGACCAGGCGGCTGGTGGCGCGCACGTCCTCTGCCTTGTCCTTGAGCGCATCCTTCAGCTTGGCAAGCACAGGCTTGAAGGCCTCTGCCGCTTCCTCGGCTGCCTTCTTTTCGGCTTCGTCCTGCAGCTTGCCCAGGTCGACCGCGCCCTTGGCTACGGACTGCAGCGGCGTGCCGTCGAACTCGTGCACAAAGTTCAGTGCCCATTCGTCGACGCGGTCGGTCATCAAGAGCACCTCGATGCCCTTTTTCTTGAAGACTTCGAGTTGCGGGCTGTTCTTGGCAGCGGCCAGCGTATCGGCAGTGATGTAGTAGATCGCGTCCTGTCCCTCCTTCATACGGGCCTTGTAATCGGCAAACGAGGTCACGACCCCGTCCTGAGCCGTCGACGCAAAGCGCAGCAGCTTGGCAATGCGGTCGCGGTTGGCCATGTCTTCGCCCAGGCCCTCTTTCAGCACGGCGCCAAATTCGGCATAGAACTGGCTGTACTTGCCTTCCTTGGCCTTGTCTTCTTCGCTCACCACATCAGTCACGTCGCCATCCGCACCTGCATCATGCCTGTCGTGCCTGGCCAGGTCTTCCAGCATGGAGAGCACACGCTTGACCGAGCCATCACGGATCAGTTTCACATCACGGCTTTCCTGCAGCAACTCGCGGCTCACGTTGAGTGGCAGGTCTGCCGAATCGATCACACCCTTCACAAACCGCAGGTACTGGGGCATCAGCGCCTCAGCATCGTCCATGATGAAAACGCGCTTGACGTACAGCTTGATACCGGCGTGCTTGTCACGCTGGTACAGGTCGAACGGCGCCTTGGCGGGGATGTACAGCAGCTGTGTGTACTCGGTGTTGCCTTCAACGCGGTTGTGGCTCCAGGTCAGCGGATCTTCAAAGTCATGGCTGATGGCCTTGTAGAAGTCCTTGTACTGCTCGTCGCTGATGTCCTTCTTGGCGCGGGTCCACAAGGCGCTCGCCTTGTTGACGGTCTCCCACTCGCCGGTCTTGACCATTTCACCGGGCTGGTCGTTCTCGCCGTCCTTCCACTCCTCCTTCTCCATCAGGATCGGCAGGCTGATGTGGTCCGAGTACTTGGCGATGATCTGCTTGAGCTTGTAGCCATTGAGAAACTCATGAGCCTCGGGCCGCAGATGCAGGGTGATGCTGGTGCCGCGCTCTTCGCGGGTGATCTGCTCCACCTCGAAATCACCCGATCCGCCGCTCACCCAGCGCACGCCGTCGGATGCAGGCACTCCGGCGCGACGTGATTCCACCGAAATCCGGTCGGCGACGATGAACCCGGAATAGAAGCCCACACCGAACTGGCCGATCAACTGCGAATCGACCTTCTGGTCGCCGCTGAGCTTTTCCATGAAGGCCTTGGTACCGCTCTTGGCAATCGTGCCCAGGTTGTCGATGGCCTCCTGCTCCGTCATGCCGATGCCGGTATCGGTGATCGTCAGGGTCTTGGCAGCCTGGTCAAAGGACACACGCACCTCAAGCTTGGGCTGATCGCCATAGAGACTGGCATCGCCCAGTGCTTCAAAGCGCAATTTGTCGCATGCGTCTGACGCATTGGAGATCAGTTCCCGGAGAAAAATCTCCTGGTTTGAGTACAGCGAGTGGGTGACGAGATGCAGAAGCTGCGCTACTTCCGCCTGAAAGGAATGGGTTTGTTTTGTCATGAGGATGGCTCGTGTCAACAGAAATCAATCCGTCATATGGGCGCCATGGTGGGCGATTCAAGAGCCGAATATTCAGCCTGAACATTTATTCGAGAAATCTATTTCAAAAGTATTGTTTGTAACAATTATAAATACTATCAATAACGTGATTGCATGAACAATCTTTAATCTTCTTTACATAAGCACCTATGTTTGCCTGTCATCCTTTCTGAGAAACTAAACGTTACGTATCGAATTGCACTAATCGATTAAGAATTGGAATGTAAATGATTTCAAATGTAATCACCAAATATTACAAATGAAAGCGCTTCATTTACATTTTTTTCCCGTCTTGCCTGCGCCCGTTCTGCGCAGGCCCGGGACGGCCTATTTACTGACCTGCATTGCCAGCATCTCTTCTGCCATGGCCCAGCCCGTCACCTCCTCCAGCGCCACTGCAGGCAATGTGCCCGGCATTGAGGCCATGACGCCCGCAGAAGCCGAACAGGCGCGGCTGCGCAAGCTGATCGACGCAGCCCCTCCCGCCTATGAGGACAGGTTCATGAGCGCCGACGAGGTCAGCTCCCTGCGCTCTGGCGAGGCCGCCAGCGCAGAAGAGGCCCTGTCTCAGCCGGAAGGGTTGCGCAGCTGGTCGGTGGAAGGCCGCCTCGGCGCCGCCCAGTCCAGCAGCTCCGGCGCAGGAAAGCGCCAGGCCACCGAATTTGGCCAGCGCATCGAGTACCGCCAGCAGACTCTGAACTATGGTGAATGGGTTCTGCAAGCCGATGGACGCTCGCAGCACGGCGACCAGGATGCCGGCAACGGCATTGGCGCCCTGGGTTATGCCCGCGAGGCCAGCAGCCAGCGCATTACCCTGCGCAATCTCGGCATGCCCCTCACGCCGGGTGTGCTGGCCGACACCACCTTGGGCGATGCCTACAGCGAACTGACCACCGGCCTCAGCCGCAACTACCGCCTCACGCTGGGCACCAGCACCGTGCGCGGGCTCTCGACCCGCATCTACGGCAGCGATTTCGATCTGCGCGCAGGCATGGGCGAGCGTGGCGACTTGCTGGGCGGCCCGTATCCAGGCTTCGAGAAAAGCCAGGGTAGCATTGCCTGGCTAGGCGCCACCCGCCGCCTCGGCGATTCCTGGTATGCCGCCGGCCAGATCGAGCAGGCGCGCAGCATTCCGGCCAGTTACTACAACTTCCTCACCGGTGACGGCTCGGGCAGCAAAAACGTATCAAGCTGGGCCGCAGCTGTGGGCTATGGGGGAGAACTGCGGCAGGACGGCGACCTGCGTGCCCGCCTGACAGTCTTGGGCAGTAGCACTTCCAGCACCACGCCGGGCACGGCAACGGGGGGAGCCCAGGGCCTGTACCTGGAGGCGGGAGCAAAGCTGGGGCGCTTTCGCCATGAATTCGGTGCCTATGTCTCTCGGCCCAATCTGTATTTTGGCGACTACCTGCTGCCTTCGGGCACACAAGGCGCGTACTGGCGGATGGACCACAGCGCCAGCAGCCTGAGCTGGGGTGGCGGGCTTGATTTCGAGCGAGTGCGCAGCAGCGCCCAGGCGATGCAGACCGGCTCGTCCCGCCTGGGCGCCAGCGGCAATGTGCAGTACTTCATCAACCGCGACAGCTCCATTGGTGGCAACCTCAATCTGTACCAGACGCGTTACGACGCCGGCGCCAGCGGCCAGACGGCACTGGGCACGCAGCGCAGCATCTACGCCTACGGCTTCTACCAGACCCGCTTTTTCGATCTGCCACGCACACGCCTGAGCCTGACCGCCAGGCGCAACGAGCAGATCGTACTGGGCGACGGTAACGCCACGGGCCGTGAAGTGCAGTGGGAGCAGGACTGGATCACGGTTCGGCGCGAAACCATGCGCCCCGAACTCACCACCACGCTGGGCTGGGCGGACGACCGCAGCGGCGGCACCGCGCGCCAATACCCAACCGCCGGCGTGCAGGTGCGTTACTGGGCCAGCAGCTCGCTGAGCTTCTCTGGCAACCTGCGCTACACCTCGCAGACCGGAGGCCTGTACACCAGCCGAGGCCTGTCGAGCACCCTCTCGGCCGAGCAGGATCTGGGCAGCGGCTGGCGCCTGGGCTTCTCTGCGCTCATCAACCAGGCACGGGCCTCCACGGTACCCCTGCCGAACTGGACCGGCCCTCAGGTCTATCGCAGCAACGACAAGACCGCCTACGTCTATCTGCGTTGGGACGGCAGCACTGGACGCCCCTTCGCCGTGGCCGGTGGAGCGCCCGGCACAGGTGCGGGCAGTGTCTCGGGCAACGTGTTCTACGACGCCAACCGCGATGGACAGCGGCAGATCGGTGAAAGCGGCGTCAATGGCGTCGAAGTGGTGCTGGATGGCCGCTACCGCACCGTCACCGACCGCGAAGGCCGTTTCTCATTTCCGATGGTGGGCCAAGGCCAGCATCGAATCACTGTCACGCTCGACAGCGTGCCGCTGCCCTGGGGCGCAGCGGACGAGGCCGGCGTGAGCGTCAATGTTCCGCTGCGTGGCGATGCCAACGCCGAGATTCCCGTCATCAAGGTGGGGGAGTAGCCATGCAGCAGACCACAGGCTGGGCAATGTGTAAACGGCAGTAAACCCCTGAACTGCCGAGCACGTTGAAGACCAGCCTCCACCAGCGCACCCGCGCTTTTGCCAACCCCCTTTGACACAAAGGACTGTGAAAATGATCAACAAACTTCTGAATCCGATTGCGCTGGGCACTGTCTTGATGCTCGCATCCGCAGGCCATGCACTGGCCGACAGCCAGTACGGCTACTCCACCAGTGGCAGCAATGTCACGGCGCAGGCCAACGTCAAGCTGTCGGTGGCGGTGCCCAAGCTGATCCTGCTGCGCGTAGGCTCGACCAACACCACGATCGATACCCTCAGCTGGACTGCAAGCTTCAGCATCCCTGCCGTACCGACAGCACCTGTGGTCGGCAACAACACCAGCGTGGACTGGAGTGGTGCAGCGCCCACCTCGACGCTCAACACACCGGCCGCACTGACCGTCTATGCCTGGACCAATGCAGGCACCGGCACCCTCACCTGCGCCGCCCCGACCTGGACCCCTGCCACAGGAGGCCCCGCCAATACGGACTTCACCGTCACCGTTACCGGCACGCTGCCACACCCGGGAACCAACCTGGCCTGCGGCGCTGCAAGCGCGACCATCCCGTCGAACTCGGTAGCCACCGGCACCTGGGCCTACAGCCTGGCAAGCGCAGCAGCCGCCTCCTGGAAAGCAGGCTCGTATACTGCCCAGGTGACCTACACCGCCACTGGCGTCTGATGCCCATGCGTGCCGCAGCTCTCCTGACCACAGCCCCGGGGCGATTCCGCGCTCCGCTGGCTGCGGGACTGGCGCTGCTCGCATGCGGCAGCACAGTCCCCGCCAACGCGGTGATCACCACCGTGACCGACACCGGCAACAATCACGCCATTTCGCTGCAGGTGGGATCGGCATCGGCCATCGACACCGTGCAGTTCAATGTGACCGGCAACAACGTGGGCCTCACCCCAGGGCCGGTAACAGGCACGCCTGCCATTGACATCTCCGTCGTCCCCACCCGGCCAGCCAACTCCGACGGCACTGCGCGCCCGGTCACCCTGCAGGTGGACTCATCCGCAGGTCTCACCTGCCAGAGCACCAGTTGTGGCACCACCATCATCCCCTTCAGCAAGATCAGCTGGACGGTGAGCAATTCCAGCGGTGGCAGCGCGGGCGACATCCAGAACGGCCAGTTCAATGGCGCTGTCAACCAGCAGATTGCCAGCTTCAATGCCAATGCCACCTATTGCTCGCTCCCCATCCTCATCTTTTGCCTCGGCTGGGTCTACCAATCCAACACCATGAACGCCACACGGCTGACGTTCACCTATGCCAACGACGTCATCTACCCCGCTGGCGCCTACAAGGGTACGGTGTACTTCACCGCATCGATGCAGTGAGGATGCATATGCCGCGATTGCACTCCGCCCATCTGCCCCCTCTGCGCCGTTTGCCGAGTTTCCAGCGTTTTCCAGCCATGCTTGGGCTGGCTGCCTGCGTGATGGCTTCAGCGGCCCACGCACAGATTGCGCGGCTGGACGATTCAGCCTCGCCGCGCGCGCACGTGCAGGCCGACTTCCGCCAGGCACAGATGATCGATGCCCAGACCCTGCTGCTGCCCTTTGGCCGGGTCGAATACCGGCTTGCCACCGCGCCCTATGTGGGTCGGCGGGCACGTATTTACTATGTCATTCCGCTTGCCGTTGCAGGGCTGCGCTCGCCGTCCGCGCTGCAGGTGCAGTGGCGCGGCGCCCTGTTTCAAAGCGGCATGGGCCGCCCAGGCGACCGCGTACTGGTCTGGAGCGGCGACGTCCGCACCCCGTGGATCACCGACACCTTTGACCTGCAACTGCGCATCGACCCACGCCAGTTGCAACTGGGCCGGGGCGCAAGCCTCAGCTTCGAATCCTATTTCGAGATCGAGATACAGCCATGAGTCGTTTTGTTCCCTCCATCGTCCGCAATGCCTCCGCACTGGGTCTGGCCTTGCTTGCCGCCTGCGTGCAGGCTGCGCCTTTCGAGATTGCCGTTGCGCCATCGCGCTTTGAACTGACCGCCAAGGGCGGCGAGCGGCTGGGCCAATCGATCGACATCCACAACCTGGGAAATGCTCCCACAGCCGTCTCGATTCGCACGCTGGACTGGACCTACTCGCCTGAAGGCCAGATCACTTACCACGACGAACTGCTACCCGGCAGCTGCCGCCCCTGGGTGGTACTGGAGCGGCGCACACTGACGGTGCCTGCGCAAACCAAGAACAGCTTCCGCTTTCAGGTCACCCCTCCGGCCGATACACCGCGCAGCGAATGCCGGTTCATGATCACCATCGAAGGCGTGGAACCTGCACAGCAAAGCATCATCCGCAGCGGCAGCGCAAGCCTCAGCCTGCCCGTCACCGGCCGCATTGCAGTGGCGGTGTATGTGATGCTGGGCGGCGCCGAGCCCAAACTTGAAATGCACCAGCTCGCCATGCGCGAGGTAGCCGGCAAGCGCACACCTACCGTGAGCGTAAGCAATACCGGCGACGCCCATGGCCGCCTTGAAGGCACGCTGGACGCCAAAGATGCGAAGGGCCGCACCTTCAGCCTCGTCGTCGAAGGCACCCCCATCATGCCAGGCCAGACGCGAACACTGGCGCTGATGCCCAAGGGTGACGACGGCCAGAGCGCACCGCAGCCCAGCTACCCCGTGCAGGCAAGCGGCCTGCTGGACTGGGACAAGGGCAGCTTCAAAATCAATACGGAACTGAAGTGAAAACCCGCCACGCCCGCCTGCACCACGCCACCTGCGGGTTGGCGCTGGGGCTGGCTTTGGCTGCCGGCAACACAGTGCATGCCGCCAGCGCCTCGTCGGGCAATGGCAGCCTGCCGCGCACCACTCCGCGCGTGGCGCTCAACTTTGCCATCCAGATCGACAAGTTCCTCTTCTTCCGGATTGGTGACGGCGCCTGGCCCACACCTGGCGGCACGGCTTCGCAGGTGGCCTTCACGCTGACACCATCGATCCCGGCGGTGCCGACCACACCCGCAGTTGGCAACAACACATCGGTCAACTGGAATGGCGCCGCCCCTGGCTTCGTGGTGGCCGCAAGCGGTAACGTCTTGCCGGTGGAAGTACGCAGCAATGGCGGGCAGGTGAGCCTGTACGCCACCGTCACGACACCTCTTACCAGCGGCTCCAACACCATTCCGATGAGCGAGATCGTGGTCACCAGCAGCGACAGCGCCAACCTGCCCGCGCCCCCCATTCCCAACAGCGGCAACGGCACCACGGTGAATGTGAATGGCGGCGGCTCGGGCGCGGTGAACAGCCTGGTCACCATCCGCAATGCCAACTGGACGTTCTCCTACGCCAACAGCGCAAGCCGCACAGCAGGCTCCTACAACGGACAACTGCGCTTTACCGCCACGACGCCATAGGCACAGCATCCGCAGGAACGCAGGAACGCAGGAACGCAGGGCATTTTTTGGGTACGATGGCGCAGGTACCAATGCCCGCTTACCTTGCCATGCCCACATCCACCCAACGCCTTGATCACACCCTGCACGCGCTCAAAGCGCTGGGCGATGAGGGCCATCGCATCTTCACCCAGATCTACGCCGATGCTGCCCGGGAGGCCGCGCAGGCCGCCGAGGCGCGGGCTGCGCGCGGCCTGTCTCTGGGGCCGCTTGATGGCAAGCTCGTCTCGCTGAAGGACCTTCTGGATGTTGCGGGCGAGGTGACCACCGCAGGCGCCGCCATGCGGCGCAGCAGCGCCCCCGCCACGCGCGATGCCCCGGTGGTGCAGCGGTTGCGTGCAGCAGGCGCCGTCATCGTTGGCAAGACCAACATGACAGAGTTCGCGTTTTCCGGCGTGGGCATCAACCCGCACTTTGGTACGCCGGGCAACGCGCAGGATGCCACGCGCATTCCAGGCGGGTCGTCATCGGGCGCAGGGGTCAGCGTGGGGCGCGGTCTGGTCGATATCGCCATTGGTTCGGACACGGGCGGCTCGGTACGCATTCCGGCGGCCTTCAACGGCACGGTGGGCTTCAAGCCCACCCAGGCGCGGGTATCGCGCGAGGGCGCATTTCCGCTGTCCTTCACACTCGATAGCCTGGGGCCGCTGGCGCGCAGCGTGGCCGATTGCGCTGTTGCCGATGCCGTGATGGCGGGCGATGCGCCCACCCCCTTGCCCACGCGCAGCGTGCGCGGCCTGCGCATTGGCCTGCCCCAAGGCCTGCCATGGGAGCAGTGCAGCGCCGAGGTTCTACAAAAAACAGAGCAGGCTATCGAATCACTGCAGGCGCAAGGGGCCGTTTTCACCAAGCTGCCCTGGCAAGCCATGATGGCGGCTCCCGGACAGTTGCAGAGCGAGGGCACCCTCATCGCCGCCGAGGCGGCGGCCATCCACCACGATGCGCTCATCCATCAGCGCGAAGCCTTTGACCCGCGCGTGCTCTCGCGCATGGACAAGGGCCGCAGCCTGATGGCACCGTACTACGTGAATCTGCTGCAGCAGCGCCTACGGCTGCAGGCACAGATGGATGCCGCCATGCAGGATGTGGACTTGCTCCTGCTGCCCACCATCGCCATCACCGCGCCACGCATCGCCGACCTGCTGGAAGACGACGACGCGTTCTTTGCCGCCAATGGCCTGATTCTGCGCAACACCTCGATCTTCAATTTCTACGACCTGCCCGCCCTCTCGCTGCCCGCACCGCGTGCGGCTACCGAACTGCCCGTGGGCATCATGCTTGTGGGCCAGCGCATGCAGGACCGCCAGTTACTTGCCATGGCTGCCGCCATTGAGCAATCGCTGCAAAAATAAGAGCATCTGGCGCTTTATCTGCAGACCTTCAACCACATTTTTCCGAAAATTCCATGGGCCGCGCAAGCATAGAGTGGACTGCCGAGATGATCGCCCAACTGGGCACCGACAAGGACGCGGTACTGGCCGAGCGCTGGGGCACCACGGCAAAGACCGTCAACCTCAAGCGCAACAGCCTGGGCATTGCCGCCTTTGGCCACGTGGCGTGGACGCAGGCCATGCTGGACGCGTTGGGCCGCAGCACCGATGCCGAGCTGGCCGCGCGCTGGGGCATCAGCAAGGCCAGCGTGGTGGCCAAACGCGGGGCACTGGGCATTGCCCCGCTGGATGCCAGCCGGGGCAAGGAGACGCAGCAGCCCTGGACCGACGCCGAGATCGTGCAACTGGGTACGGCCCCCGATGCGCAGCTGGCCTTGCAACTGGGACGCTCGGCCGCCGCCGTGCGCAACGCGCGTATGGCACGCGGCATTGCAGCCAGCCGCCCGGGCAAACCACCCATCGAAAAGCGCTGAAAAGCGTCTGGCACCCCCGTGCTTTTGCGCAAAAAGGCCTGACGGAAAGCAAAAATTCGTCATTCCGGCACCTGAAGTGCCATGCATATTGCACCGGGATTCAGACGCTTTGACTATCAAATTTCATAGCAAATTGCGCGCACAGCCATTGCGCAAACAACCAATTTGGCTTGAAGTCATGCGGCGCCTCTGGCCTCAAACCTGGCCAAAAACTTCGGAAAAACAAGGGTTTACCTTAGGAAAATCCGTCCTCCGGTGTCGTTAGGATGGCACTCTTTTATCGCCAAGCTGACCCAGGACAAGGCCAGCTCCCGCATCAGCAGCAGGGGCCGCCATCACCAATAACAGGGGACATGAAAGGCTTCACCTTTTATACAGAGAAAGACAAGAGACTATGAAAACCATGGCGCAATGGAGTGTGGTGGCGCTGGCCGCCTTTGCGGCAGCAGGCGCACATGCCGATGCTTCCTACCCCAACAAACCCGTCACCATCGTGGTGCCGTTCACGGCAGGCGGCCCGACCGACCGCGTGGCGCGCGATCTGGCAGAGTCGCTGCGCAAGCCCCTGGGCAACAACGTCACCATCGTGATCGACAATGCCGACGGCGCAGGCTCGACCATCGGCATGGCCAAGGCAGCACGCGCCAAGCCTGACGGCTACACCCTGCTGCTCAACCACATCGGCGTTGCCACGGCCCCCATCCTGTACCGCAAGCTGTCGTTCGATGTGATGAAGGATTTTGAATACCTGGGCATCATCAACGACGTGCCGATGACCCTGATCGGCAAGCCCACCCTGGCGCCCAACAACTACAAGGAACTGGCTGCTTTCATCAACAAGGAAAAGGACAAGGTCAACCTCGCCAATGCAGGTATTGGTTCGGCCTCGCACCTGTGCGGCCTGCTGCTGCAAAGCACCTTGAAGGTGCCGATGACGCCCGTGCCGTACAAGGGCGCTGCTCCGGCGATTGCTGACCTGATGGGCAACCAGGTGGATGTGCTGTGCGACCAGACCACCAACACCACCGGCCAGATCGAGGGCAAGAAGGTCAAGGCCTATGCCGTGACCACCAGCAAGCGCCTCACCACCCCATCGCTCAAGGACCTGCCCACGCTGCAGGAAGAGGGCCTCAAGGGTTTTGAAGTGACCATCTGGCACGGCCTGTACGCCCCCAAGGGCACGCCCGCCGACATCCTGAAGAAGGTCAACGACGCCCTGAAGGTGGCCCTGAAGGACCCTGAGTTCATCAAGAAATCAGAAGGCCTGAGCGCCGTGGTCGCCAATGACAACCGCGTCACGCCTGAGGGCCACAAGGCCTTCGTCCAGGCCGAAATCGCCAAGTGGACGCCCGTCATCAAGGCGGCAGGCACCTTTGCCGAGTAACTTGGCAAATGCTCATGCATTGACAGCTGAACGCGCTTGCCATGCAGGCGCCACCAGCACTTTCAGCCAAAAGAAAAGACTGCTGCTGCAGTCTTTTTTTGTTGCCGCAAGGCACGGCTCCTGCACGGCAGCCGCCCTCCCCGTGTGCCCCGCACCTGAGGCATCCGATTTTCCCCACTGCATCCATCAACCGATAACGACTTCCAGGAGATGCCCATGACCCTGCCCTCCCTCACCCGCCGCCAATGGCTTGCCGCCAGCGGTGCGCTGGCCCTGCCCGGCCTGCCCGCGTTTGCCCATGCAGCCGACTGGCCGAGCAGGCCGATCCGCTTTGTGGTGCCGTTCGCTCCGGGCGGCAGCTCCGAGATCGTGGCCCGCTCCACGGCGGCAGAACTCGCCAAGACCATGGGCCAGAACGTGTTCGTGGAAAACAAGCCAGGGGCTGCAGGCAATATCGCCATGCAGGAAGTGGCGCGCTCCGACGACCAGCACACCGTCATCCTGGGCCACATCGGCACCCTGGCCGTCAATCCCTATATCTTCGACAAGCTGCCCTACGACCCGAACAAGGACTTCCGGCCCGTGAGTCTGCTTGCCAAGGTGCCCAGCCTGTACGTCGTGCACCCCGACCTGCCGGTCAAGAACCTGCAGGACCTGATCAAACTCGCCAAGAGCAAGCCGGGCAAGCTGAGTTACGGCTCGGCTGGCAATGGCAGCGCCGGGCACCTGGCGTTCGAGTACCTGAAGATGACGGCCGGCATCTTCATGCTGCACGTGCCCTACAAAGGCACGGGCCCCATGATGACCGACCTGCTCTCCGGCCGGCTCGATGCCGCATCGGTGGGCGCGGCGGCGCTGCTGCCGTTTATCAAATCGGGCAAGGTGCGCTGCATCGCCACCGGCTCGACCCAGCGCCTGCCTCAGTTGCCCGATGTGCCCACCGTGGCCGAACAGGGGTTTCCCGGCTTCGAGATGACGCAGTGGTACGGCATGCTGGCCCCGGCATCGATGGCCAAAGCCCACGTGGACACCCTGGCCGCCGAATGCGCCAAGGCCGTCAAGGCGCCCGACTCGGTCAAGCGGCTGCAGGGCGACGCGGCGGAGCCCATAGGCGACACGCCGCAGCAGTTTGCCCAGTTCATCGCCAAGGAGCAGACGCGCTGGCAAAAGGTGCTCAAGCACGCGCAGGTCAAGCCCGATTGAGGGCCTGAGGCCATGAAAAAAGCGACTGCCATGCAGTCGCTTTTTGTGGAGGCGTGGATGACAGGCCTAGTGACCCCAGACCACATCGGCGCCTTCGGCCTCGCTGCGCTGCAGCATGACGATGAAGGGCACGGCGCGCTGCTTGAGGCCCACGGTGGCCTTGACGTCATCGCCATCTTCGTCTTCCGCATTCTTGTCCGCTGGTTCGGCAGGCTGCTTGCTGCGCTCGTCTTCGGCGGCAACAGCGGCCTGCAAGGCCCCGATGGCAGCGGGAATCTGCGCCGCGGTGATGATGCCTGCGGGCGATGCCTCTTTGCCGATGATCTTCAGGATTTTTTGCGCATCCGCTTCCAGCATGATCATGTCGGCCGTGGCACGCGATACAAATTTATAGACCAAATTCTTCTCCTTCGAACGTGTTCACGATCTTTCGTGAGGGTGTGTGCAGACCGCCCGAGTCCGCGTCCACACTCCGCGAGGAGATCGTAAACACGTTGTTAACGGTACATGTAGTCCCGGGTGAATGGGTAATGCGATTGTGCACCACGGATGCTACCAGTGGTCATGGAGCCGTCCGGCACGGTGGCCAGCATCTGGTGCAAGGCCGTCCAGCCGCGCTCGAAACCGGTGGCACAACCCGCCAGATAGAGGCGGTAGGCGCGCAGCGTCTTGGCCGCCTGTTCGGGATTGCTCTTTTGCGAGAGTACTCGCAGCGCAGTCTCCAGCTGCGCCTCCAACGCATCGGACCAGGCCCACAGCGTCTTGGCATAGTGCGGGCGGAGGTTGTCGATGTCCACCATCTCCCAGCCAGCATTGGCCATTTCATGCTGCACCACACTCACATGCAGCAGCTCGCCACCAGGGAAGATGTATCTCTCGATGAATTCGCCCATGCCCGCGCCCAGCTGTTCATTGTCGGTGCCACCGGCGGTGATGCCATGGTTCATCAGCAGGCCGCCGGGTTTGATCAGACTCTTGAGGGTGGCAAAGTATTCATGCATATGGGCCCGGCCCACATGCTCGAACATGCCGACCGAGGCAATCTTGTCAAAGGGTTCGACAGTCTTGAGCTGGCGGTAATCCATCAGCAGCATCTGCACACGGTCCTGCAGGCCCTTCTGGGCAATCAACTGCTGGACATAGGCATGCTGGTTCTTGGAAAGGGTGATGCCCGTGCCCTGAATGCCGTAGTGCTCCGCCGCCCACAGCAGCAGGCCGCCCCAGCCTGCGCCCACATCCAGAAAGCGCTCGCCCGCCTGCAAGCGCAGTTTGCGGCAGATCAGATCAAGCTTGGCCTCCTGGGCCTGCGCCACGTTGAAATCAGGCTGCGCGTAATACGCACACGAGTAGACACGGCGCGGATCCAGCCACAGCGCATAGAACTCGTCGGAGACGTCGTAATGGAACTGGATCTGCTCCGAATCCTTCGTCAGCGTGTGCAAGGCGGCCGAGCGCGAGCGCGCCAGCAGGCGGCTCCACCATGTGGAGCGTGCCGCGACCGGGTCCGTCGGCATCAGTGCCACTGCTGCCGCCATGGCATCGCGCATGCTGCCGTCGATCTCGACGTCGCCTTCGACGATATAGGAGCCTACGATCCCGATATCGCCAGACGCCAGCGCCGCGAGCGATTTGGCACTGCGGCAGTGCAGGCGCAACTGGGCCTCATGGGGGTTGGCGATCCATTCGCCTGAAGGAAGAGCAATGGCGACTGCCACGGGAAGGCCCGACAGCTTCGCCTCCAATTGGGACTGCAGCATGTTCATGGCACCCCATTTTGGTGAGCAAACATGTCCCGTCAATGGCATTTGTCTGACATTGCCGCGCTACATTGCAGCCATGGCCTCATCCACACCCCCATCCAACGATCTGCTGGCGCTTTGCATGGCGCAATGGCCCGGGCGCGACTGGGCCTGGCTGGACATCGGCAGCGATCAGAGCACCGTTGCGCGCCAGCAAAGTACCGGCCCCCTTGTCCATGCGTTGCCCATCGGCAGCACCAGCCTGGCGGGGCGCTGCCTGCGCCACAACCCGCCCGATGATGCCGATGTGGAAGCGGCGATTGCCACTGTGGAAGATACGGTGATGCCCCTGGTACGCATGTGGCCCGCACCATCAGCGCAGACCAGCCTGCTGTGTACCGCGCCTGAGATGGCGTCACTGCTCCAGCAACTGGCCGTGCCCTCCGATGTCACCGAGGCAACAGCAGTGTTGCTTTTGTACCCCACTGACGCGGTGGAGGACTGGTTTAACCGTTACGCAGATACGGTCATGGGAGGGCCGCTGCGCGGCCTGGCGCTGAGCCAGGGGCAGATTGCCGTGCTCATCATGGTGCGCGAATGCCTGCACCACTGGGGCATGCAGACCCTGGCGGTGCTGCGTGGCCCCCACCACGGTTGAAGCCCCCCGATCAGGCCGCCAGTTAGTCAGGCAATCAATCAGGCAGACAGGCCGTCCACCGCCTGGAACATCGCCTGCCGTGCCTGGCTCACGATCTGGCCCATCCAGGCATCGCGCTCGTCATAGAACGCCGCCCGCATCTGCTGGTGAATGGCAGCTCGTTGCGCGCTCGGTGCATCAGGGTGGTTGTGCACCCAGTGGTCGGCGCGGATGGCGCCCGTGGTCTCCAGCACCGGCACGGTGCCGTATTCCAGCGCAATTCCGGTGAACTCGGCCTGCGGGCATTCCTGCACCGCACTGTTCCACAACAGGCCCGTGAGAGGCGGCGAGGAGGAGCTGCCATCGTCCAGCGACGTGACGGGCGTGGCGCCGCCCCCATCCCACCAGTGGCGTGCCCGCGCCAGCATCTGCGCATCGTTCGGCCCGGTGAAGATGCGCTCGCCATAGCCATTGGGGCCCAGGCCGGTGTGGATGTCGATCCAGGCCAGCCGGCGTACCTGGCCACCATGCTTGCGCAGCACCTGGCGGATGGTGCGATTGCTCCAGGTGGGGGCCTGGCCACCAAAGAAGACGCCTGTGGGATGCTGGTACTGGCCCTGGCCGACAGCGCCTTGCCAGGCACGCTGGCCGCGCTCGGCAATATAGCGGTCAATCGCCTGCTGCACATCGGGCGTCGGCGGCCATTTCGCGGGCAGGATCAGGTCCTGCACCTCGTCATAGGCTGGGTTGGTTGGCAAGGGCTGGTTGAAGTCGATGAAGTTGCGGTTCAGGTCGACGTTCTCATGCGTCACCCGGCGGCCGTACGAGAAGCCGTGCGGATTGAGTGCATGCACATAGAGCACAGCTACACCGACATTGCGCGCCTTTTGCAGCCATTCCTCGTCGTGCAATGCATGCACCTGCACGCCACTGCCGCAATAGCCTTCAATGCCATGGCAGGCGCTGCTGACGATGAGCAGCCTGTCGGCATCCAGCGCGCCGTCGCGTGCCACATCCATGGCCAGGGTTTCGTCTTCGGCGCCGTCTTCAGGGTGATTGTGCGATTCGACCTGCAGCCCCGCCAGCACGGCGGCCTCCAGAAACTTGACGCGCGCCTTCGCATAGCTGGTTGAAAACGCGTCACGGATTCCGATCATGTCTGTCCCCTGTTGGTTGTGGTTTGGGAAATGGCGTCCAGCGCTCTTCAGTGGGCTCCGAAACGCCTGGGGCCCGAGATGCATCCCTGTTGCTCGGTCAGCCCCTATAAAAAAGAGAGCAACTGGCGCTTATTGATATTGAATTTCAATGCTTTTTTCATCAAGAATCAATGACAGAGCACGCAGCCAGCTATGCTTTTTGAAGAAAATAACTCCTTGGCGGGCTGCCTCAAGCAGCAGACAGACGCTCCACTTGCACCGCGCAGTCATAGAAGGATGGCGCGCGCCCCATGTCGGTGAGCTGCTGGTGCGTCAGCTCGTTCACGTTGGTGCCATTGGCTCCGTCCTTGCGCCACCAGACGCCCAAGCCCACCACCACACCCGGCCGCGCCCGGCCGTTGATGCTGGCATGGCATACATGGGTGCCGCGCGCATTGAACACACGCACCGCATCGCCATCGGCAATCTGGCGCGCGGCGGCATCCTGGGCATGCATCTCCAGCGTGGGGCGGCCTTCGGCCTGGCGCAGCTTCTGCACATTCACGAAGGTCGAATTCATGAAGTTGCGCGCTGGCGGCGAGATCATGGCCAGGGGGTGCGCTGCGGTCGGTGGTTCGTAGTTGGGCACATAGTCAGGGAGCGGGCTGGCACCCAGCTTTTCCAGTGCACTGCTGAAGAATTCGCACTTGCCCGATGCGGTGGCATAGCCGCCATTGGCAAAGGGAGCATCGGGCAGGTTCTGCACGGCAAAGCCCTGCGCCAGCAAGGTGTCGAAATCCACACAGTTGGCATCCATGGCCGCGCGGCACAGGTCTTCGTCGCTGGTGCGAAAGTGCTCGGCAGCAAACGCCGCGTCGTGCTGCGCCATGTGCGCAGCCAGATCGCGGAAGATCTGCGCATTGCTGCGCGCCTGCCCCAGCGGCGCAATGGCTGGCCGGTTCAGCAGCACATCGGTATGGCCATAGGTGGTGTGGATATCCCAGTGCTCCAGCTGCGTGGTGGCGGGCAGCACATAGTCGGCATGGTCTGCGGTGTCGGTCATGAAATGCTCCAGCACCACGGTGAACAGATCCTCGCGCGCAAAGCCTTTTGCCACCTTGGCCGATTCGGGTGCGACGGCCACCGGGTTGCTGTTGTAGCAGACGAGCGCCTCCACCCGGGGGCCAAAACCGGCTCCGCCTGGGTGCAAAAGCGCATCGCCAATCGTGCTCATGTTGATGGTGCGCGGGCGGCGCGCGCCCAGCAATTGCGGCATCTGCAGATCGGCGCGGCGCGCGGGCGAGGTGGACGATGTGGACAGCAGCAGACCGCCCGCCCGGTGGCGCCATGCCCCCACCAGCGCTGGCAGGCAGGCCACGGCACGCACGGCGTTACCACCACCGTGCGCGCGCTGCATGCCATAGTTCAGGCGGATGGCGGCTGGCTTGGTGGTGGCGTAATCGCGCGCCAGGTTGCGAATCTCTTCCACCGTGATGCCGCACACCGCAGCGGCACGCTCGGGCGGCCATTCCAGCGCCCGGGCCCGGAGCGCATCCCAGCCCAGGGTGTGCTGGGCGATGTAGTCGTGGTCCAGCCAATCGTGCACGATCACCTCATGCATCAGAGCGAGCGCCAGCGCCGCGTCGGTTCCGGGCAGGATCTGGATGTGCTCGTGGCATTTCTCGGCGGTTTCCGATTTGCGCGGGTCGATGCAGATGAGCTTGGCACCGTTGCGCTTGGCCTCCTGCGCATAGCGCCAGAAATGCAGGTTGCTGGTGATGCTGTTGCTGCCCCAGATCAGGATCAGCTGGCTCTCGGCGAAAAACTGCACGCGCATGCCCAGCTTGCCGCCATAGGTGTGCAGCAGCGCTTCGCTGCCCGCACTCGCGCAGATGGTGCGGTCCAGCAGGCTGGCGCCCAGCTGGTGGAAAAAGCGCCGGTCCATGCTTTCGGCCTGCACAAAGCCCATGGTGCCCGCGTAGCTGTACGGCAGAATGGCCTGCGGGTCGCGCGCGGCAATCGCGTGCAGTCGGGCCGCAATGTCCGAAAGCGCCTCGTCCCAGCCCACCGGCTCGAACCGGCCACTCCCCTTGGGCCCCACGCGCTTGAGCGGCTGCAGCACACGGCCCTCGTGGTAAGTGCGCTCGGTGTACTTGCTCACCTTGGCGCACAGCACGCCGCCGGTCTGCGGGTGCTGCGGATTGCCGTTGACCTTGGTGGCCACGCCATCCACCACCGTGGTGATCAGCGAGCAGGTGTCGGGACAATCATGCGGACAGGCGCCGATGACGGATGAAGAGGCAGGAGGCGTGTTCATGGTGGCGGGCTTGTATTCGTGATGGATCGGCAGGCGATCTGCCCGCACATCGTAGCGCGGGATCGACGCGCATGTGCCACCGCTGCTGCAAAGGCGACATTCCATTGCCCCATCATCTGCGCACGACGAGCGAAGCCGCCAGGGTAATCAGGTGATCCAGAAATGGAAGCAGAAGTGCCAAAGGTGACACCTGGAGCCCCTCTCAAGGGTTATTCCCAGGCCATTTGGCACCAGCGGTCATCCGCTTTGCTGCACCATAGAAGGCTTGGCGCTCCAGCGTCAGTTTTGCTATCAAAATTCAAGTGACCATTGGCGACAGACGCGCGCCAGCGCTTGTTTCACCAGGACATACCCGCTATGAAGCTGATTGACTCCATCGTGGCCGAAGCGGCCAGCATTGCCCAGATCCGCAAAGACATCCACGCCCACCCCGAGCTGTGCTTTGAAGAAGTGCGCACCGCTGATCTAGTGGCAGCCAAGCTCACCGAGTGGGGTATTCCCATTGACCGCGGCATGGGGACGACCGGCGTGGTCGGCATCGTGCACGGCAAGGATGGCGGCAAGAGCGGCTATGCCGTGGGCCTGCGTGCCGACATGGACGCGCTGCCCATGCAGGAGAACAACACCTTTGACCATGCCAGCCGACACCAGGGCAAGATGCACGCCTGCGGCCACGACGGCCACACCGCGATGCTGCTGGCTGCTGCCAAGCATTTCGCCAAGCACCGCGATTTCGAAGGCACCGTGTACCTGATCTTCCAGCCAGCCGAAGAAGGAGGCGGCGGTGCGCGCGAGATGATCAAGGACGGCCTGTTCGAGAAATTCCCCATGCAGGCCGTGTTCGGCATGCACAACTGGCCCGGCATGGCCGCCGGCCAGATGGCCGTGAGCCCGGGCCCGGTCATGGCGTCGAGCAATGACTTCAAGATCACCATCACCGGCAAGGGTGGCCACGGCGCCATGCCGCACATGGGCAACGACCCCGTTCCCATCGCCTGCCAGATCGTCACCGCGTTCCAGAACATCATCACCCGCAACAAGAAGCCGCTGGACACCGGCGTGATCTCGGTCACCATGATCCATGGCGGCGAAGCCAACAACGTGATCCCCAACAGCGTGGAGCTGCAGGGCACCGTGCGCGCCTTCACCGTGGAGGTGCTGGACCTGATCGAATCGCGCATGCGCCAGATTGCCGAAGGCTGCTGCGCAATGAACAACGCCAAGTGCGATTTCTACTTCAACCGCAACTACCCGGCCACCGTCAACACCCCGGACGAAGCCGCATTTGCCCGCCAGGTGATGGTGGACATCATCGGTGAAGACCGCGTGAATGTGCAGGAGCCCACCATGGGTGCGGAGGATTTCTCCTTCATGCTGCAGGCCAAGCCCGGTGCCTACTGCTTCATCGCCAATGGCGAGGGTGACCACCGCGCCATCGGCCACGGTGGCGGCCCCTGCACCCTGCACAACCCCAGCTACGATTTCAACGACGACCTGATTCCCCTGGGCGCCACCTACTGGGTACAACTGGCCACCAAATGGCTGGCGCAGAGCAAGAAGTAAGCCGCTCCCGCATCACAACCACAGCGCCTGCGGGCGCTGTTTTTGCATCTTCGGGTGCAGTGCGGCGCGGTGAGGCCCAGGGCCCCACCCCTTCTCAGCAGCCCAGGCGATCTGCCAGATCGAGAAAGTCGCGGCAATGGTAGGTATTGCCGGACCTGGGCGAGACGTCCTTGGGGCGCGCCGCCCCAAACTCCAGCGGGCGCTCGACATAGGCCGTCTGCAGGCCGCAGGCGCGCGCACCGGCCAGATCGCTGTGGTGGGCGGCCACCAGCATCACCGCCTCGGGCGGAAGCTCAAACACATCGGCCACGCCAAGATAGGCGCCAGGATCAGGCTTGTAGGCCTTGAAGACCTCGGTCGACAGCACGCAATCCCAGGGAAGACCGGCATTCTTGGCCATGTGGGTGAGCAGCGCGATATTGCCGTTGGACAGTGGCGTGATGACAAAGCGTTTCTTGAGCCGCTGCAGGCCCGCCACGGCATCCGGCCAGGGCGAGAGACGGTGCCAGACACGGTTGAGCGCCACGCGCTCGGCCTCGGGCATATGACCCAGGCCAAACTCCGGCAGGATGCTGTCCAGAATGCGGCGGTGCAGTGCGTCAATGCGCATCCAGCCCAGGGTACCGTTGCGCACCTGCTCCATCGCAGGTCTGTAGCCTTCGCGCCACGCCAAGGCAAAGGCATTGCCATCGACCTGTGGATAACGCTGCGCCATCTCGCGCAGGATGGAGCCGTGCCAATCGACGACCGTGCCGAACACATCGAACGCCAGCACCTGGGGAGTTGGGAGAACTGCAGCTTCCATCGCCATTCCTTGTAAAAGAATCGATGGATACAGCATGCAGCAAAAGGAAACACCGTCCTATCGCCCTGGTGTCTGGACGCCTTCGAACGTTTATTGCGCACAAAAAAAGCGCGATGTCTATGACATCGCGCTTGGTGACTCAACTTTTTCAACCAATGGAATGGTTAACCTACTGGCGAATCTATTTTATCGCATTTGTTCACTTTTTACTCAATCGAGTTGAATATTGTTGCTTTTGATCACAGGCCCAAGCTTGGCGCGCTCTGCGGCAAGGAATTTGTCCATGTCGGCGCTGTTTGAAGGCGTCACCTCCAGGCCCATCTCTTCCAGTCGCTTGGTCACGGCAGGCTCCTTCAAGGTAGCTTGTAGTTGCTTACTCAACAGTTCGGTACGGTCTGTGGGTGTCGCCTTGGGGACAACCACTCCCTGCCAGGCGTAGGCTTCATAGCCCTTGACGCCCTGCTCGTCCAGCGTCGGAATGTCGGGAAAGACCTTGGAGCGCTTGGGCGTGGCTATGCCAATGGCCCGCAGCTTGCCCGCCTGAATGTTCTGGTACCCGGTGACCGAATCGACAAACATGAACGGCACCTGGCCACCCATCACGTCCTGCACGGCCGGTGCCGCACCCTTGTAGGGCACATGCACCAGGTTCAGGTGGGCACGCTCGCGGAAGATTTCAGTCGCCAGATGGTGGGGCGAACCCGCGCCGGGCGTGGCGTAGCTCACGCCGCCGCTCTGCGCCTTGGCCCAGGCCTCGAACTCCTGCAGGTTCTTGACTGGCAGCTTGGGGTTGACAACCAGGATCATCGGAAAGCGCACCAGCAGGCCGACCGAGGAGAAATCCTTCTCGGCGCTGTAGCTGAGCTTCTTGTACAGGTACGGGTTGGCCGCCAGGGTGCCGGTGTCGCCCGTCAGCACGGTGTAGCCATCGGGCTTGGCGCGCGCGGCGTAGTCGGCACCGATGTTGGTGGCAGCCCCGGGCTTGTTGATGATGATGATGGACTGGCCCAGGGCCTTGGCCATGGGCTCTGCCACCACGCGGGCCACCACATCCGAGCCGCCACCGGCGGCATAGGGCACCACCCATTCAATCGGGTGGTCAGGATAGGCGGCAAAGCTGACGGCAGGCAGCGCAACGGCAGCCACGGCCACGGCGTGGCGCAGAGAAAAACGCAAGGACATGAGGTGTCTCCTTATTGTGATGAAAACAGGCTGAAGCGCCCACCATTCAGACGCCATTAGCTATTATTTAGATAGTACGTGCGGGCAGCAAGGTGCCTTCGCACTCGCCAAAGCCGATGCGTGCGGCGCCCGGCTTTTCGCACCAGCCGCGCAGCACGATGGAGTCGCCGTCTTCCAGCCAGGTGCGGGTCTCGCCATTGGGCAGGCTGATGGGGTTCTTGCCGCCGGTGGTCAGCTCGATCAGGGCGGCCGCCTGGTCCAGCGAGGGGCCGGAGAGGGTGCCGGTGCCCAGCAGGTCGCCGGGTTGCAGGTTGCAGCCGCCCACCGTATGGTGCGCCACCATCTGCGCCACGGTCCAGTAGGCGTGGCGGTAGTTGGTGCTGGTGATCTGCACGGGCTTGTCGCCCGCCGCGCGCATCTGGCCAGTCTGCAGATCGACGGCCAGGTGGATGTCGAGCGCCCCCGCCTCGCGGTTGTGCGCGCTGTCAAGGTAGGGCAGCGGCTGCGGATCGCCTTCGGGGCGGACAAAGGCCGTGCGGTAAGGCGCCAGCGCCTCCATCGTCACGATCCAGGGCGAGATGTGCGAAGCAAAGTTCTTGGCCAGGAACGGGCCCAGCGGCTGGTATTCCCAGGGCTGGATGTCGCGCGCCGACCAGTCGTTGAGCAGGCACAGGCCGAACACATGGTCTTCGGCTTCAGTGATGGTCACCGGATCGCCCAGTGCATTGCTGGTGCCGATGAACACGCCCAGCTCCAGCTCAATGTCCATGCGTGCGCTGGCCTTGACGGTGGGTTGCGCCGCGTCGGGGGCCTTGGTCTGGCCGACCGGGCGCTTGAAGGGCTGGCCCGAGACCACGATGCTCGACGAGCGGCCATGGTAGCCAATCGGAATCCACTGGTAGTTGGGCAGCAGCGGATTGTCCGGGCGGAACTGTTTGCCGATGTTGGTGGCGTGGTGGATGGAGGTGTAGAAGTCGGTGTAGTCGCCAATGCGCGCGGGCAGGCCGAATTCGGCCTCTGCCTGCGGCACCAGGCACGCCTGCCACACGCCTTGCTGGGCAGCGCCTGTGCGCAGGCCGCGCGAGAGCGCCAGGCGCAGTGCGCTCCAGACCTGCGGGCCCAGGTCCATCAGCGCGTTCAGCTGCGTCTGCGCGCCCGCTTCGGCCGCCTGCTGGGCCTCGCCCTGCAGGGCGCCGAGCGCTGCCAGCGCCTTCAGGTCCAGGATCTGGTCGCCGATCGCCACGCCGCAGCGCAGGGCTTCGCTGCTGCCTTTGCGCTTGAAGCTGGCAAACGGCAGGTTCTGGATCGGGAAATCGCAGCCCGCCACATTGGCGCTGGCCACCCAGCTTTGCAGGGAAGGGTCGTGGGTTTCGTTCAGCATGCTCATGCTTTGTCTCTTTCAGATAAAAACAACTGCCAGCGCTCTGTCATCAAGCGCCGGCAGCTATCAATTTTGATTGATGATTGCCACAGTTCCAACGCAGACAAGGCGTTTTGTCAGGCCAGGAGCCTGTTGTACACCGTTGTCTGCGCGAGTGCTGTGATTATTTGCCTTGCGGCTGGAAGTGCTTTTTCAGGCCCTGCCAGCAGCGGTAGTACTCGTGCTGGAGTTGCACGGTGTCCAGCGCGTACCGGGTCGGCTGGATGACAGCGGGCGTCTCGAACATGAAGGCCATGGTATCGGTGATGTAGTGCGCCTTGGTGGTATCGGCACGGCTGGCTTTTTCAAACGTGTCGGCATCGGGCCCGTGGCCGCTCATGCAGTTGTGCAGCGACGCGCCACCGGGCACAAAGCCTTCGGCCTTGGCATCGTAGGCGCCTTCGATCAAGCCCATGAATTCGCTCGCAAAATTGCGGTGGAACCAGGGTGGACGGAAGGTGTCCTGCATGGCCAGCACGCGCGGTGGGAAGATGACAAAATCGAGCGAATCGACACCAGCCAGCGCCGTGGGCGACTGCAGCACCAGGAAGATCGACGGATCGGGATGGTCGTAGCTGATGGAGCCGATGGTGTTGAAGCGGCGCAGGTCGTACTTGTAGGGTGCGTAGTTGCCATGCCAGGCTACCACGTCAAGGGGCGAGTGGCCGATGCGCGCCGTCCAGAAGTGTCCGCGCAGCTTGGCCACCAGCTCGAAATCGCCCCCCTTGTCTTCATAGGCGGCCACCGGCGTCTGGAAGTCGCGCGGGTTGGCGAGCCCATTGGAGCCGATCACGCCCAGGTCGGGGAGCTTGAGCAGCTCGCCATAGTTCTCGCACACGTAACCGCGCGCCGTGCCGTCGGGCAGGTGCACGGCAAAGCGCACGCCGCGCGGCACCACGCAGATTTCCTGCGGCTCGACATTCAGCACGCCCAGCTCGGTGGCAATGGTGAGACGCCCTTGCTGGGGCACGATCAGCAGTTCGCCGTCGGCGTTGTAGAAGTAGCGCCCTTCCATGCTGCGGTTGGCCGCGTACAGGTGGATGCCACAGGCCGCATTGCCCGCCATGCTGACCATGCCTTCGATGAAGTCGCGCGGCTCGGCGGGCATGGGCAGCGGATCCCAGCGCAGCTGGTTCGGCGGCGTCGGCACTTCGTCGAAGCCGCCATTGACATGGCTTTTCCACAGCGGCAGCTGCATGGCAGCAAACGGCTCATGCATAGCGCCGGGGCGGATGCGGTAGAGCCAGCTGCGGCGATTGCTGTGGCGCGGCGCGGTAAAGGCCGTGCCCGACAGCTGCTCGGCATACAGACCCAAAGGCGCCACCTGCGGCGAGTTGCGCCCCACGGGCAGGGCACCGGCAATCGCTTCGGTGGCCCATTCGTTGGCAAAGCCGGTCATGTAATGACGGGTGTCGTGCGGCTGGTCAGCGCCGCTGGCCTGTGGGTCGGTCATGGTGATGTCTCCTTGGGTGAAAAAAGCGCTATGCGGCCTGCGCAGGCGCCATGTCCTCGGCCGCCTGCGCAATCAGCGTCTGCACCGCAGCGGCGTCGCCGATACGGTGCATCGCCAACAGCGCAAAGCGGGCCATGAATAAGGGGGCTTGGGCCTCACCCAGCGCCGTCATCTGGCGGCAAAACTGGGTGTAGGCGGCGTCGAGTTCGGTGTCGGTCAAACGGGGGGCGGTGTTGTTCATGCTGCAGTCCTTGGCTGTTGTGTGGGCGGGCGATCAGGCCAGCGCCTTGTCGATGGCGTGGCGCACGGCGGCGGCCACATCGGCCGGCGCGTGCCGGCCTCCTTGCCAGCGGCCCAGCACATGGCCATCGGGTCGCAGCATGTACACCGCGCCGGGCTGCGCGCCATACATGGCAGCAAGCTGCCCCTTCGCGTCAACCACCGCAGCTGCGCCGCCGGGCGCTTCATCCACCGCGCCCACCACTGGCAGCACTGCTGTGGGAATGTCCTTGTCAAGCAGCGCATCGGCCTGCAGTTGCAGGGCCTGCAGCAGCGCGGGCTGCGGTGCAAACGCCAACAGCGTGAAGCGGTTTCGCACCACATCGGTCACATGGCTTGCCCGCATTTGCGGCCCATCTGCAGACGTGGACGGCTCCACCAGCTGCACCGGGCATTCGAGCAGCGGCGCCCCCGCGATGGGGCCTGCGCCAAACAGCGCACCATCATCCTGCGCGTTCAGCGGCGAGCGCAGGTAGGTGATGGCCGATGTCTGGCGCGGGTTGATGAGGCTGGCGAGCTGCGGGTGGGCCACCGCCAGGCTCAGCACGGCGCGGCGCATCAAATCAAAGGCAAACGACGGCGGCGCCATGAACTCGGTGCTCTTGGTGCCGTAGCTCAGGTTCTCGTGCGTGGCGTAGACGCGCTCGTCGCTGTAGCTGTCCAGCAGGCCTTCGCCTGCCCTGCCCTGGATGACATAGGCCAGCTTCCAGGCCAGGTTGTCGGCATCGTCGATGCCGGAATTGGCGCCGCGCACGCCGAAGATGGGCACCAGGTGCGCCGCATCACCCGCCAGCAGCACGCGTTGGTGGCGGTAGCGGTCAAGCGTAAGCGCATTGGCCTTGTAGATGCCGGTCCAGATCGGGTTCCAGGGCGCGGTTTCGCCCATCATGGCCAGCAGGCTCTGCACGCGCGGCAGCACGTTCTCGGGCAGGATGGCGGCTTCCGGGTCTTCGCCGTCCTGCAGCTGGTAATCGATGCGCCAGACGTTGCCCGGCTGCTTGTGCACCAGCACGGTGGAGCCGCGGTTGCAGTCCGGGTCGAAATAGGCCAGGCGCTCGGTGGGCCGACTGCTTTCCATCTGGATGTCGACGATGACGTAGCGCCCTTCGTAGCTGGTGCCCTGGAGCTTGAGGCCCAGCGCATCGCGCACAAAGCTGCGGCCACCATCGGCTGCCACCACCCAGTCGGCGTCCATGGCGTAGTCGCCTCTGGGCGTGCTCACCTGCAGGCGCGCGCCGTCATCGCGGCTGTCGATGCCGGCAAGCCGACTCTGCCAGCGGATCTCGATCAGGTCGGAGCGCTTTTCGCAAGCATCCAGCAGGAACTGCTCGATGCTGTACTGCGCCAGGTTCACCATGGGCGGCAGCTTCTGGTTGGCATCCTGCGGCATCCGAAAGTGCAGCACCTCCTGATCACGGTAGTAGCTGCGCCCGCCGGTCCACGGCAGGCCTTCGGCCAGAAAGCCGGGCAGCGCGCCCAGGCGCTCCACGATCTCCAGGCTGCGGCGCGAAATGCAGATGGCGCGGCTGCCGAAGCACACCGAATCATCGGCCTCCAGCACGACCACGGGCACCCCGTGGTTGGCCAGGCCCAGCGCCGTGCAGTAGCCGACCGGGCCGCCGCCCACCACCACTACCGGGCGGCGTTGCGGATCGCGGTCATCGTGCAGCGGCGGCAGGCTCGCGCCGTAGGTGCGCGCGGCGAAAGGATAAGGAACAAATTCGTAAGCAGCAGACATCACAACCTCGTGCAAAAGCTGGTGCTGCTGAAAAAAGGTCCGCACTGCGGCCACGCTGCACCAGGTCCATAAGACGGTGCGTGCAGCGCAGGGGATGGATAATTTGTTGCACGCGCAACAATTATCAAAGATGACGCAAATCCATCGCCATGGGTTTTCCCTAGGCTAGGGAAAGCACTAGATGCGGGCGCAACATTGACTCTTCCGAAAAGCGGGCGGGCGTGACATAGTCGCGATACTTGTTTTTCTCCCCGGCTTTTATTGGCACCAGAACGGGCAGTTGCCGCTCTGCGTGCGCAAGCTGGGGATACTTTTTGACCAAAGGAATTGTGGTGAACACGCCGCTGGATCGTACCTACACCCATCGCCTGCACGCGCTGGCCAAGATCACCGACCGCGCCACGCAACAGGCGTACGAGGAAGATGTCGGCATTCCCATCAGCGAAGGCCGATGTCTGGCGGCCATTGGTGCGTTCCATCCGCTGTCGGTCAACGACCTGGCGATGCGCGCCAATCTGAACAAGGCGCAGGCCAGCCGCTCCACACAGGCCCTGGTGGACCAGGGCATGGTGCTCAAGCAGGCCAGCGAGGTGGATGGCCGGGGTGTGGTGCTGACGCTGACGCCCAAGGGCCAGGAGCAGTGGGTCAAGGTGATGGAGGTGGTGGCGCGCCGTAACCAGGAGATTCTGGCCGGGCTCACAACCGACGAGCAGGCACAGCTCGATGTGCTGCTCGACCGCTTGCTGCAACACGCCCGCAAGACCAGCCTGCCCGAATAAGGGATATGCCGGGCCGCCAGCCATGGGCGGCATGGGTGCACCCGCTTCCACGCGCCGAAGAAGATTTGAGCCCCTCTGACCACAAGCGCTCATCTGGCAAGCGCCAGAAGCTATAACTTCAATAGCAAACTTCAAGCCAATCGCTGCATGCTCCGGGCCTTGCGTGCAACTGGCACGCAAACGTCCATGGGCCGCATGCAGCGCAGGCATCAGGCGGCCTCTCCGGTATCTTCGGAGGACTGCACCGCCGCTGCTTCGGCCTCGCGCTGGGCATCTTCGCGGGCTTCGTGCAGTGCTGCCACCGTCTGGTCAATGGCGCCAAACACGCTGTGGCCGTCCTTGCCCTTCATGTCGATGCGTACGCTGTCGCCAAACTGCATGAACTCGGTGGTCGATTTCCCGTTCTGGATCATTTCCATGCTGCGCTTTTCGGCAATACAGCCATAGCCCTTGGGCCAGTCCATGCGGCCATGCTTTTCCACGCCCGGGTTGCTGATGGTGCCACTGCCCAACACCGTGCCCGCCCGCAGATTGCGCGTCTTGGCGACATGGGCCATCAGCTGGCCAAAGTGGAAGATCATGTCCGGCCCCGCCTCGCACATGCCAACCTTGCGGCCATTCCAGCTGGTCTGCAAAGTCAGGTGGACGCGGCCGCCGCGCCATGCATCGCCCAGTTCGTCGGGGGTGACCGCCACCGGGCTGAATGCGGTAGCGGGCTTGCTCTGCACAAAGCCAAAGCCCTTGGAGAGCTCCGCAGGAATGAGGTTGCGCAGGCTCACATCGTTGGCCAGCATCAACAGGCGCACCTCATCGAGTGCATCCTCGGGGCTGGTACCCATGGCCACATCACCGGTGATGACGGCGATCTCTGCCTCGAAATCGATGCCCATGGCTTCGCTGGCCACCACGATATCGTCGCAGGGGCCGAGAAAATCGTCGCTGCCGCCCTGGTAGATCAGCGGATCGGTCTTGAACGAGGCGGGCACCTCCGCGCCACGCGCCTGGCGTACCAGTTCCACATGGTTGAGGTAGGCCGAGCCATCGAGCCACTGGTAGGCGCGGGGCAGCGGCGCCATGCACTGCGCAGGGTTGAAATCGAATGGATGGCGCCCGCGGTCGGCATTGAGCGCGTCATACAGATCCTGCAGTTGCGGCGCGTAGAAGGCCCAGTCGTCCAGCACCTGCTGCAGGCGGTGGGCAATGCCAGTGGCGTAATGGGCGGTGCGCAGGTCGCGCGACACCACGACCAATTGGCCATCACGCGATCCATCTTTGTAGGTTGCAAGCTTCATGCTGGGTTTCCGCAGTCAAACATGCCTCTATCGTGCCAGACCTTGTCAGCCTGACCACAGAGCCTGTGCCACACCATTGAATTACGATTAGTGAAATTGATTCCTTTATTTAGAATACCGTAAACTGCCGCAATGGACAACCCTCTGGACAAAGACCGCGCTGGTATCCAATCAGTGGAGGTCGGCTTTGCGCTGCTGCAGGCGCTCATCGATGCGCCCGGCCCGTTGGCTCTCAAGGACCTGGCTGCCGCAGCCGGCATGCCCGCTGCCAAGGCGCACCGCTACCTTGTCAGCTACCAGCGCAGCGGTCTGGTCCGGCAGGATGCGGCCACCAGCCGCTACGACCTGGGCCCGATGGCCTTGCAGCTGGGCTTGGCTGCGCTGCGCCGCACCGACGCGGTGCGCCTGGCGCGCGAGCGCATGCCCGACTGGATCGACGCACTGGGCCATACCGTGGCCCTGGCCGTGTGGGGCAACCATGGCGCGACCGTGGTGCATTGGGAAGAGCCTCCGCATGGCACCACCGGCCACTTGCGCCTGGGTGATGTGATGCCGCTGCTCTCATCTGCAACAGGGCGCTGCTTTGGTGCATGGCTGCCCGCCGGGCGCATTGCGCAGCAACTGCAGATGGAGCTGGAACAGGCCCGCAACGCCCGGCGCCAGGACCTGCCGCATACCGCAGACGCAGCCGCCCAGCTGTTTGCCGATGTACGCGCCCACGGTGTTGCACGCGTGGTCGACACCCTGCTGCCCAGTGTGGTTGCACTGTGCGCCCCGGTGTTTGATGCGCGCGGCCAGTTGGTGCTCGCCATCACCACCCTGGGCACCGTTGCCACCTTCGACCCCAGCTTTGGCGGCGCGATGGACCAGCGCCTGCAGGCGATCGCGCAGCAGCTGTCGCACGACCTGGGCCACCGCGTGGCTGGCGATGCCACAGGCTTTACCCCCGGTTGACCGCACGGCCCATCGCCAGCGCTACACTGGCAGTCTTCCCGATCCGCCATGCGCCAACGCCCGTTGATTCTGCTGACTGCCGCCGTTCTGGCCGCCCATGTGGCGCTGCTGGCAGGCCCGGGCATGCAGGAAATATGGCGCACCGCGCGCATCACCGGCAGCAGCCCGCAAGAGCTGCGGTTTGAAACCCGCCAGATCGCGCCAGAGCCCCCGGCCCCGCCAGCGCCCGAGACACCGCGCACCACTGCTGCGCCCGCCGCCCCCAAGCCCGCCAAACCCAAGCCACCGCCACCGAAGGCGCTGCCTCAGAAGGCACCGCCTGAGCAGGCGCCCGACAGTCTTGCCGTCCTCGGCCCCACCCCACAGGTCCCCAAGCCCCGAACCACGGCACTGGATGGCCTGCTGTCCGGCGACGGGCCCGGCGATTCTGCCGCCGGCGTGCAGGGCGATACCGCCACCACCGCATCCGATGCACAAAGCTCATCTGACGCGGGCCAGCCTGCGGCTTCGGCAGGTGGAGAAAGCAGCAGCACTGGCGATGGAGAAGCTCCCGCCAGCGCCAAAAGCAGCGATGAGCCGCCAGCCCCCGTCGGCATAGGCAGCCCGGGCTACAGCGGCCCGATGCCGCCGGTGCGTGTACCGCCCTCGGCCCATCTGGAATTCGAGGCCAAGGGCTCGGCCAAGGGCTTTCAGTATTCGGCCAAGGCGCAGCTCAGCTTCAAGACCGATGGCCTCACCTACCAGGCCAGGCAAGAGGTCTCGGCCTTTCTGGTGGGCAGCCGCTCGCAGACCAGCACAGGCCGCATCACGCCGCATGGCCTCTCGCCGCAGCGCTTTGGCGACAAGGCCCGCAGCGAACGGGCTGCACACGTCGATGTGGACAAAGGCCAGATCACCTACAGCGGCAACGACGAGCCCCAGGCCGCCAGCGCCGGCGTGCAGGACCGGCTCTCCATCTTTCTGCAACTGTCCAGCATGATCGCGGCGGGCCCCGAGCGCTACCCGCCGGGCACCCTCATCCACATCAATGTGACCAGCGCACGCACCACCGACGTCTGGACCTTCGCCGTCGACGGCCCCGAAACGCTGGAGCTGCCCGCCGGCAGCCGCCAGACCATCCGCCTCACCCGTCAACCGCGCAAGCGCTACGACCAGGTGGCCCACCTGTGGATCGACCCGGCCATGCAGTACCTGCCCGTGCGCATCCGCATCTCCCAGGCCAATGGCGACTTTGCCGATCTGCAGCTGCAGTCGGCCACGGTTGAGAAGGCATCGCCTTAGCACGTGTTGATACGAGAGGAAAAGGCGCTCGGGGACGTAAAGCTGCGGAAAAGTCCCGCATGTTTGTCCCCCGTTTGCTACGTTTCTTGCCCAAAACCGCCGTTGTTTGCATTGACTGCCATCAAAACCTGCTACAACGGTGCTGTGGACGCAGGCTTGCAAACCGGCGGTCTGCCACCACCTACGGTTCACAAGGAGGAACATCATGCAAATGATTTACGACTCGGACTCTTTCGTGGTGTTGCACCTGACACCAGAATTGCCCCTGTCCACCGACGGAGCAACCGTAAGCACACCCTCCGTTACCGAGCCCCTTCGCCATTTGCAGCGCCAAGGCTTTGAAATCGTGGACAAGCGCAGCGGCAAGGAACTGTACCTGGACGGTGCCTGGGCCGAAATGTTTCACCAGCAGATCCAGGCCTGGCAGGCCAATGCCCCCACCGAAGAAGAAGTGGAAGCCACGCTTGACCGTTACACCGGCCTGGCCCAGCAACCCGTGATCGTGCATTAAGCCACGCAGAGCCACTCAGGCGTCAAAAATACCGAAAGCTGCTTGCGTTTGCGCGCAAGCAGCTTTTTTGCATCTCAGCGGTAAAAGCCGGTCGGCGTCTGGCCGAACTGGCGCTTGAACATGGTGGCAAATGCCCCGGGGCTGTCATATCCCAGAGCCAGCGCCACATCGATCACCTTTTCGCCATGCGCCAGCAACTCCAGCGCCTTGAGCAGGCGCGCCTGCTGCCGCCAGCGGGCAAAGCCCATGCCGGTATCGCGCGCAAACAGGCGCTGCAGGGTTTTGGGGTCCACACCCAGGTGCTCTGCCCAGTCGGACAGGGTCGCATTGTCGTCTGGCCGCTGCTGGATGTGGTTGCAGATGCGCTGCAGGCGCGGATCGGCAGGCCGGGGCAGGTGCATGGGCAGCACCGGCAAGGCATGCAGTTCGTCCAGCAAAAAGCGCATCAGACGGCCGTCGCGCGAATCCTCCTGGTAGGGCAGATCCACCTCCATGGCGGCGCGGATCAGCTCACGCAGCAGCGGTGAGATGCCGACAACCTGGGCCTGCGTTGCCAGCCCGGGAGCGGCATGGGGGCGCACGAACAGGCTGCGCATCTGCACATCGCCAATATGGCGCACCTGGTGCACGGTGCCTGCGGGCATCCAGATGCCGCGCGTGGGCGGCACGATCCATTGGCCAGCATCGGCCACCACTACCATCACGCCATGCAGGGCGTGGATGAGTTGGTGGTGCAACGCGTGCCGGTGCTGGCCGGTGGTGCTGCCCGCAGGGTAGTCGGTGGCGTGGCATGCCACCGGCACCGGGCTGCGCTCCATGTCCTCCAGGGTTGGAAAGTGGTGAGGCATGCGATGTCCTTTTTGCAAAGACTCTAACCCAAAATGCGCAAGACAGGCACGCACGCCATACGTAGCATGGCCAGCATTCAGACTATTTGCGCCACGCCACCATGAACCCCTCGCTTGCTTCGTCCCCTCCCGTCAGCGCCCCGCAGGCCGCCGCGCCGCGCGCGGCCTTCGGCATACTGGGCGCCATCAGCTTCTCCCACATGATCAACGACATGATGCAGTCGCTGATCCTGGCCATGTACCCGGTGCTGCAAGGCAATTTCCAGCTCAGCTTCGGGCAGATCGGCCTGATCACCCTGGTCTACCAGCTGACCGCCTCGCTCTTTCAGCCACTGGTGGGCCTGTACACCGACAGGCGCAGCACGCCGTACTCGCTGCCCATAGGCATGTGCTTTACCCTGTGCGGCCTGCTGCTGCTCGCGTTTGCGCCCAGCTTCACCACCGTGCTGGCAGCAGCCGCGCTGATCGGCACCGGCTCGTCGATCTTCCACCCCGAATCCTCGCGGGTGGCACGCATGGCCTCGGGCGGCCAGCATGGCATGGCGCAATCGCTATTCCAGGTGGGCGGCAATACCGGCAGCGCGCTGGGCCCGCTGCTGGCAGCTGCCGTGATTGTGCCGTTTGGCCAGCACAGCGCCGCCTGGTTCGGTCTTGCGGCCGTGGTGGGCATCGTGCTGCTCTCGCATGTGAGCCGCTGGTATGCGCAGCAGCACCGCACGACCAAGGCGGCGCCCGCGCGGGTCAGCAACGGGCTCTCGCGCCGGCAGGTGCTGGGCGCGGTGGCCGTGCTGCTGGTGCTGATCTTTTCCAAGTACTTCTATGTCGCAGGGCTGTCGAGCTACTACACCTTCTACCTGATGCAGCGCTTTGACGTGGGTGTGCAGAATGCACAACTGCTGCTGTTCGTGTTTCTGTTCGCGTCGGCGGTCGGCACCCTGGCCGGCGGCCCGGTGGGCGACCGCATTGGCCGCAAGCCGGTGATCTGGGCATCGATCCTCGGCGTCGCGCCATTTGCGCTGATCCTGCCGCACGCCAACCTGTTCTGGACCGTGATGCTCACCATCATCATCGGCCTGGTGCTCTCGTCCGCGTTCTCGGCCATCCTTGTATATGCACAGGAATTGATCCCCGGCAAGATCGGCATGGTGTCCGGCCTGTTCTTCGGCTTTGCCTTCGGCATGGGAGGCCTGGGCGCAGCCGTGCTGGGCGTGCTGGCCGACCGCACCAGCATCGCCTATGTGTACCAGGTCATCGCCTACCTGCCGCTTCTGGGCATGGTGGCGGTGCTGCTGCCCAAGGTGGGTCGCAAATAATCGGTAGAAACGGCTGCTGGCACCCGCCTCAAAAGCGCCGGCAGCTCTATTTTCGAGAGCAGGTGATCAGTCATACACCTTGCACAGCTTGCGGATGTGCGGGTCGCGGATAGGCACGCGCTTTTCGCGGCGCACATCGGTCATCACGCAGGCGTTGGCCGTTGCATCGCTGATGCCGCCCACCACCACCCGGTAGCGGAAGTTCTGCTGGGTGATGGCCTTGCCGGGCGCCGGTGGTGTGTAGAGGTGGTATTCCCAGCTGCAGCAACTGGCCCGGCCCGATTCCACGTAGTAGCCGGGAATCCTCAGAAACTCGGCGTAACCGCCATCAAAGAACAGGTACACGCTCTTGCGGTCTGCGGTGGGCTTGTAGATGGAGCCCTGGCAATTGGGCCCGGCTCCGCAGTTGGTGCCCGTCACTTCCAGCACCCAGTTGCCGTCACCCTCCAGATCGCGCAACCTGGCCATGCGCCAGCTCTCCGGCAAGGCGTCCGGCGTCAGCGCCGTGCGAAAGCTGTCGCTGCCCTTGGGCTTGATGGAGAGCACGAAGGTGGAAGATCCGTCGTCCTGGCCTGCGTCGGCATCCCCGGTGGTAGCGCCATCGGTATCGCACCGGGTCTGCATCAGCCGCATCTGCGAGCCATCCTTGTTGTACTGGGTCTGCGACTGGCTTTCACACGCCGCATGCGCAGCAGGCAAGCCCGTCATCACGAGGCCAAGACACAGCAGTTGAAGCAATCTGAAAAAAGCCAGCATGGCGCGTTCTCCTCCAAAAAGACCCGTTTTGCACGCTGGCACGTACCTGCCAGTCTCTCCAAAGCGCACATTTTTTATCGCCTTTTCTGGTGCAAGGCGAAAAAAAGCCCGGCTTTCAGGGCCGGGCTCGGTATGCAGCATGGCTTGCCAATGCTTGATCAGCCGCAGGAGCCTACTGCGCCGCAGGAGGTGCAGTACTCGCAGCCATCCTTGCGGATCACGGCATGCGCGCCACATTCAGCACACTTCTTGCCAGCCATGGTCTGCATGCCGGTGGTCACCACAGGCGCTGCGGCCACTGGCGTCCAGGTGGTGTTGGTCACGCCGGGCAGGTTCTGCTGGCGGCGGCGCTCCAGAATCTGCTGCACCGCATAGGCGATGGCAGCCACCTCGGAGTCATGCCACATCGGCACATGGGTGCCGTCGGCCTTCTGGTAGGTGCCCAGGCGCACAGGGCCACGGTCCCAGGCAACCTTGCGCATATCGCCCAGCGCGCGCTCGAGGAAGCCGCCGCGCGCCGCCAGCGACAGCAGGCGCATGCTCGAGGTGATCCATTGCTGCGATTCGCCGCTTTGGCCCACGGGCATGAAGAACTCGACCGCGCGCTCAACCATGCTCTTGCCGTCTGCACTTGGCACTGGCAGGAAGGAGACGATGATGTAGAGGCGCTGCTGGCCTTCCTGCGTCCAGTATTCCACCTTGTCGGCCACGGCGGACAGCTCGCCTTCCGGACGGCGTTCGATCACGACCTTCATCGGGTCAGCGATGGCGGCAGCTGGTGCCACAGCTTCTGCGGCAGGCGCTTCCGCCTTGGGCGCGGGCGTGGTTTCCAGCACCGCACCCAGAATGCTGTTGGGGCGATAGGTGGCCAGGCCCTTCAGATTGGCACGCCATGCCTGCAGGTACAGGTTCTTGAAGTCTTCGTACGGGTAGTCGGCAGGAATGTTCACCGTCTTGGAGATGGCAGTGTCCACATAGGGTTGCACGGTTTCCATCATCGCCAGATGTTCAGTGGCGGACATTTCCAGCGCCGAGACGAAGTACGAGGGCAGGTTGTTCACATCGCCGCCCAGCTCGCGGTACAGGCGCCAGCTGTGGTCTTCCACCTGGTACTGGCTCTTACTGCCGTCGGCTTCGCGCTTGTTGCGGGTGTATGTCCACGAGAATGGCGGCTCGATGCCGTTCGAGGCATTGTCTGCAAAGGCCAGCGAGACCGTGCCCGTGGGCGCGATCGACAGCAGGTGGCTGTTGCGGATGCCGTGCTTCTTGATGTCCTCCTGGATGTCCTTGGGCAGGCGGCTGGCGAAGGTGCCCTTGCCCAGATACCCCTTGGCATCGAACTTGGGGAAAGCGCCCTTTTCCTTGGCCAGCTCGACCGAGGCACGGTAGGCCGAATCGCGCATGCACTCGGCAATGCGACGAGCCATGTCACGGCCTTCCTGGTCGGAGTAGCGCAGCGTCAGCATGGCCAGGGTGTTGCCCATGCCGGTAAAGCCCACGCCGATGCGACGCTTGGCAGCAGACTCCTCGCGTTGCTGCTCCAGCGGCCAGAAGGTCACATCCAGCACGTTGTCGAGCGCGCGCACCTGCGTGGCCACCACCTGTTGGAAATACTCAAAATCAAAGCTGGGCAGCCCGCCGAAACCAAAGGGGTTGCGCACGAAGTTGGTCAGGATGATCGGGCCCAGATCGCAGCAGCCGTACGAGGGCAGCGGCTGCTCGCCGCAGGGGTTGGTCGCAGCAATGCGCTCCACATAGCGCAGGTTGTTGTCGTCGTTGATATGGTCAAGGAACAGGATGCCCGGCTCTGCGAAATCGTAGGTGGACGTCATGATCGTGTCCCACATGTCGCGGGCACGCACGGTCTTGTAGATCCACTTGCCGTCCTCGCGCTGCGCGGCGCCTTCCGCACGCAGCTTGGCATTGGGGCGGCCGGTGTGCACCAGTTGCCAGTCGGTATCGTCCACCACGGCCTGCATGAAGGCGTCGGGCACGCCGACCGAGACGTTGAAGTTGTTCCAGCGGCCTTGCGTGCGCTTGGCGGTGATGAACTCCATCACATCGGGGTGGTCGATGCGCAGCACGCCCATCTGCGCGCCACGGCGGGCGCCTGCCGATTCTACGGTCGAGCAGCTCTGGTCGAACACGTTGATGTAGCTGCAGGGGCCAGACGCCATCGAGGCGGTGCCCTTCACTTCCGCGCCACGGGGGCGGATGCGCGAGAAGTCGTAGCCCACGCCACCGCCTCGGCGCATGGTTTCGGCCGCTTCACGCAATGCTTCATAGATACCGGGGTAGCCTTCGTCATCAAACCCCTGGATGCAGTCGCCCACGGGCTGCACAAAGCAGTTGATGAGAGTGGCCTGGATGTCCGTTCCCGCAGCCGACATGATGCGGCCCGCGCCAATGGCACCGGCCTGCAGGTTGGCGGCAAACTTGGCTTCCCATTCGGCGCGGATGTCTTTCTTCTCGACCGAAGCGAGCGCGCGCGCCACACGGGCGTACAGGTCATCAATCGTCGACTCATCGCCCTTGAAGTATTTTTCTTTCAGCACATCCATGCTGATGGCCTGGGGGGCCAGCGCCTGGTGCGGCTGGGTGATGTTGTCGCGCTTCATGTTGTATTTCCTCAAAAAATCGGTACTGCGATGGCAAGCGTGCAGCATGCCTGCCCAAAAAACAGGCGCACCTCTGCGGGCCGCGCCTGTTTTTCAGACAAATTCCCCGCAACCATGGGCACCATTGCGCCGGGCGCTGGTCAACGCGTGGATGAGGGGAATTTTTATGGAATCGATCAGCCGATACAAACTTCATCGCGTTTGCTCGGCACACTCCAATCTAACGTCAAAAGCCGGGCTTGAAAACCGCGAAGACCACCACTGTTGTGTGGCCGCAGCCTGGCACCCGGCTTGTCGCAAAAGCGGCCCAAAGCCCTCTGCGGAGCACCCCGGCAAGGGGTACAGGCGTTATTGTAGTTTGCTTCTTAGCTATCATTTTTGCAATTCCACCAAAACCACAAGATGCTTGATTTTGTTGGTATTTTTCGTTTCTCACGCAACTGACGAGCAAAGAAATGCTATGATTTTTAACTATTGATTTAACACTCATTTACATCCACCCGGTTAATTTCTACCTTGGTAAAAATGGATGCCTGAGTTTCCCGGGTTAGCCCTTAGTCCTGCGACAATGGCGGACTTATGACCAACGCTTACATCCTCACGCTTTCCTGCCCTGATCGCACCGGCATCGTGCATGCCGTGTCTGGATTTCTGCTGGAGCAAGGCGGCAATATCGAAGAGGCCGCGCAGTTCAACGACCATGCCACGGGCCTGTTCTTCATGCGTGTGCGCTTTGCCTGCGCCAATGCCGACTACGACACGCTGCGCGGCGCCCTGACGGAGTTTGCCAAGCCACTGGACATGAAGCTGCGGCTGTATTCGGCCAGCGAGCCCATGCGCACGGTCATTTTCGTCAGCCGCGAAGGCCATTGCCTCAATGACCTGCTGTTCCGCTGGAAGTCGGGCCTGCTGCCCATCGACATCCGCGCCATCATCAGCAACCACCGCGACTTCTACCAGCTCGCGGCCAGCTACAACATTCCCTTCCACCACCTGCCGATGTCCAAGGACAACAAGGCCGAGGTGGAGGCCAAGCAGTTCGAGATCATCAAGGCCGAGTCGGCCGATCTCGTGGTGCTGGCGCGCTACATGCAGATCCTGTCGGACGACCTGTGCCGCAAGCTCTCGGGCCGCGCCATCAATATCCACCACAGCTTCCTGCCCAGCTTCAAGGGCGCGCGCCCCTACTACCAGGCACACGAGCGCGGCGTGAAACTGATCGGCGCCACCGCCCACTATGTAACGGCCGACCTCGACGAAGGCCCGATCATCGAGCAGGATGTGGCCCGCGTGGACCATTCGCGCACCGTCGAAGACCTCACCACCATCGGCCGCGATACCGAAAGCCAGGTGCTGGCCCGCGCCGTGAAGTGGCACAGCGAACACCGGGTGCTGATGAACGGCCACAAGACCGTGGTCTTCCGCTGATTTGCAGCCATCCCCAGAAAAGCCAGCAGCACCCTGCTGGCTTTTTTGCATGGAGGCCTGCCCTGCCACCGTCCCTGCAGCTTCGACAAAACCACGCCGACGCATTGGCTGGCGATTTGCAGCAACGCAAAAAAGAAGTCGCACTCAATTTGTCGCATTGTTATACTTGGTTCACAATTTGACGCATTTGGGCAAAATCCCGTAACAGCCTCATCTGCGCCACCAGCCATCCATTTCTTCGGAAAGCGCAGCCGTGAAGCCACTTTATCGACAACCGATATGGGGATTTTTTCTACTTTGCGCCTTGTGCCTGGTGCCGCTCACGCGGCTCTGGGCCGCGTCTTCCATTTATTCACCGCAGCCCGCTTCGGTGGCATCAGGTGGCAGCGTCTCCATCAACATCTCGACTTTTGACGGCCCGGACAACTTTGGTTTTGGCGAGGGTGTGGTGGCCCCGCCCAACCAGCCCGTAGCCCCACTGCATGGCACGGCGGTGGTTGGCCCTGATATCAACGGCCAGCAGTTTGTGACGTATAGCCATGACGGCTCGGCCACGTCCTCCGATACCTTCACGTTGGAAGACCCGCAAGGGGATTGGCTGGTTTTCAACATCACCATCACTGCCTCCGGCTCCAGCATCACTGTTGCACCAGGCAACCTGGCGCTGCAAGCTGGCGCGGCCGTCAACACCACGCTCACGTCTACCGGAGGCACCGCGCCTTACGGCTATGTGATCAGCACCGGCACATTGCCAGACGGATTGACGCTGTCCCCGGACGGACTGCTCTCCGGCACACCGACTGTGCGCGGAAACTACAGCTTCACGGTCAGGGCGACGGACAGCCTGACAGTCAGCGGCACCAAGTCCTATGCCGGCATCCTGGCCAATCCCGATCTGTCGATTTCGCCTGCAACGATCCACCTGGCCACCGGAATGCCTGCCTCTGCCCAGGTACCCGTTCCGGGTGGGGTAGCGCCATTGACGCTTTCATTGCAACCCAGCAATGTGATGCCGCAAGGCTTGACGCTCTCCCCCTCCGGCAGTATCACCGGAACACCTACCGTGCCGGGTAGCCACGCAGTGCAGTTGCTGGTCAGTGATGCCTCGGTGAACCCTGTCGCCCCCAATACCGATTACAACGAGATACACACCTTGACCATCGTGGTGGCCAATGCCACCGTGCCGGGTGCGCCAGTCATCGGCACGGCAATCGGCGGCAACGGTACGGCCCAGATCGCCTTCACTCCGCCAGCCTCCAATGGAGGCAGCGCCATCCAGTCCTATACCGCCACCTGCGGGTCGATCAGCCAGACAGACACTGCATCGCCAATTGAAGTGACGGGCCTTACCAACGGTGTCACTTATACGTGCTCCGTCACGGCCACCAACGCCATCGGCCCCAGTGCACCCTCTGGCAACGTTTCCGTGATGCCCAAGGGCGCCCCGCAGGCCCCCTCGCTGACTGCCGTTCAGCCTGCCGATTCTTCAGCGACCTTGACGTTCAGCGCTCCTTCGTCTGATGGCGGCGATCCCATTACCGGTTACACGGCAGTGTGCGATCCAGGGACCATCTCCCAAAACGGAACGCTGCCCAGTATCACGGTGGCCGGGTTGAGCAACGGCGCCACCTACAGTTGTGTGGTGTTGGCCACCAACGCTCTGGGCAGTACGCCATCGAACGCGCTGAGTGTGACGCCCAGAACCATGCCCGCAGCCCCCACCATCACCAGTGCGGACCCGCTCAACGGAAAAGCATCGATTGTGTTCTCAGCACCTGCCAGCAACGGCGGCGCTCCCATCAGCGACTACCGGGTCAGTTGCAGTGGCGGCCTGACCGCAACAGGGCCGGGTTCACCGATCGAAGTGGGCGGAATGGCAAATGGCACCGCCTATACCTGCACGGTTGCTGCACGGAACGCGGCAGGCTTTGGCGCCGAATCTGCACTCGCATCAGTCACGCCATTTGGCCCGCCTGGGGCACCCACGATCTCCAGCGCAACGCCGGGAAATACGCAGGCAACGGTGACATTCACCCCTCCTGTGGCTGACGGAGGCCGCCCCGTCTCAGGCTACACCGCCAGCTGCAGCGCTGCCAGCGCCCCCACTCGCACACAAAACGGCACCAGCTCGCCACTGGTGGTGACAGGCATGGTCAACGCCACCGCCTATGATTGCTCCGTGACGGCCAGCAACCCCGCTGGGCCCGGAGTGCCATCGGCCACGGTGAGCGTGACCCCAGGCCTCGTGCCGGACGCGCCAACCATCGGGCTCGCCACCCGGGGCAATGGGCAGGCATTGATTGACTTCACGCCCGCCGCCCCCAATGGCCTTGCCGTGATCGATTTCACCGCCACCTGCCTGCCGGGCCCTGTGTCCGTCACCGCCGCCACGGGCCCCATCATGGTTCCCGGCCTGACCAACGGCACGGCCTACAGCTGCTCCGTCACCGCACGCAATGCCATCGGCTCAAGCGCAGCATCTGCGGCAGTCAGCGTTACACCGGCGACCGTGCCCGGTGCACCGTCCATCACGGCCATAGCGGCAGGCAATGCAGAGCTCTCCATCACCTTTGCAGCGCCCTCCTCCGATGGCGGCAACGCCATCACGGGCTACAGCGCCTCGTGCGGCGCAAGTACCACCACGGTCAGCGGAACCAGCTCCCCCTTGAAGATCACGGGGCTGACGAATGGCACCACCTACAGTTGCACGGTCAGCGCCACCAATGAAGTGGGGCCCGGCCCCGCGTCTGCCGCGCAAACCGGTATTCCCAGCGCCAAGAGCTATTCCGCGCCATCACCCAGCGGGACCGGCATCATCACGGCCACACTCAGCGGCGGCGGCGCCGGTTGCGGATTTGATACGAGCCGCTACCTGCCCGCATCCGAGATGACTACACCCCTGGCCGGTGTCAGCTTCCCGCACGGGCTGTTCGATTTCAAGACCACGGGTTGCGATGTGGGATCTGCGATCACGGTAGAGCTGACCTACCCAACGGCCATCCCCGCCGGCGCACAGTACTGGAAATACGGACCACAGCCCAACAAGGCGCCGTCCTGGTATGCATACCCTGCAAGCTTTGGCTCCAACACGGTCACCTACACGCTGACAGATGGACTGACCGGCGACGACGATCTGGTGGCCAACGGCGTCATTGCCGATCCTGGTGGGTTTGGTGTTGCGCAAGCGAGCGCAGAGGCAGTGCCGGTACCTAGCCAGTCGGAATGGATGCTGGCCTTGCTTGCGCTGCTGCTGACGGCGATGGCGTGGCGCCAGGCGCCGCGCCGCAAGGGCGGCGCCTGGCACAACAAATAATGGGAGCCCTGAGGTGAGATTCTTGACGCTGGAAGACTTCCAGCCCCATGTCGGTACGGTATTCGTAGGACTGCTGGCCGATTCCGAAGTGCCTTTCCAGCTGGTAGAGGTACAGCCGCTGCAATCGTCGGGTGGGGCGCAACTGTACCGCCAGCCGTTTTCCTTGGTGTTTCGCAACGAATCGGCGGTGCTGTTTCCACAGCAGACCTATTCCATGCGCCATGCGAGCATGGGCGATCAGGCCATCTTCGTGGTGCCTGTGGCACGCGACGCCACGGGCTTTCTCTACCAGGCCGTTTTCAACTAGGAAAGCACCGAACTTGCCGTTGGCGGTAGCCACTGCATCCGCAAGTGGCTGCCAACATCCTCCTGCACGGCAAACCCCAGCCGTTGGTAGAGCCGCAATGCCCCGGGATTGCCATGCGCCACATGCAGGCTTACCGATCGCCCAGCCCGGGCTGCTTCATTCATCACCTGGCACAGCAACGCCGTGCCTACCCCTTGCGACTGGTGCGTACCAAGCAGACAGATATCCACCACCGTGACGGTGTGCACACCCTCGGCAAGGTACAAACGGCCAATGGGTTGAATAGTGCCACCTGCGCTCTTCTGGCACACGATCCACCAGGTGGTGCCTGTACCCGCCTGCACAAAGTGCCGGTGCTGCAGCGCAAACTGGCTCTCCAGAAAAGCGGCCTTGATGGCTGCAGGCCAGGGCACCGGGGCCAGCTCGGCTTCGCGTGACTGGCTGTAGAGCATCTGCAGCCAGGGCAGGTCTTCATCACAGGCATGCCGTAGTGACAGGCCGCGCACCGCCCATGCAGCAGGCTGTGGTATCGCGTACCGGGAGCCTGGAAATGATGGAAGCTGCTGCACCCCATCCGCCCTTCCCGCAACTGCGCAATTAACCGAATGAGGGGAACACCCCTTGCAGGGCAATGCAGAAATTCAAGGCCAGGTAGGGCTGGTGGTTTTCATGAGGTTGAGAGCCGCCTGCGGGCTGAAGCGCAGTAGCCGCAAGCGGAGCCATCGCCCCAGCCGGAGCAAAGAACTTGGATGCAGCTTGCGACGGCAGATTGAGCGCCGCATTCGCCTGCGGTGTGGACAGGCGTTTGGCAGGATCACCTTGGTTGAAAAACTGCAGGGTGTGGGTATGGTTAGGTATTTGCTGCAAGGTCAGGGTCACTGCTCCAGAGCCAAAAGTCTCGCCAATGTCACGAGGCGTCAAACCTGGCCCTTGCCCCTGGTTGCATGCAGCACGCCCGGTCAGATTGGGTAGCTGGTAGGTGGTCTGCCCGTTACCGCCATACTGGGTACCCAGCAATGAAAAGAGCGCGGTATTTTGTTGAATGGGCATTGTGGCTCCGCTGCAGAACGCCCAACCCCTGGGAGCAAAGTTGAAGCCAAAAATCTGGATCTCGCCAATGAATGGTTCAGACATGGTGTACTACCTCTGAAAGGTCTCCGGTGCACAGCTGGGCACTGCCACTTACCCTTGCGAAGGGAAGACGCCTGCCCAGGCGATACAAAAATTCACTGCCAAGGTCGGCATCGTGTTTTCATGGGGCTGGGTGCCTCCCGCAGTACCCACAGTTTGCGAATGGGTTGCGATGGGGTCTCCCGCAACCTCGGTGGCATACAGTCCGTCCCCACTGATGGCGGCCAGCACTTGGTTGGATGTCGGCGATTTCGATGTTGCAGCCGCTGTACTTGCCAATACTGTGTGCGTATGGGCCGGCATCTGCGAGGAAATCAGTGTGACGGTTTCTGTACCCGCTTTTTGTCCGAGGGCGTATGGACTCAGCCCCAGCCCAGCCCCCTGATGAATCGGCAACCGCCCGCGCATGTCAGGTACTGCAAAGGTGACCTGCCCATCCCCCCCGTAAGTGGTACCAATAAGTGCATAAAGCACCTCATTTTCGGCTATGGACTTCAGGCTTCCGTCGCAGGCAAACCAGCCATTGGGGACGCGCCAAAAACCAAACATGCGTATTTCGCCAACATAAGGTTCACTCATGGATAAGGCCTCGTAAATCGTCTTGAAAGCTTGGCATCCGCCTCATGCAGCTCAATCGCGCGAGGGAAAGATCCCCAGCAGGGCAATGCAGAAGTTCAGCGTCAAATAGGGTTGCAAGTTGGAGTGCGGCTGGGTGTTGCCCGTCTGCGCAACGGATTGTTGCGACAGGGAAACCGTGGTCTGTGCTGCCCCGTAAATTGCCGTTGAAGCACTGCTTGCCAATGCGTTTCCCTTGGGGATACGGGTAGTGCCTGTGGCTGTAGTTGCTTGCAGAGTATGGGTATGTGATGGCAGATTGGTGGACAGCAGCGTGACATTTTCGACGCCGCCTACCTGGCCAATGCTGGCAGGAGAAGGGTTCCAGCCTGGGTCAACAGAATTACCGGAGCCAATGGGCGTGCGGCTCTTCAGATTCGGCAAGGCAAAGTTGGTCGTGCCATTGCCGCCATACTGCGTCCCCAACAACGAAAAAAGGGCTTGGTTCTGGGCAATAGGCAATATTTGGCCATTGCATTGCGCAAATCCCCTGGGCGCGAAATTGAAGCCAGAGATCATGACTTGCCCTATAAAAAATTCGCTCATCGGATCTCCTTCCAATCAGGCATCACGCCTGCCATGTCCAAGGCGCACACCAACCAAAGAAATATTTAGAAGCATTTTGCATCATTTTTTGTCAAAATGGCATGTATGTCTGCAGAGCCGGTCATCGGCTTTCACTCTTTACCAGGCTCAAGGAGGCCGCCATGGATCGCAGGAATTTTGCAAAGCGGGCGTTGACCGGCGTGGCGGTGGCAGCCAGTGGCTCGCCCGTGCTCGCCGCACTGGTATCGCAGCCCTCTTCCGCAGACGCCTTGATGCACAACCCCGTGGCATTCGCAGGGACGATATTCACGCTGGAAAACGGAACAACGCTCACCCTGGTCAATGTGACCCACGCAGCCGTGGACCGCCGTATAGACCAATGGACGCTGAAATTCCAGTGCAGCCAGCCGGTCACCGAAGGCATCCACCGCCTGCGCCTCCCCCAGTCGGGGCAGGATGTGGAATTGTTCCTGCAGCCGCATGGACAAGCCGCCATGGCCTATATCAGCAAGCTTGCCACGCCATGAAATTGCCGCCGTGCCGCACAACAAAGCTTGCTGCATGGCTGTCTGCTGCAGTTTCTGCCTGAAGACCACTCCCTTCAAGCGCCAGCAGCTCTTATTTTTGATTTCCCGACTCTCCCACCCCGCCCCTTTCCCACAGCGCCTGCCAATGGCGATACAGTTGGGGGCATGTCCGCTAACGCCTCCCCCCCGACCTCTACCGCAGACCGTGCCACGCGCCAGCGTGAAGTGGTTGCCGCCCTGCGCAAGGTGCTGCCCGATGACTGCCTGCTGTGGCACGACGAGGACACGACGCCCTATGAGTGCGATGGCCTGACGGCCTACCGCCAGCGCCCGCTGGTCGTCTGCCTGCCCGAGACATATGAGCAGGTGCAAGCTGTGCTGCAGACCTGCCACGCGCTGCAGGCGCCCGTGGTAGCGCGCGGCGCGGGTACAGGCCTCTCCGGCAGCGCGCTGCCCATTGCGTTGGGCGTGACCTTGTCGATGGCGCGCTTCAACCAGATCCTGCGCGTGGACCCCGCCGCCTGCACGGCCGTGGTGCAGTGCGGAGTGCGCAACCTGGCCATCAGCGATGCGGCGGCGCCCTACGGCCTGTACTACGCGCCCGACCCGTCGAGCCAGATCGCCTGCACGATTGGCGGCAACATCGCCGAAAACTCGGGCGGCGTGCACTGCCTCAAGTACGGCCTCACCGTGCACAACGTGCTCAAGATCAAGGGATTTACCGTGGCGGGCGAGCCGATTGAATTCGGCAGCGAGGCGCTCGATGTGGCTGGCTACGACCTGCTGGCCGCCGTGATCGGCAGCGAAGGCATGCTCGCAGTGGCAACCGAGGTGACGGTCAGGCTCATCCCCAAGCCACAACTGGCGCGCTGCATCATGGCCAGCTTTGATGACGTGCGCAAGGCGGGTGACGCCGTGGCAGCGGTGATCGCCGCCGGCATCATCCCGGCAGGGCTGGAGATGATGGACAAGCCCATGACTGCTGCCGTCGAAGACTTTGTGCGCGCTGGCTACGATCTGACGGCCGAAGCCATCCTGCTGTGCGAAAGCGATGGTACGCCTGAAGAAGTAGCCGAAGAGATTGCCCACATGACCCACGTGCTGCGCCAGGCAGGCGCCACGGCCATCAGCGTGAGCAACAACGAGGAAGAGCGCCTGCGCTTTTGGAGCGGGCGCAAGAACGCCTTCCCCGCCAGCGGCCGCATCAGCCCCGATTACATGTGCATGGATTCCACCATTCCGCGTAAGCGCCTGGCCGATATCCTGCTATCGATTCAGGAGATGGAGAAGAAATACGGCCTGCGCTGCGCCAACGTCTTTCACGCAGGCGACGGCAACCTGCACCCGCTGATCCTCTTCGATGCGAACGATCCCGACCAACTGCACCGCTGCGAGCAGTTCGGCGCCGACATTCTGGAGACCAGCGTCGCCATGGGTGGCACTGTGACCGGCGAGCATGGTGTGGGCGTGGAAAAGCTCAACAGCATGTGCGTGCAGTTTTCTGCGGAGGAAAACGCGCAGATGCTGGCCCTCAAGGCGGCCTTCGATCCAGAGGGCCTGCTCAACCCCGGCAAGGTGATTCCGACGCTCAACCGCTGTGCCGAATACGGCAAGATGCTGGTTCGCGCGGGAGCGATCAAGCACCCGGAGCTGGAACGCTTTTAACCCCAACCGCACGGTTCTAGGCACAACGGCGACCAAGGTCGCCGTTCTCATTGGACATGAGCCCCCGGCGCCCCCAACTCCCTGGCACCGCTGACCTGCTGCATGCGCCGCGGCTGACAGGGAGCCGCGCCTATGCATGCAAAGCTCGGATACATGGCAAAAATGCAGCCCGCCACGCAGTTGCAAGCTGCAGCCTGTATTGGCGCGCTCACTCGCGCCCTTGTCTCCAGGAGTTCAGCATGCAATGGTTTTCCTCTTCTCCGCAGTCATTGGCAGGCATTGCCCTCGTGGCGATAGGCTTGGCCAGCAACGCCGTGCAGGCACAGCAGCCGCCGCCCATGCAGAGTGTCGGTGCCGTGCAATACCGCTGCGGCGGCATTGGACTGGACGAATCCACCGCCATGCGCAGCGACATGCCCAGCTATCCGCTGGCCCTGCTGTTCGCCGCCGCAGATGGTGAATACCTTGCCGATGTGTCCGTGCGCCTGAGCGGCGCCAGCACGGCAACGTTTACCGCCTCGGGTCCGATCTGCCTGCTGCAGTTGCCCCACGGCAAGTACACCGTGACAGCCACTACCAAGGATGGCCGCGAAAAAAGCCAGACCGTGGACGTTGGCGCAAGCAGCAAATCGCTCGATTTCCGGTTCTGAAAAACCCGCTCAAAACAGATTTGCTATCAATTTAGATAGCAATGCGCTGATGGGATAGACGCCAGCAGCCGTTTTCGCACTAGGTTTTAGCCGCTGAGACTGCCGTTGATGGCAGTGATGCGGCCCTGCGCATCCAGCTTGGCGCTCACACGGTTGGCGCCCTGGCTCGCAGTGATCTGCCCGCCCTCGTCCTGCACGGCAAAGCCCTTGGCCTCCAGGTAGTGGCGCAGCAGCAGGCGGTGGTTCAGCTCGAATTCGCTGATGAGCTGGGGCACAACGGTCAGCACACGCTCGGGCTTGCTGGCCGCCGGTGCAGGCAGACCGTGGCCCGGGTCGATCAGCGCCAGCAGAATGCCTTCGCCGTAATTGCCCAGGTAGTAACCTGCGCTCTCGTCAGCGCCAGCGGCAATCAGGCCGATGGTATGCAGGTCTTCCTCGCGCAGCGCAGAACGCGCTTGGGTGAACAGTGCCAGTTGCTGCGCATTGCCAAAACCCAGCAGCTGGCGGGCCACTTCGGTGAACGCGGGTGCCACCTCGGCCTGGGTGTTGGCCCAGATCCATTGCCACGACCCTGATTCAAACGCGTACGAGCCCAGCACCTGCATGCGAAAGCGCAGGTCATCGCCAAACGCAATCAGGCCCTGGCTGGTATCGGCCGACCAGGGGCGGTCACCCACCTTTTCGGCAAAGTCAATCTGGCGATCCCAGGCGATGCCAGCATAGGTGGACAGCGCATCGCGCAGGCCCGGGTTGTTGATGACCGCAGGAATGGCAGCCAGCCGCGCAGCTTCGGCCTGTGCGGCCGCTTCAAACAGATCGGGCTGGTTGGTGTCTTGCGCAGCGGCGTCTTCTGCGTCCTGGAATTGCGCGCTGTCAGACGGGCCGGGGATGTCACGCTCATCCGCCACAGGCGTGGGGGCCACTAGCTCGGCGTGGGGATCGAACGCTGGCTCATGGGCAGCCTGGTAACCGGAAGGCGACGTGCCCCCCGGTGCGGTCTGCAGCGCTGCGCCCGCCTCTGTATGGGCAGCCGTTGTGGCCGACGGGTTCAGCCAGCCGAACAGTTTTTGCCACAGTCCCATGGTATTTGCTCTCCTGCGATCGCGGCACGCCCCATGCGCTCCGAGCGCCGTGTCTGCCAATTCCTGTAGGCCATCGCACGCCCGAATTGGGCACCTGCGCGCGCCCATTGCCGCTTTGCTGCTATCAGTATAGGTGCAAACCAGAGCCCTACGCCGCCGCAGTTGCAACGGGGTGTAGGGTTGGCCCGGTGGCGGCGCACCTGCAAGGGCTCAATTGAGCGCCATGCTCAGGCGGCGGCGGTAGCTGCTCAGCATGGCTGTCAGCTCGTCTTCCTGCTTGCCAGCCTTACCGGTCAGCTCGATGCCGCCTGCGGTTTTACCCGGTACGGCACCTGCATCCTTGGGCTTGGGCGGCGTGAGCAGCTCCAGAATGGCAATGTAAAGCTTGCGGGCCGCCTGGTCGCTCCAAGTCTTGTCGCGCATGATGATCTCCAGCAGCTCGTCCATGCTGGCCATCCACTGGCCTTCGGCCATCAGCACCCGCGCCTTGGCAAAGCGGGTGTCAAAGTCACGCTTGTTGGCGGTAATCAGCGCGTCGAACTGCTCCAGGGGCCATTCACCGCGGTCGTCTTCGTGCACAAAGCGGATGGCCTGGGCCCAGGCCTTGAGCGCCTCGAAGCGCAGCGGATGCTGAATGCGCTTGAGCGGCTCTTCAAGCTGGGCCTCGGCTTCATCGAGCGCGCCGGTCTGGATCAAGAGGCGCACATAGTCAAAGCGTGCATCGTCATTGGCCGGATCGGCAGCCAGCGCCTCCTGCAGCATCTGCAGGGCCGATTGCACATCGCCGCTGTCGAGCAGCGCCTGTGCTTCGCCGGCGCCTGCTTCGGCAGCCATTTCCGCCTCTGAAGGCAGGTGCTTGTCCAGAAACTCACGCAGCTTGCCTTCGGGCTGAGCGCCCATGAAGCCATCCACCGGCTTGCCGGCAATCATCAGCACACAGGTGGGGATGGAGCGGATACCGAACATGCCCGCCAGTTGCTGCTCCTGGTCGGAATCGATCTTGACCAGCTTGAAGCGGCCGGCGTACTCGACTTCGAGCTTTTCCAGGATCGGGCCCAGGGTCTTGCAGGGGCCGCACCAGGGCGCCCAGAAGTCCACCAGCACTGGCACCTGCATCGAGGCTGCAATGACTTCGGCTTCAAAATTCTGAATGGTGACGTCGATCATGTCGCTAAAAATCCGTGTTGATCAGGCAGCTTCACTGCAAAAAGTAAAATGGCGGGTTCCACCCTGGCGCGGGGCCGGCATTGTTGCCTGGGGCACCCGCCAACGCACACTATGACACCCATCCAAGTTGGCGTGGTCATGGGCTCCAGCAGCGACTGGGACACCATGCAGCACGCAGTTGCCATTCTCCAGCAATTCGGTATCGCCTTCGAAGCCCAGGTGGTCTCGGCGCACCGCATGCCAGACGATATGTTCCGCTTCGCCGAGAGCGCAGCGGACCGGGGCCTTAAGGCCATCATCGCAGGCGCAGGCGGCGCCGCCCATTTGCCGGGCATGATAGCCGCTAAAACCACCGTGCCGGTGCTGGGCGTGCCCGTGGCGAGCCGCCACCTGCAAGGCGTCGATTCGCTGCACTCCATCGTGCAGATGCCCAAGGGCGTGCCCGTGGCCACATTTGCCATCGGCAACGCCGGTGCCGCCAACGCGGCATTGTTCGCCGTGGCCCTGCTGGCCAATGAGGATGCCGCGCTGCGCAAGAAGCTCGACGCCTTCCGCGCCGAGCAGACCGAAGCGGCCCGCAACATGACCTTGCCGGTGAACGCATGAGCCATACCGCCAAGGACACAGCCCCCATCCTGCCGGGCGCCACCCTCGGCGTGCTGGGCGGCGGCCAGTTGGGCCGCATGTTCGTGCAGACCGCACAGGCCATGGGCTACTTCACCGCCGTGCTGGACAAGGACGAAACCAGCCCCGCGGGCCTGGTGAGCCACCACCACATCCGCACCGGCTACGAAGACGCACAAGGCCTGGCAGAGCTGGCTCGCCTGTGCGACGCCGTGACCACCGAGTTTGAGAATGTGCCCGCTGGTGTCCTGAACCAGCTCGCAGCCAGCCTGCCGGTATCGCCCGCAGGCTCTGCCGTGGCGATTGCACAGGACCGCGCTGCAGAAAAGGCCCATTTCGTGAAATGCGGCGTGCCCTGCGCGCCCTATGCGGTGATCGAGACCGCAGCGCAGCTGGCCGCCGTGAACGACGCCTTGCTGCCCGGGATCCTGAAAACCGCCCGCATGGGCTATGACGGCAAGGGCCAGATCCGCGTCAAGACCCGCGCCGAACTGGTGGCCGCCTGGGACGAACTGAAGCACGTGGCCTGCGTGCTCGAGAAAATGCTGCCGCTGGCGCACGAATGCTCGGTCATCGTGGCCCGCAGCCGCAACGGTGACATCGTCAACCTGCCCGTGCAGCGCAACCTGCACCGCGACGGCATTCTGGCCGTGACCGAGGTTTTTGCAGGAAATGTACCCGCCACGCAAGCCGAACAAGCAATTGCAGCTGCAAAATCAGTAGCAATTGGCCTTAACTACGTGGGCGTGCTCTGCGTAGAGTTCTTCGTGCTGGAAAACGGCCAGCTGGTGGTCAACGAAATTGCGCCGCGCCCGCACAACAGTGGCCACTACAGCCAGAATGCGCTGGATGTGTCGCAGTTCGAGTTGCAGGTACGCTGCATGGCCAACCTGCCGCTGGTGCAGCCGCGCCAGCACAGCGCCACCATCATGCTCAACCTGCTGGGCGACCTGTGGTTCAGCGGCGGTGTGGCCAAAACGCCAGCCTGGGACGAGATTCTGCAGTTGCCCGGCGCCCACCTGCACCTCTATGGCAAGGTTGATGCCAAGCCCGGGCGCAAGATGGGACACCTGAACATCACTGCCGCCACGCCCGAGAAGGCACGCGAGACGGCGCTGAAGGCAGCCGCCATCCTGGGTATCGAAGCGTTTTAAGGACTTGATGTGATTCTGGATGGAACGCTGGACACCTCGGTCCAGACCGCTGCTGCTGCCCTGCAGGCGGGCCGGTTGCTCGGCCTGCCCACTGAAACGGTCTACGGGCTGGCAGCAGACAGCGACAACGATGCCGCCGTGGCGCAGATCTTCACTGCCAAGGGGCGGCCCGCCAACCATCCGCTGATCGTGCATGTGGCGGGCGCCGACGCCATCACCCGCTACGCCAAGGAAGTGCCGGTTTTTGCCCAGCAGCTGATCGACGCCTTCTGGCCCGGCCCGCTGACGCTGATCCTGCCGCGCCTGCCGCAGGCCGCCAAGGCCTCGACCGGCGGCCAGGACAGCGTAGGCCTGCGCTGCCCATCGCACCCCGTGGCCCACGCCGTGCTGCAGGCCTGCCAGCAGCTCGATCCTCCCGTCTGGGGTGTCTCTGCGCCCAGCGCCAACAAGTTTGGCCGCGTCAGCCCCACCACCGCCCGCCATGTGGCCGAAGAGTTTGGCGACGACCTTCTGGTGCTCGATGGCGGTGCCTGCGAGGTCGGCATCGAATCGACCATCGTCGACTGCACGCGCGGCGTGCCCGTGCTGCTGCGCCCCGGCGCCATCACGCGCGACGACATTGCACGCGTCTGCGGCATGCAGCCGCTCTCAAAAGAAGAGCTGCCTGCGCATACCCCTCGTGCATCAGGAACGCTTTTGGCCCACTATGCGCCCAATGCCAAGGTACGGCTCATGGATGCCAAGCAGCTGCAATCGGCCCTCGACATTCTGGGCGCCGATGGCAAGAACATCGCCATCTACCACCGCAGCCCTCTGAAAGCCGGCAACACGCACCTGCTGCTGCGCCGCATGCCAGAGGCACCACTGGCCGTGGCGCGCGAGCTGTTTGGCATGCTGCGCAATTTTGACGACTGGGGCGCCAAGCTGATCTGGATCGAGACACCGCCCGAGACGGCCGACTGGGAAGGCGTGGCCGACCGGCTGCAGCGCGCCGCAGCGGCCGGTTGATACAACGCACAACGCAATTCCTGATAAAAAAGGCTGCTGGCGCTTATTAAACAAGCGCCAGAAGCTCTTTTTTCTATAGCAAATTACCACCCTGCCTGCACCAGACGCGTGCTGACGGCAACACCCAACTGCGTATGGCCGCGTGGCGTTGGGTGAAAGCTGTCGGCAAACACATAGCGCTGCCACCAGTCCGCCGAAGTCTGGCCTGCAGGAATGCGGGCAGACAAACCCGCTGCCGTACAGGTTGCCAAGTCATACTGGGGCAGGCCATTGGCATCTGCGCCGCTGGCCGGGCAGGCGGGCGTCGTCACATTGGTGTAGCCGTATTTCTGCGGCTGGCTCACCTGATCGTTCAAGGCAGCGTAAAAATCGACCACGGCCACACGGGTATCGCCCGCCAGACTGTTGGCGAGCTGCTGGTTGAAGGCGCGCACCCAGCCCGAGATCAGCGCCTGCAGCTGCTGCGCGGCCGCCTCGCCCTGCTGCACCGCTACGGCCTGCAACACCACGCGGAGCTTGGGCGTCAGGCTGACATCGGGCATGTTGAGCACCGCCACTCGCAGCGCGCCCTTGTCCACCGTCTGGCTGCGGATGGTGGCAGCCCAGTTCTTGGCCAAGGCCTGCAGATAGGCCCCCCCTGCCGTTGCCAGCCCGCTGGCGCCCTTGCCCATCAAGTCTCGTACCGTAGCGGCATCAAGCTGGGTGGACAAAAGAGCCTGGTAGGCCGCGCCCTGGTCGGTGGCCGCGCTCAGGTAGGCCGTCACCAGATCCGAGGCATCGTTGCCACCGCCGTCGATCAGCAGCAAGTCTCCCTTGCCGAAGCCCACCGCCGCCGCATCGCGCAACTGCTGCGGAATGGACAGCGGCGAGCTGGCCGACTGCAGGTAGTTGATACGGCCCCCACCAATGGCATAGTTGGTGCAATTGGCCTGTGCGGCAAAGCTGCTGCCATTGAAACGGTAGTGCGCGCACAGGCTGGTGCCGTACTGCGTGGCCACCTGATCGACCCACAGCGGGGTCGATCCCTCACCCACCGCCTGCGCTGCCTGCACGGTGAATTTGTAGCCAAAGGTGCCGCTGTCGGCCAGGCTGTCGCCCATCACCTTCACGGTGGTCACTCGGGTGTCGTCGTCATCGCTGCCGCCCCCTCCGCAGGCGCTCAGCAATGCAGCGGCGGCAGCCGCACCCGTCCACAGAGCCCACCGCGCCCAGCGGGCGGCTTGAAATCGTTGCGCGTGCATGCTGTCTCCTGTTGCTGTTGGTTGTAAGAACCCGAGCGTACGACTGCGCCTCTGCGGTGCCCATACAGGTTTACCACTCTTTACCTCAGTGCTTTGGTGGTCCCCCCCAGCCTCGCTACACTACGCACTACAAATTTGGAGAACCTACATGGCAGAAAACTGGATGCACCGTACCCTGTTGACCGCCGCGGCAGCTGCCTCGGTGGCTCTGCTGGCGGCTTGCGGCTCTAGCACCACGGCGAACAGTGTTCGCCCCGACAGCATCATCACCTTCGGCGACGCAATGTCCGACCTGGGCCAGAACTCCAACGGTCGGCCCTACTCCGTCACCACCACCGACGGCCTCCAAAACAACTGGACGCGCGAGATCGCCTACCGCTATGACCTGACCTTGACGGCAGCACGCGCCGGCGGCACCGCCTACGCCCAAGGCAATGCCCGGGTGGCACTGCCCGATGCCACCGGCACCAACGCTCCGTCCATCACCTCGCAGATCGACAGCTACCTGGCCGCCAACCCCAAGTTCCCCGAGAAGCAGTTTGTGCTGCTGAGCGGCGGCATGAGCGATGTGATTGCGGGCTACAACGAAGTGCTGGCTGGCACCACCACCGTGGAGCAGTACCTGGCCAACATGAAGACCGCAGGCAAACAGATGGCCGACCAGGTGCGCCGCCTGCATGTGGCTGGCGCGCCGCGCGTGCTGGCCATTGGCACCCCCAACGTCTCGCGCACCCTGTGGGCCAAGGGCCTCGATACCGCCAACCCGGCCGCCGACCCCCAGCCCACCAAGACGCTGGAAGACGCCACCAACGCGTTCAACCAGACCATGCAGGTCTCCCTGGTGGATCTGGACGGCACCCAGGTGCTGTACTCCGACGTGCAGTACTACTTCAACTCGATGACCGGCAACCCCGGCAACTTCAACTTCACCAACAACACCGACCCGCTGTGCACCACCGTGGATGCCACCAACGGCATTGGCATCGGTGCAGGCCAGATCAACTCGTCGCTGTGCACCATCGACACCGTGGTCGACAGCGGCAAGATCTCGCAGTACGTGTTTTCCGACAAGATCAACTACACGCCCGAAGCGCACCGCCGCTTTGGTGATTGGGTGTATGACCGCATGAAGGCCAACTGGTAAGCCATTAAAGCCACTAATAAGTAGCTGGCAAACAGGCGGTCATGCCACCGCCGGGGCAACCCGGCATGGCAGAGTGCCACACAGCAAAACGGACACCGAGGTGTCCGTTTTTTGCGTCTATCGCGCTCTATGCTTTTGATAGCTGTCAGCGCTTACCCATCAAGCGCTGGCAGCCATTTTGGCAAAACCCTGTCACGCCCGCATGCTGCCGAACTTGCCGCTGTTGAAATCGTTCACTGCCTGCACGATCTCCTGCTGCGTGTTCATCACAAACGGGCCATAGCCGACGATGGGCTCGTTGATAGGCTCGCCGCTCATCAAAAGCAGCACCACATCGCTGTTGGCCTCAATGGTGACCGTGGTACCGGATTGCTCCATCACCACCAGCTGCGCTTCGCGCGCCACATGCTCGCCATTGACCAACGCGGTACCCTCCACCATGGCCAGCGCCGTGCTCCAGCCATCGGGCAACTCCAGCGTGGCCGTCTGCCCGGCGCGGATGCGCACATCCCACACATTCATCGGCGTGAAAGTGCGGGCCGGGCCCGTTTGCCCCGCGTAGCTGCCGGCAATCACCCGCACCTGTCCCGCATCGCCGGGCAGCGCCACCGCAGGAATCTGCGCATTGCCAATGCCCTGGTAACCCGCAGGCGCACTCTTGTCCTTGGCTGGCAGGTTCACCCACAGCTGCAGCATGCGCAGCGGGCCGCCCTTCTCCGTGAAGGCGGGCGAGTGGAACTCCTCATGCAGAATGCCAGCGCCCGCCGTCATCCACTGCACATCGCCAGGCCCGATCACGCCACCCTGGCCGGTCGAATCGCGGTGCGCCACTTCACCGTCATAGACGATGGTCACCGTCTCGAAGCCCCGGTGAGGGTGCTGGCCCACGCCGCGCGGCGTGGTGGCGGGAGTGAATTCGGCAGGGCCGGCAAAATCGAGCAGCAGGAAAGGGCTGAGCGCCTTGCCATGGCTCTGGTACGAAAAAAGCGAACGCACGGGAAAGCCATCGCCCACCCAGTGCTGGCGGGGTGCGTCTTGAACCTGCAGAACGTTTTTCATGAGAGTATTTCCTTCTATGGCCCGCCAGTCCATCGTGCCGGAGGCCGTATTGCAATTATGGAGATGGAACACTGCTCGCACTAGAGGGCATAATTGGCCTAATTCGTTCTATTTGAAGAACGATATAGAAACCGCCCATGCAGCAAGACCTCAACGACCTGTATTACTTTGTCCAGGTGGTGGACCACGGTGGCTTTGCCCCAGCCGGCCGCGCGCTCGGCATGCCCAAATCCAAGCTCAGCCGCCGCATTGCCCTGCTGGAAGAGCGCCTGGGCGTGCGCCTGCTCCTGCGATCCACCCGCAAATTTGCCGTCACCGAAATCGGCCAGACCTACTACCAGCACTGCAAGGCCATGCTGGTGGAGGCCGATGCGGCCCAGCGCAGCGTGGAAGCCGTGCAGGCTACCCCGCGCGGCGTGGTACGCCTGTCCTGCCCCATCACCCTGCTGCACGAGCTGGCGCACAAGATGCTCACCGACTTCATGGTGATGTACCCCGATGTGACGGTGCAGCTCGATGCCACCAACCGCCGCGTCGACGTCATCGGCGAAGGGCTGGACCTGGCCATTCGCGTACGCACCATGCCACTCGAAGACAGCGAACTGTCCGTGCGCATGCTCTCCGTACACAAGCAGCACCTCGTGGCCAGCCCAATCCTGCTGGCACGCCAGGCCCAGCCGCGCGCGCCGCAGGATCTCTCGACCTGGCCCAGCCTGTGGCTCGGCTCACCCGAGCAGCAGTTCGTCTGGCACCTGCAGCATGCAGAGGAAAAGGCCATCAGCATAGCCCACCAGCCCCGCCTCATCACCACCGACATGGTGGCCCTGCGCGGCGCGGCGCTGGCAGGCCTGGGCGTCGTGCAGCTGCCCATGATCATGATCCACGAACAGATTGCCGCCGGCACCCTGGTGCGCGTGCTGCCCGAATGGGGCCCGCGCGAAGAAGCCGTGCACGCCGTATTTGCCAGCCGCCGCGGCATGCTGCCCGCGGTGCGCGCGCTGATCGACCATCTGGCAGTGGAGTTTGCCAAGGTGGAATGCTGAAAGCGGCGAACGAATAGCGCGTTCACCATGGAGTCCGCCACCATCCAAATCAGGAGTGAGCCCATGTACACCGTACTCTGGAAATGCCTGGACAAGGAAGGCCTGGACGCCTGCCGCATCACCCAAGGCCCGGGTGGCTGGACAATCGAAGGCACAGCCATATTCCACCACCAGAGCAACATTGCCAGCACTGCCAACCTGCACTACCAATTGCGCTGCGATAGCCACTGGGCCAGCCAGGAAGCAACCGTGCAGGGCTGGGTGGGCACCAGAAACATTGACCTGCACATCGCCCGTGGTGCCGGCGGAACATGGCTCATCAACGCGCAGCCCGATCACGGCCTTGACGGACTGGTCGACATCGACCTGGGCTTCACCCCGGCCAGCAATACCAACGCCATACGGCGTTTGAACCTGCAAGCCTCCGAGACTGCTTCAACCATTGCCGTGTGGCTGGACGCCGATGATTGGCAGGTGAAGAGGCTGCAGCAAACCTACCACCGCGTCAGCCCACACGCCTACGACTACACATCCCCCGAGCACCACTACCGCGCCAGGCTGGAAGTTACCGACTTTGGCGCGGTATCAGAATATCCGGGGTTGTGGAGAATGCTGGGCATCGACAAGAAGGCGTGAGCCATGCCACGGCTAAGGGTCTCCGTCCTGTGGTAGCCAGCCACGCATAAAACTGTCGCCCGGCGATCAGCTCTTCAAGTCAAAAACGGTACATGCCGCGCGCCTGATAGCGGGCTGGAAGCGCTGAGCATTCCTGCCACACATCGTCAGCATCTTCGCTATGAAGCATCAGACAGACCTGACTTGCATCATTCCTCCCACGTCATGGTGCGCCTTCTGTCATTTGGTTGTTGAAAGCCATACGCAATCAACATATGCTCATCGATAGCAAATAATCAACAACCCGACCATGAAACAGGCAAGACCTGACTTCAGATATATCTATTTTTTAGATATTTACCCCAATTTTCGACAATGCATCCGCGGGGCCTTGTTGCATAAATCGGTTTGGGACTGAGTCTCCCCAAACCCCAGACGTAGTTATGCCACGGCCACCGTTTGGGGCGTGCCCAGCTCGGTGA